>NZ_JACJPK010000033.1:0-31381 GCF_014696035.1 Trichocoleus sp. FACHB-262 | reverse complement strand
ATGCCATTGAGATACATTTTGATGCACAGTTGCTTGATGTCATCGGAGTAAGCCCAAGGACGGTAAGACTCGAGAAATTGGCGACCACACTGCTTGCACTGATAGCACTGTCTTCCGCGACGGTAACCGTTTTTAGCCGTGTGAGTGGAGTGACATTGAGGACATTTCATACCTTCATTGTGCCAAAGCCAGCATTACTCTTTCAGCAACGCCAAATTTTGAAGAGTTTTGAGGTCAACGGTTCGCCTAAGGAGTTGTGAGAGTTGCTACCTCGTTGCTTTTCGACCTAGAGAACAGAGCAACTCAAGGCCATGCTGTCAAAGTCTAGGCAAATTGTCAGGCGGCAAATTGTCAGCATCCACTTGGGCCTCAATCGCCTCTAAGCCAGAGAGCAAGTGTATCTCTGGAACGGGGGCAAGGATTGCGAAAGTGTTGGAGGCTCTTTAAAGTCATGGCGATCGCCGCTTTCCAGCTTGACATCGCGTGAAGTAGAAAACAGCGCAGGGTATTGATGCGGGTATACTCACCTCTTAGAGCTGACTACAGCCCTGGAATTTCAGACAACTCGCTGGCTAATTCTTCAACAGCAAATTGAGTCATCGATCGCCATTCTTCAGCCGTAAACTCATAGCCACAGTCTCTAGCCATCGCCACAAATTGCTCGATATCGGCTGATTGGTTGAGCTGATCACGCAGAGTTGGGTTAACTTGAGCAGCACGGAATAGTTGGGCGACAGCTTCTTTCACCATGACAAAACAGCTCCTCATTAATGTTTATGTTCAATGAGGAGAATAGCAGGCTTTTCCTCAAGGCAAATACTAACTTCTGTCGGGTTTTGCTCATCCTCTCAACTGTTTTATTGTTTTTCAAAAGAGAGTTCCTTAGGTCTGACAGGATGAATGACTCCGCTACCTACAGCCTCACATGACGAAGATTGTTGAGATTTTATTGCGCGCCTTCCTCCGACGGTATCCTGTGCCAACGCGGCTCAGTTTCTTTAGCTATTTGGGACGGTACGCATGGCTGAAGGATGTTTTGGAGGAGTTGCGCCCAGAACTTTTTCCCTCTCAGCAGACTTTCGTCGAGGTTGCAGTTCCTGAGGGTCACTCAGAAAGCTTAGATCCTCGAATCTTAGGAATTTTGGAACAAGCCGAGATTCGGGGTCGCCTGGGATATTACAAGGTTGAAGCCTACCTAGGGCCACGGGGCAATGGACATTTATTTGAAGCGATCGAGGTCACTTCCAAGCGATCGGTGGTGATCAAGGAATTTCTGCTGTTGGCCTCCGACTTTAGCCATGCTGAGGTACTCCAGCGTCAAAATAGCTTTAAGCGGTTAGCAGGAATTCAGTTGGCAGATGGGCGTGTTCAAGACTTCCGAGCTATCCAGCCCCTTGAGGCGATCGCGGATACAGAGTCCTACGAACGCTGTTTTTTGGTGACTGATACTCGTGATCTCGCTCCTACCCTACGCCAATACTTACAACTTTGCGGCATCTTACCTTCGCACCAAGTGCGGGAGATTTTGAGTCAAATTCTACAAACCTTAGATTTTCTACATAATCAAAAATTCAGTTTTCCTGCTGGTGCAGTCCAAAAGGGTCTGATTCATGGAAATTTGAGCTTAGATAGCATTCTTTGGATTGAACAATCCACCTCTGGTTTTGTGTATCTTTGTGACTTATTACTGTGGGAGCAGTGCTTTGATGCAGCAATACCACCGGGGCGATCAACTCAAGCTACAAACGAGGCAATTCAAAAAGATTTAAAGGCTGTCGGCCAGATCGGCATGCAGCTCTTGCAAGGGGGGCAACCTGATGGTTCGGTTGTGATCGAGCCTGCCCTCCGAGAAATCTTGCAAGCTTTGCAAAGTGATAAATTCGCGAGTGCTGAGGTGGCTCGTTGTGAACTACTGCAACTGATTTCTCGATCGCCCACTGCGATCGCCCCTGTAGCAGACATTCCTGCCCAAACTACCCCCTCATCCCGCTTTTCTCCACTCCTTCTGATACCTCTTTTGGGCCTAATGGCAGGATCATTTCTATTACTGCCACGATTACGACCGACAGAGGCCCGCCTTTCTCCCTCACCCCAACTTTCCACCTGCTGCCTATCAGAGGTGAGCGCCGTCCCCACAGGTGAATACATTTATACCTCGCTGCGCAATGGCACTTGGTGGAGTCTATTGCAACAACACAATTTATTACAAGGAGACCAACACTTTACAGATGTTCTGAGTGCTGCTCAGCCCAATTTACGTTTGCAGTATCTCCCTGCCAATTCTTTCGCAGCCGCAGTGCAACAAGTTCGTTCGGGGGCAGCGGATTTTGCCATACTCCCACCTGTGAATGAGTTACCTGCTGATCTGTTATCCCAGGAAATTGCCTATGATGGGCTAGCCGTTGTAGTTTCCTTTAGCTATACGGAGCGGCAGCAAGGACTCCCCACTACGTTAAAGGGAAAACTGTCTCTAGATCAGGTGCGACAACTCTTTAGCGATCCGCCTCATGACTGGACAACCTTTGGCGGTCCCAACTTGCAGGTACAACGTTATGCTCCCCAAAATCCTGAAGCGATCGCGTTATTTGAACAACAAGTCCTCAAGCAGTCTTCCCAGAGCCTAACCGATGTGCAGCAGTTGCCGCCTATGGAGCTATTACGTCAGGTGATTCGAGATTTTGAGGTAGATGGATTGGGCAGTGTTGGTTTCATACCTTTAAGTGAAATCTGGGGGCAATGCTCAGTTTACCCACTAGCTCTGAGCCAGGCTAGAAAAGCAGCCGTACAGCCTTTAGTGTTGAGCGATCGCCAGGAGATTACACCCGAAACAGATCTATGCAATCGTAAAGGTGCTTATGCTCCTGATCCAGTCAAGTTTCAAACGAGTGAGTATCCTTTGAGCTATCCGATTTTAGTAATATACCCTCGTGATAATCGCCGTTCTGCCCCAGGCAAGAAGTTTGTAGAGTTGATGCGGACGCTTGAGGGACAACGGCTATTAAAGACCGCTGGGCTGGTTCCCCTCAGTGGGAATTTGGCTTCCCCACAGACTCCTGCGCCCCCTCCGTCCCTCTAAACAGAGGCTCACCACAACCATTCATTGATTTAGGAAGTCTGTAATGAGAACTACTGATGGCGCACAAGCACTCAACTCGACCCCTCAAACTCACAGCTTGGAGACGCCACCAGCCTCATCAGCAAGCTTTTCAACTCTACATCCGACTCCGCCCCCCATTGCGCTAGCCGATCGACTGAAAGCAGCAGGTTTGATTGTTTTAACCGCAACGATTGGGATGGGAGTGGTAGGACTAGGACGTAGCATTTGGTTGGCAACGACAAAAGAAGTGCTATTGCCGCTCACAGAGACGGGGGGCGATCGCTCTCAGTTGACTCCCCTACGCGATCGCCTGTCAGTCATCACCCCCCGTTCTAATGCGGCAAGTTTGCCTACATCCTCCTTCTCTTCGCAATCATTGACTCTGCAGCGATCGCGACGATCTTTGCCAGCCAGCCTCCCTCGCATTAGTCATGGTTTTGGCACCAAGGAGCCGACCAGTCCTGCAACATCTTTGGAAGCAGAGTTTGTCGCTCCCGCTGATGTGGCAACCTCTGAGTCGGGTGCAAATCTTCCTCCTGCTGCCAGTATCTCCTCCACTTCAAAGCCAGAGCCACCTCTAAGTTCTTCTCAAGACCCTGAGGCCAGCTCGGATGATGTCGCTTCCGAAGAGCTATCTCCAGAAGCTGCCACACTCCCCTCGCCAGCCCAAGAATTATCTCCTCCCAAACCTGCTCAGTCTGATGCAATGGTGCAGGATGTGATTTCAGCTTTATTAGAAGCACCTGCATCTCCAACAACTTCTGTGGCGATCGCGCCTCATCCTTCGCCTCCCAAACAACCTGCCTCCTCTCCGACTGCTTTAGCGCCTGAAACTTTAGCGCCTAAATTAGAGGAGCAGTCATCAGCATCTATGCCCTCTCCTCCACCTGCGATCGCAAAGCCTACTCCAGTCAAAATACCGCCTTTTGCTCCTGCTGCAGTGACATCTAGCCCACCGACCCCATCTACAATTCCTGATCTAGCAACAGCTTCTCCCTCTACTCATGCTCCTGTATCTGCTGCTGTGTCTGTGGTGCCTCTTATCAAAACTCCTGAAGTCTCAGCTCCTCTAGTGACTCGACCCTCTACTACAACTGATACTCTTCCTGAAGCCACAGCCTCTACACCGATTCAATCTCCTGCTGCAAGTGACGCTACTTCTCCTGCCGCGACAACTCCAGCGATTCCTTCCACACTTTCAGAAGGAGTTTATGTCGAGCAGATCAAGATTACTGGAAATACTCGCTTTTCCCAACAACATTTAGCGGCAGTTGTCCAGAAAACAGTTGCAGCCCAGTCTGGACATACTCTTGCTCCCTCGAAGGATATTGAAAGTGCGAGTGATAGTTGTACCAGGAATTCTGCCCCTACTTCATCGCCACTTAACCGCAAGCTATCTTTAGCAGCTTTAGTGCAGGCTAGCGAAGCGATTACTCAATGCTATGTCAAGCAAGGTTATGTCAACTCTGGTGCTTATGTGCCTGCTGAAGTTCTCAATGGTGCTCCTCCAGAAATTCGGGTGGTTGAAGGAAAGCTGGAGAAGATTCACATTCAGAAGATTGAGCGTCCCGGTTTCCTCTGGCTAGCGCGACCACTTTCTGCCAATTATGTGCGTCGTCGTTTGACTCGGTCAATTCGCACCCCCTTGCAGATTGATCAATTAGCAGACTCAGTGCAGTTGTTAGAGCAAGATCCACTAGTTGATAGCATTTCCACAACTTTAGCTCCCGGAACCACTACTGGAGGCAGCATTCTCAATGTTAATGTCAAGCAAGCCTCTCCGCTGCGGACTAGTTTCTCAGTAGATAATGGTCGCTCACCCAGTGTAGGAAGGTTGCAGCAGCAATTTTCGTTGAGTCATTTCAATCTCTTAGGATTGGGAGATGCCCTACAGCTTGGCTACAATCGTAGCGAAGGTAGTCGAGGCTGGAATGCGAGCTACAGCCTCCCCATTAATGCTAAGAATGGTACTTTGAGTTTTAACTACAACCAGAATCGGGGTGAGGTGATTGAGCAACCTTTCCGCGATCTCGACATCAAATCGCGATCGCGTAATTATGAAATCGCGCTTCGCCAGCCCCTTAAACAGACTTCTACAGAACTATTAGCCCTAAGCCTACGAGCCAATCATTATCGCAATGAAGGGGTGTTTTTAGAAACGTTCAATAACGGCGTAGCGTTGCCACTTCCAGGCCGAGGAAGTGATCCTGATGGAGAAACAAATATTACGGCGTTACGGTTTGGGCAAGAGTGGCTGAAGCGAGGGAAACGAGATGTCGTCTCCTTGCAATCAGATTTTAGTATCGGCATCAATGCACTAGGAGCGACCCGCCTAGATATCCCACCCGATGGCCGTTTCTTATCCTGGCAAGGTCGAGGCTTCTGGGTTCATTCCTTCGCGCCCGATACGCTACTCTCAGTCAAGAGCCAACTGCAACTGGCAAATCGTCCGCTCGTGCCTGTGGAGCAGCTTAGTCTCGGCGGCATCGATACCGTCCGGGGCTATCGCACCAGTAGTCTTTTATCAGATAACGGAGCTTTTGCCTCAGCAGAACTCTATCTACCTGTGCTTCGGATGTCTAAAGGTAAAAGTGTGGTACAGGTGGTGCCCTTCTTTGACATTGGGCGTGGCTGGAACAAGGGAGATGATCAGCCTGTGCCGAATTTCCTGATGAGTACAGGATTGGGGCTGCAATGGAAGGTCAGTGACACCTTCCGTGCCCGCCTTGATTGGGGGATTCCTCTAGTCAATGCTAACCAGAATGGTCAATCCCTCAAAGAAAGCCTATTTTTCTCAATCACCTTTACACCTTGAGATTTCAACCCACCCCTGTTGCAGAAGACTCTGAAACACTAACTGCGGGTGTTTCTACCTGCTGGATAGCCGCGATCTCCATTATGCTATTGGTTTCCTCAGCAGGTGACAAGAAACTCTAGTTAGGAAGGAATACAGGATAGTATTCCTTCCTTTCATCATGTGTAAGGAGAGCGAATTTGCCTACTCAACTTTGGTCAGTTCTTGACGATCTGAACGATTGCGGCTTGCTTATACTGGCGTAATCCAGCATCTTCCATGAGGGCAGACCAATCCTCAACGGCGGCGCGATCGCCAGGATTTTGATATCGCTGTAAGGCAATCTGTGTCACTACATCCTGCCAAATGCCCCGTTCTGCCAAGACAGCTAGACGATTGTTGGCCGTGATAGTAGGTAGTTTAACCCGCTCAACCCAGCTGCTAATCACCATGACGCTAGCTGGATCATCAGGATCACAGCCTACGGCGACTTGCCAGAAATACTTCTGTCCCACCTGTAAAGCAGGTGCAGAGTTGGGCAGAGAAATTCCCACAACTCCTGGCTTGCCGGTTAGCTTAAAGGTGACATTGTGGAGTTGCTTAGTTCGGGCTTCGTTCTGGAGGGTGAACTGTGCTGTTTGGCTATCTAGGGATGGCAGGTAGACAAAAAATGTTGGCCGCTCGGAAGCGGTTTTGTCTACCGTCATTTTGTTAGTAGCTACCTTTTCTTGAGCCTGGGGCGGAGGGACTAAAGCAGCAGGCATTTGAGTGCCACAGCTAGCACTAGAGCGACTAAAACCTCCGACTCGACCTCCTCGATAAGAGGAAGGCCAGGAAGGCCGCACACCCACACGGAAATTTAGTCGCCGCGATCGCGCCATCAAGGTTCCTTGAGTGGGTAAAGCTGTTGCAATCGGCATCAACTCGATCGCAGCTATGCTGCCCAATAATACTGCTAGTGCCCCTACCTTCATTTCTTTCAGTAACCGCATACCTTACTCCCTTAATAGATAGAATTGTCGAAATAAGCTATCTCACGCCTAACATGGCACCGTTACAAACTCACCCATCTGCCCTCTTCCCCAAAAGCTGCGTTAAGCTTCGTTGCCTTCCCGGTTATGGAACTACTGTTGCTGGAGCTTGATGAGAGGGGTCAAAATATTTCTGGCATAGATTTCACCCATCTTTGAAGTAGCTACGTAAGTAGGTTATGAAATGCCTAAAATTTCCATCAATTGGTTTAATTCGGACCCATTGGCACACATCAAGCTCCTAGGTCTATGAATGAATCGAGTTAAAAAGCGATCGCTCTTGTAAGCCACTAGAGAGTTGGGCGTTGCTGCTCTTTCCAACTTCGGACACAGGTTGCTTGTAGTTGGTAGGTTTCTCCAGATTCAAGTGTGAAGTTGTTGCCACCGGAGAAGGTGACAGTGGTTGGGACTTCAGGCGTGACGTTGAGAGAAACCCAATCACTCTCTGTTGTTTGAGCGGGCAGAGGAGCAGTTGGATTCAGCGGAACTCCTCCTCTGCCATTGATGCGAAGTTCGCTGTTAGCTGCTGCTTTTGCTCCCCCTGCAGCACAGGCATTGGCGGTAAGGCGGGAGACATCGATAAAGGCGATCGCGGGGGTGGATAAACCTCTGGTCGCGTCGGTGCTGAGGGTGTTGAGGTTAACGCTACCACTCACCCCAAACTCTGAGCTGGCTGTAATATCGCTCCGAGGGGTCAATTTGGGTCGATAGTTCAAGCCCAAAATTGCTTGAGTCTCAATATCAATTTTACCTCCCTGCCCCTTAACCGCATTAGCGACAATATCACTATTTTCAAAGGTGAGCCCAATCACAAAGGGAGCCTTGATTTTGATGTTGCCACCGTTGGCTGTGTTGTTGGCATTTGCCGAGATCAAGCTACCATTTCGCATCAGCAGCAACCCTCCTGGCCCTACTTTTAGGTCAATATTGGCTCCATCCTTGACTCCTCCTGTCACTGCTTCCAACGTACCCTGATCCATCCGTAGGTCATTGGTCGTGACATTCAGGTTACCTGCCTGTCCTGCTGGACTACTGACGCTGATTCGAGCGCCATTTTGGATCGCTAATTTTCCAGAGGTGACATCCACATTGCCTGCGCTACCACCCTCCGTTGCTGCGGCAACAATCCCCCCCAATGGCTTACTGTCTTTATCTTTGATTTGACTTGTGCCATTGAGAGTTACTGACCCATTTACTTTGACTGTCACACCTCCTGCTGTTCCAGTGGTGGTGGAGGAAGAGATCAAGCTGTTGTTAACCGCTAGGTTTGAGGTTGTAATAGCTACCTCTCCTGCTTTTCCTGACTTGGCAGCTGCCTCTATAGTGCTGTTGTTGAGGGCGATCGCTGGGTTATTACCCTGATCAGCGCTAATTTTGACATTACCAGCAGTACCAGAGTTTGTAGAGGCAGAAATCTGGCTGTTATTAGTGGCAGTGAGACTATTGAAGTTTTTTAGGATGATGTCTGCAGAAGAAGCTTGTCCACCTTTATCTGTTGTTGCTGTGATCGTGCCATTATCAAGTGTGGTTTTGTTGGCATTCACTTCAATATCGCCCGCTGTTCCCTCTCCATCTTTGCTGCTAACTGCAACGGATGCGCCAGTGGTGATGTTGAGAGTAGGCGTTGTAAGGGTGACATTACCTGCGCTGCCACCTTTTTCAGCAATTGCTTCTACCGTACCCTTATTGACGAGTTGGATGGAAGGATCACTGCCCTGATTCGCAGTAATGGTTACGCTGCCAGCAGTACCAGTCTGGGTTGAGGCAGAGACTTTGCTGTTATCTACTGTTAGTGTGTTTAGATCTTTCAGGATGATGCTGCCCGTGCCGATACTACCACCTGAATTGGTAGTTGCTAGAATCTCTCCTGAATTTTGAAGTGTGAGAGTGGGAGCAGTCACGGTTAAAATACCAGCCTTTCCCCTTCCTCCAGCTTTGACCGATAGAGTGCCTTGATCCAGGAGCACGGACTGGCTCGCAGCAACATTGACGTTGCCTGCTTGACCATCCTGAGTTTTAGCCTCAATCGTTCCGCCTCCAGACACCTCTAATGCTTCTAGGTTCTCAAATGACACACCTCCCGTCTGACCGGAGATACCAGAGTCAGAAACGTTAGAGGCAGAGATGATTGCCTTATCTGTTACTTTGACTTGCTTCGCATTGAGAATGACATTGCGAGCATTGCCTTTTAAATCCTCTGCTTGAGCTGCTAGCTGCGTTCCCACACCTGTTATTTGCACTGATTGTGCGGCTGGAGACCCAGCGTTCACCAGTACTGCTCCCGCTTGGCCTGTTTGAGTAGAAGCAGTGATTTGGCTGCCACCATTCACGGTTAAAGAATTTAGTCCCTGTAACTGGATATCTTTGCTAGTGCCTCCTATTTGATCTTGAGGACCCTCATTGGAAGTAGCAATCTTTGATCCTGTCACAGTGAGGGAGGGAGTCGTGATTGTTACTCCACCCGCCTGTCCTTTTTGCTTCTTAGCAGTTGCTTCGATGGTGCTGTTGTTGAGGAGTTGAATGGATGGATCACTGCCCTGATTTGCAGTAACGGTTACGTCACCAGCAGTCCCAGTCTGAGTTGAGGCAGATATTATGCCATTGTCCAGTTGGAGCGTGTTTAAACCGTTCAGTATGATGTTGTCGCCTTTACCGGAGTCGGTAGAAGCTGCAATTGCGGCTCCATTTTGAATGTTTAGCTGAGCGGTATTGACGGTGATAGCTCCAGCAGAGCCATCGCCTTTACTGGCTTGAGTAGAGATACCCCCAATAGAACCTGTAATTCCTGGAGGGAGGGTACCATCGAGAGTGACAGATTGAGCTGCGTTGACAGTGACAGCGCCAGCACTCCCACCATCGCCTGTGGTAGAAGCTGCAATCAGGCTATTTGTGGCTTGTAGAGTGTTGAGTCCGCTCAGGTCGATTGTGCCACCTTTCCCTCCTTCCGTTGAACCGGAAATCTGAGCCCCACTGTTCAAGGTTACCTGTCCAGTGCCACCACCATTAATCAAGATGTTGCCTGCTGCCCCTGTCTCGGTTGAGGCGGCAATTGCGGCTCCATTTTGAACTTTTAGCTGACTAGTATTGACGGTGATAGCTCCAGCAGAGCCATCGCCTTTACTGGCTTGAGTAGAGATACCCCCAATAGAACCTGTAATTCCTGGAGGAAGATTGCTACCTGGAGGGAGGGTGCCATCGAGAGTGACAGATTGAGCTGCATTGACAGTGACAGCGCCAGCACTCCCACCATTTTTTGTGGTAGAAGCTGCAATCAGACTATTTGTAGCTTGTAGAGTGTTGAGTCCGCTCAGTTCGATCTTGCCACCTTGACCACCCACGGTGGAGCCAGAGATTTGACCACCATTGCTCAAGGTCACTTGTCCAGTGCCACCGCCATCAATCAAGATGTTGCCTGCTACCCCTGTCTCGGTTGAGGCGGCAATTGCGGCTCCATTTTGAACTTTTAGCTGACTAGTATTGACTGTGATAGCTCCAGCAGAGCCATTGCCATCACTGGCTTGAGTAGAGATACCCCCAATAGAACCTGTGATTCCTGGAGGGAGGGTACCATCGAGAGTGACAGATTGAGCTGCATTGACAGTGACAGCGCCAGCACTCCCACCATTTTTTGTGGTAGAAGCTGCAATCAGGCTATTTGTAGTTTGTAGAGTGTTGAGTCCAGTCAGGTCGATTGTGCCACCTTTCCCTCCCACAGTGGAGCCAGAAATTTGGGCACCATTACTCAACGTTACCTGTCCAGTTCCGCCTCCATTGATTACGATGTCTCCAGCTATACCTTTTTCAGTTGAAGCTGCAATCTCTGCACCTTGTTCAAGCGTTAGTCGAGGCGTATTCACCGCAATCTTGCCTGCATTGCCCGTACCATCTGCTTTAGCAAAGATGCCGCTAGTAAAGGTTTTCTTCGGATTGATGTCCGGTGAGCTAACTATTACTCGAACTAAAGCACTGTTTAACGTCAAATTGCTTAACCGCAATCCTGAGTCAACTGCTGCGTCACCAACATTAAACACACCGATATTAACACTGCTTCCTGGACTTACCGTTAGAGTTTGAGTTGGACTACCAATTGTTTCGCGATCAAATCCAGAAACAGAAGAATCTTTAAAACTTCCAGTGTTGACATCGGTAAGTGAAGCTATATTGCCTTGAGTAGTAGTCAAAAAACTAGAGTCGTTAAATTGATAATCAGGGATACCAGTAGATTCATTTGTTAAAAATGTCCAATCAAATGCTAGCGATCCAGAACCATCACCCAAAGCAAAGAGTTGCACTCCAGAACCATTGAATGTATTAGACAGCAGTGGATCGCCGCTAGCTAATCCTAAAGCTGGTGCCAGAGTGGAGATTCGTTCTCCCCCACGGGTTGATAATAGAGTCAGAGTCCCATTGGAAGTGACATTACCAATTGGTTTTGCGAAAATCGTAGATCTAAAGTTTGGATCAGTGTTAAAAGATTGTTGAGAGCCGGAAATATTAATGTTATCGCTAACAACGTTGATATTTCCAGCACCTGCTTGTAGCGTATCGGGGTTGCCATCATCCAAGGAGGATGCAACGATTTGCCCACCACTGGTAATATTTAGATTATCGGCATAAACCTGAATATTACCGCCTGTAAAGTTTGCCTTAGTCGACTGGGTAGAAGCATTGATTCGACCGCGCTCAGAAAGGATTAAATTGTTGACTGGGCTTTCAGATTGATTGATGCGAATATCACCAGGGAGAAGATCACTTGGATTGGAGCTTGAACTACTGAGGTCGGCACTTGCACCAGAAAAGGTAGAAACTTCACTAACCTGACCGGAAGGACTAGTTCCTGAGATAGTAATGGTGTTGGGCACATCAATGGAAATACTGCCTGGTCTGCCTGTTCCAGTGCTACGCGCTTGAATCACGGAACCATTGAGAAGCGAGAAATTTTGCCCAGTGACCCTGACGACCCCACCATTTGCAAAGTCAGGGCCAGCATCACTAAATGTACTGGAAGAAACGGTACTACTATTTTTGATAGCAATATCGCCATTGGTCGCTTTGAGAGAAACTTGACCTGCATTACCTCGTTTGTCAGATTCTCGATCAGGATTTGTGGTAGCTGTAACCTGGCTGTTATCAATAGTAAGGGCTGCCGCGTTTGAATCGGGATTTGGTGCAGTGGCAGTAATTTCAATATTTCCTGCAGATCCTTGACCACTTGTATCAGCCTGGATTGTTGTTCCGCCACTAATCGCTATCGTGCCTCCGTTGATTGTGGTCTTTCCTCCGTTACCATTTACTACTGTATTAGAAATCGTCGTTCCATTCAGCGCAATTGTGCTGGCATCGATTAAGTTAATCACCCCGGCTTTGCTTGAACCGGATGCTTCAGATTTAAGGACAGAGTTATTTAACGAAATCAACCCAGAGGAATTGTTTGTTGTTTGAATTTCAACTGCTCCTGCTGTTGCGTTAGCAGATGCACTACTGGAGAGCTTACTGTCAATCACCTGAATAATAGTATTCGCGCCTAACCGAATGGCACCTGCGGTCAATAGACCTCCTCCAGGTAAAGATTTAAAGTTACTCTCAGAAGAAAGCTGGGTATCACTAACTAAAATATTCTCCGGACGCAAAACTGGAGGTACTGAGGGAGAAAGGATTGAGCCGATCGTAATATCCCCAGATTGACCATTCGCGCTAATAATTGTTTGATTTTTTGCTGCAATTGTATTTGCAGCATTAATCGAGACTTTGCCTGCATAACCAGTATCGGAATTTGCCTGTACTTGTACGTTATTTACATCAACAGATCCTGTAGTTGCTTCGACTTGAATGCGGCTGAAAAGACGATTAGAAGAAGGTTGAATCACAGTATTACCGATACTGTTGCTTGAGAGCAGTGTCGGGTTGATCCCATTACCAATCTTGATATTTCCATTTGCCGCAGTGAGGATAATGTCTCCTCCTACTGCTGTTGGGCTAGAAGCATTAATGCCTCCGATCGTTAAACTGTCGTCAACACCACTTGTATTCAGAGCTGTGATTCGAATTGATCTCCCACTTGTTTGAATCGTATCGCTGTGATTCATGGTAAATACTCCACCCGCCGCAAGCTGGATAGAGCCAGTAGTGCCTGGAGATGTGAGGGTCAGTTGGTTTGGAGTTGTACCTTGGTTGGTCAGGTCTTGAATGGTAATGTTGTTTCTCGCAGCAAGGATAATATCTTGCTGAGTCAGTAAACTTGAAATGATAGATGGTGTTGTTCCCTCAAGAGCGGTTTGTGGAATTCGGAGGTTTTGAAATAGAGTACCTGCGTAATACTGGTATAAGATCGGATCATTTTGAAGAAAAGGTTGAAAAAAGGGGTCAATGGAACCTTGAAGAGCTGTAATAATTGACTGACCATTTCCATCAACAATCGTAATATCGTTGATGGCTGACGTGTTTGGGTCAGGAGTCGTAGGAAAAGCTGCTGAAATTGCCGATTCCACACTAGGTGGTAGCGTAATTTCTCCTTCTGGAGAACCCTTAGCAGTAATGTTCGTTGTAGTTTCATGGATCGGTGACCTCAGTGGATCCAGAACAGTAACCTTAATAGTGCCACCCGGTCCCGTGGTTGAGTTAGCATCAGCATTAATCCTAGCATTGGCAGCAATGCCCACTTGAGAACCATCGATCTGAACGGTTCCACCTTTTGAGCCAGAAACATTGACGAGCGAGCCTCCATCTAATGCGATCTGACCACCAAAGATGCTAATTGTTTTCCCTGGTGCAATAAGAGAGCCAGCATTGGTTATAGAGGTAGTACCATTTAGTTTGATATTGCCACCGGTTGACTTGACTGAAGCTCCACTCGGTATATTGATGGTGGCTCCAGTAACATTTAGATCTCCTGAAACTGTGGATGTTCCAAGATTCACGACATTGACATCATTTAGAGAAACATCGTTGCCGCTATTAATTTGCACCGTGTTGAAGTTATTTGCACCCATGAGGGTAATGTTATTGGTGTTGCCAGACGCTAGAGAGGTCGTGCCGCCAATAGTCAAATCTCCAGTTTGGGTAATCGCCCCCTTTGTAGTGACATTCAAGTTTCCAGTAATGTCGGATGTACCAAATTTCAAAGCATTGGTATCATTCAATGTCACATTTTTGTCACTTGTGACCTGTACTGTATTGAAGTTGTTACCTGCTCTATCGAGGGTAATATCGTTAGCTCCAGCGGCTAGTGTTGTGGTTCCACCAACTGTCAAATCTCCAGTTTGAGTAATGGCTCCAGTCGCATTGATATTCAAGTTATTCGCGTTGGTGGTGTTGAGTTGAACGGCTTCACTTGTAATATCTAAAGTTCCTAAGGCTCCATTTCTATCTGTTCCTACAGCACCACCGAAGGTAACGTCTCCTGTACCAGCAGCGATCGTCACGTCAGTGTTTTTATCTGTAGCATCAACGGTACCACCGAATTGAATACTGCCGTTACTAGTTAACTGAGTATCGGCTCCAAACTTAACTGCATTTTTATATTCTTGGGCACCGCTGGTCGTGAAGTTGCCATTGATCAGCGTGCCACCACTGCCGTTATTAACAAACTTCTCGATATTGCTGAAAAGAGTATTTGAAACACTGATTTGATTGGCAAAATCAAGCTGCAAATCGTGATTGTTACCATTAAACTTGGTAAAAGTAAGATTTGTGCCTGTAAGCGCAGTATTTCCATTAAGAGTTACGTCATTGTATGCCTGGGCTTGTGTTGTCTTTAAGGCACCTGATAACCCAACTGCAATTCCTGGCGTTGTTTGAAGGTTGCCTGTTAGATTCACCCCTATTCCCTTGAAGACGAGATCAAGAGGCTTGTTAACATTGACTGAGCCAGTATAGCTGCCAGCTCCTACATTCACTGTTGCACCTGATACCGCTGCAGCATCAATCCCGTTTTGAATTAAACCCCCTGCGTTGACATCAACTTTTGTTGCAGTACCAGTCAGTGAAGCTCCTGTTTTGAGAGTAATAGGCGCGTTTAAAACAGTCCAAGGGGTGTTCAAAGCCAAATTGTTGGCTTTTTCATTAACGCTAGCATCAAGGGCATTATCAAATGTTATGGAAGTATCTGCTTGTAAGACTATAGGAGAGTTGTTGAGTGCGTTGCGTAAAGCTATGGGATCGATCGTAAAGTCGCCAGAGCCTGTAGGAGGGATAGGACTATTGTTCGTTCCTCCATTTTTAATAGTTAACTTGCCAGGATCTAACAGTAGCTGTCCAGGTTGCCCTTGAAACGCACCCGCGTCTACTTGTCCCTGAAATGCTAAGTTTTGTCGTCCAGAAACTTCTACAAACCCACCATCACCGCCCTGCTTCCCGCCACGGGCATTGATAGTACCGTTAAATTGGGTGGCATCATCTGACCAAACAATCACTTTGCCACCTTTTCCCTGATTGGTAGCATTTGCGTTGATAGTCACACCTGTCCCTACGGAGGTTTGGGTGGCATTGAGTAAGCTACCTTTGCCTTGGTAGTCACCACCCACTAAAACGGTGCCGCCTCCAGTGGGACTAGAGACATCAATTTGGGCTTGATCTTGTAAATTGACCTGGTTGCCCAATACCTGCACAGTTCCACCTGAAGCTGTGAGAGATCCGGTGCTAGTTGTAATTCCGCCTGCCAATGTTAAATTTTGACTTGCACCTACTGCCAACTGTCCCTGATTTGTCAGTATAGCTGGGGAATTTGGTCCCATCTGCAAGCCGAGGGGGATGTTGACTTCCACTAAAGGGGCCGCCCGATCGCCCGTGGCGGCGAACTTTTGACCATCAGTGAAGGTAAGGGCATCGGCGGTGCTGGCGAAGAAGGAACCAGCGATATCTAAGCGGGCATTGGGGCCAAAGATAATGCCGTTGGGGTTGATGAAGAAGAGATTGGCACTGCCAGCTACACCTAGCGTGCCATCAATGTTGGAGAGATTACCTCCGGTGACACGGCTAAAGATGTTACGGATATCGGTTGGATTGGCAAAGTAAACTTGTTTATTGGTATTGACATTGAATTGCTCAAAGCTATGAAACAGGCTGGAGTTGCGCTGCAATCCCCCCGTGATATCAGTGCGATCGCCCACCGTAGAAGTGACGGAGTTGTTGCCATTCCCTAACGTGGCGTCGGGAACGACTTGTGCTTGGGCATTAGGAGAGAGGCTGCTGATGATCACGGAAGTGGTTAACCAGAGCCAGCCAGAATTGATGAAGGGATTGCGGCGTTGCATAGAAACAGAAACCTCGATTTACAACCAGTTACCAACTAAAATGAACGGTGCCCAAAAGTAGGGATGACCACCAAATTTAGAGTCCTTAAGAATAGCGCGTTGTGCCTGTTGCAGCGCTACCGCTTTCGTAACTTTGCGGCTAGCCACTTCCTTGTAAAACTTCTGCATCAATATGGAAGTAGCATCGTCATTCACCTTCCATAGGCTCGCAACCGTGCTTCTAGCTCCCGATTTCAGAGCCATGCCTGCTAAACCGAGAGGGGCGCGATCGTCTCCAATAGCGGTTTCGCAAGCGCTCAGCACTAGCAACTCAATCGGGGTTGTACGAGTATCTGACCCACTTCCCAAAGCTGTCGCTAGTTCATCGATGTTAATCACACCATCGAAAGCCACGAGAAATGTTTGATCGCGATTGGCGCTGAATTGTCCATGAGTTGCTAGATGCACAATTGGAGCTTGAGATTTTTTCAGTGATTTAACGAACTGGTCATGGGTAAAGTTTTTATTTTCAGTTGTAGTAGAAGGGTTGATTTCTGCCTGAAAGACTTTAAGTTCTAAGTCTATAGACGGTAGCTCGGAGAAAAGTTGAGAAGAGCCATCTGGTAGCTTGACAGTACGACGCTCTGTAAGGCCGAAAGCAATTCCAGAGAGCGCCTTCGCTTGTAAAGGTTGAGGGTCGCTGAGCTTTAGCCCCGGCGTAGTAGCAATGCTGTATTTCTCAATTAAAAACTGTTCTCCATCAGATAGAGCTGCCATTGGCACGCTGCGAAAAGCTCCATCTAGAACAAACACTAAAGTTTCTACTTTTTCCTGCTGCAATTCCTCAGAGATCGGTGTGATCAGCCATTCATAGAGCTGCTTAGAAGGTTCCTGATACTCTAGGCTATAGGACTTACGCAGTCCAGCTTGTAAAGCTTCTACTGTTGTTCGAACCGCCTCTTGATCAACTGTAGTTGGATATAACTTGGAACCGCGATCTTTAACGCTAACGATCGTGATAATTCGATTAGATAGGACAATGGGATAGATGACTGCGGTTTTCGGAGGTACCTCGACATCGATTTCTACTGCCTGAATACAATTGGATTTTAGGTAATTATTAATCTCTTCTAGTTGGAGTGATTCGATCACATCACGAGCTTTTTTTAAGTCTTCAGTAGAAGGCTGAGAACCATTGCTAGGTAGCAACAAATTGACGAGCTGGCGATGGACAGGTTCTAAAGCATCTTGCTCTAAAATCAAAGCATCTGTACTACCTGCCAAATCAGTTCTCAGCCTCTTTAAAGTGTTGACGGCTTGAGTATAGGATGCGATCGCCCCCAGCCGATCACCTTGTTTTTCCTGTAGTCGGCCAAGTTGAGCTGACCAGCGATAAACCTGATCAAGAGATGAAATTTTGTGGGTTAGTGGGATCGATTGAGCCAAGAATAGGGCTTGCTCTGTTGTAAATTGAGCTGCTTGCAGTTGTCGCTGTTGTTCTTGGGCTTGTCCTAAATTTCCCAAAGCATTGGCTCTCAACAGCGGATCTTGCAGATCTTTGGCTTGATTTACAGCCTTAATGAGTATAGCGATCGCATCTTGATCTGTACTCCTTCCTCGTTTTTGGAGCTTCAGCAGGCTATGCGAAAAATTTAGCCGAGCTTCGATGCTACCGCGATCAGAGGACAGATTGGCCATCACGGGTTTTAGAGAGTTAGCGAGTTGGGCTGCCTCAGTAAGATGATCGAGATCAATCAATAGAGCCAAAAGATTTAGGTTGGCTTGCAGTTGGTTAGGAGAAGGAGTCGCTGCTACTTGACTATAAAGATTGCGTGCTTCAACAGTAGCTTTTCGAAGTTGTTCCTGCTCCCGTTTCTTTAAACTGCTAGCACCCTGAGTTTGGCGAATCTCTGCTGCGATCAAATTAGCTAAGGTAAGTTGGCTTGCCTGAATCTCAGGCAGGTGATTGAGCTGCTGAGCAATGGTAACGCTCTCTCGCACGATTTCTTTTGCTTGTACTTTCACTTGATTGCTCTTACTGCTCAATGCTTCTCCTTGCTTTACTTCCTTCAGATCGCTAACAACACTCATTACTTCTCCAAGTTTTCGTAACCCTTGCACTTTTGCGATTGAATCCGGTTGTTGCTGTATCTTTGTTTGTAAAGGTTCTAAGATTTTTTCATAAGCTTGACGGTATAGCCCTAATGATTGAAAGGCTTGAACTTGCTGTAATGCGCTTTCAATCTCACCTGTCGCATCACCAATTTGTTGATAAGCAACGGTTGCTTTTTTCCAAGATTCTAGAGCTTGTGAAGCATTCCCTTGCGCAAGGTATAGTTTGCCTTGAACCTTGAAAGTCTGAGCCAAAACGACAGTCTTGGCAGAAGAATCATCCAGTGTTTCTAGAGATTGAATACTCTGACTAATGACTCGATTGGCTTCCTTCCAGTGCCCCTGTTGAATAGCTATTAAGGCTAAATTGCTGAGAGCGATCGCAGAAGTCAAAGTATCATTTTTAGCTTTGGCTTGCTGCAATACGGTTTGAAGGAGAATTTTGGCATCCTCCAGTTTCCCCGATTCGTATTGTTGCTGACTCTGCTGTAGTAATCTCTCGATCGGTACTGCTGCTTGGCCATGCCACGGAGCCGTAGTGATCAAGATAGTGAGGAAGCAGGCAATCAGCCAGGACCAGCGACGACGAGGTAGCATAAGGAATCTCTTTCCAAGTGAAAGGAGAAAAACGAGCAACTTCACCTCAGACAAGACACATTCGGTTCGAGAGCCAATGCAGCCGTCAGGAGTATGAATTGAATATTAAGGGCAGTGTATATACCGAGAAAATATGACTGTCTCCATCTTTAGAGCTTCAATGCAATCCGGCAATAGACGAAGGTCAATTCTTTAGCAAGACTTCATAAAACGACAGGTCAATCCAATGACAAGAGTATCGGATCAATTTACTTAGGGAGCACGGGAGGCTCTACCTCCATCAGGGCTTCCAGGGCTTGCTGAGCGAGGGACTGTTGCGGATTGAGGGAGACTGCTGTTTGCAGCGCTGCGATCGCTTGCGGATACTGCCGCTGTTTGGCTAAGACCAAACCTAAGCCAGCCCAGGAGTCAGCACTGTTTTGGTCTATTTCTATAGCTCGTTCATAACTGGTTTGGGCATCAGGATATTTTTGTAAAGCGACTAAGGCCGTGGCGCGATTTTGCCAACCTTGCAGTAGTTTTGGGTCAACTGTGACCGCTCGATTGGCTGCGTCCAGCGCTGCACCATGATCTCCCTGTGACCACTGGACTGCACTAAGATTCGCCCATACTGAGGCATTTTCGGGATCTATCTTTAGAGCTTCTGTATAAGCAGCCAAGGCTTTTTCAGGATTATTGAGCGATCGCCAAATTCGCCCCTGATTGGCCCAAGCACGGGCATCTTGCGGATCGAGGGAGATCGCTTTTTCTACCGAAGCAAGAGCAGTTTCGTATTGTTTCAGGTGCCACAAGACTACGGCGCGATCGCTCCATCCTTGGCTCCAATCTGGGCGCATTCCCACCACCCGATTGGCTGCAGTCAAAGCATCTTCTAGCTTGCCTAAATTGGTCAAAGCATAACTTTGCTGGTTCCAAACTTGCGCCACCTCCTCTGGTGACAATGGGGCATTGCCTTGGAGTGTTTTTTGACAAGCAGCAAGAGCGGCTTCTGCCTGTTGCAATTGGTTTAAAGTCAAGCATTGTCCGAGGAGCGCCTGTGAGGAGGTAGGCTGGATTTCTAGTACTCGGTTATAGGCAGAGAGGGCTTCTGTAGGGCGCTGCAACTCACGGAGCGTATCTGCTAACTGAAACCAAGTAGGACCGTCATTAGGATTAAAAGAGAGAGCGCGATCGAAAGCTTTAACCGCAAGTTCTGCTTCTTTGACCCGACGATGGGTAAGACCTCGGAGATACCAAGTTTGGGCTAGTTCCATAGTGCCCCAGTTATCATCTCCTTTCAGGGCACGCTGATAAGCATCGATCGCTTCCTGAGATTTGCCTAGTTTTTCTAGAGCTTCTCCTCGGTAGAACAACGCCAGAGAATAGGTCGGTTGTTGCTCTAGCACTTGCTGATAGAACTGAAGTGCCGTTTGGTAGTCTAGTTCTTGATTGCGGATCAAGCTGCGAGTATGTTGCGCTTCCAGAGCGGAGCGATCGCCCCAATTAGTATTGATCTTCAACGCTTGGTCACAGGCTGTCACTGCTGCTTCGTCATCGCCAAGTTCTTTCCAGGCAAGACATTGACCTGCCCAGGCTTGAGAGTTTTTGGGTTGTCGTTTCAACGCTTGACCAAAGGCGGCGATCGCCTCTGAATATTGCTGAGAACCTAGCAACAAAGAGCCATATCGAGTCCAAAGTGGAGCTTCCTTAGGCCGTAGTTCGAGCGCCCGCTCGCAAGCGGGGAGAGTATCTGTAGGTTTACTTCCTAAGAGAGTACACAGTTGACTCCAGTAGGCGGGGTCTTTGAGATCTTGCAAGCGATCGCGAGCGAATCCAGGCTGGGGAAGCAGGGTGGTTCCCAACAGCACAAGCGGCAGCAGTTTGGGGGTGAGTCGCGATCGATTAGGTATCATGGGTCGCCAGTCACAATCATAGATTTCAAAGCTTACTATCCGGGGATTACTATCCGGGATTAAATTGGGGTGGTTGCTCCACAGGAGATAAGCGATCGCTCTCAGCGGGAGTCAATATCTCCAAAGCAGTTGCAGGGGATGGGCTAGGGGGTGGAGAGGCATTACTTGGTGCATTAACTGGGGTAGGGTTGGCAGTCTCTCCACTAGCGGCGTCAGCATTACTCGGTGCTCCAGATCCATTAGCATTATTGCTGCCATTAACGGGTGCTCCAGCATTGCCCGGATTCCTTGGAATTTCGGCCATACTAGCAACTGGTCTTGCAACTGGTGAGGGAGCAGGAAGATTGAGCACTTCTAGGGTTACAGAGCGAGTTAAGACTTCCCCGGTTGGTGCTTTCACTTGCAAAGCCAGCGTCGTACTTCCCTGGGGGCTGAGAGGCAACCTAAGTTCTCCTACAGGAGGAACGCTACCAGGAGCAGGGGTAAGTTCTACCTGAGTCTTACTGCCACCCTGAACCCGCCAACTGATTTGAATCATCGGCGGTAGTTGTCCCGGAGCCAGAGGAATTAGTACTTTTGCAGGCGCTTCTCGACCATTAATTTGAAAATTCAAGATCTGTGGCATTTGAGCTTGAATCTTCACAACTTCTGTCGATCGCGGTTTTATCTCAGTTGTTGCATTGCTCTCAGACTGCCCTACAGCCAAAGCTTGCAACTCCAGACGATATTCTCCCACTGCATTCAGTCCCGTAGGCACGCCTCGACAGATTAAGGTAGAGCCTAGGCGACAAAATGATTGCAACTCTGGCGGCAATGCCCCAGGCTGAGAAAACTCATACCACACATCACCAATCATTTTGCCTGTTTGGTCACGACCCACTAGATGCAGTGCGCTCAGATCTTTGGCGGCAGTGACTACCCAGTTCAACCTGACACCTGCGCGATCGGCTACAGGGAGTGCTTGTTCAGCTGGACTAGGCGTGCCTGGTGCCGCTTCTCGATATACCAATGAGATGGGTTCCAGGGCCACGACTGTCGGCATCGGTTTAGCACTGATCTCCACCAGGTCAGTTTTCAAGACAATTGGTTTCGCTCGCCGTCTCTTCGTCAGCAGGCGCAGTTCAAAGACATATTTTCCTGGCTGGTAAGCATCGGTGCGGATCTGGTTACAAGTCAGTAACGTCTCTTGGCGAGTACAGAAGGATTGCAGTGCAGTTGGTAACTGACCCTTGGTAAAGTCATAGACTAGGGGACCGCTGAGAATACCGCCTTCGGGGCTGTAGCCTGTAATCTTGAGCGTTTGAATGTGCTCTGGATGGTTAATCTGCCAACGGAGACGGGCTACATCACTATTGGCTTCCGCATAACGATTATCTTCAGCCGCAAACTCCAATACTTCTGGGGGTCTGGGTGGACGCAGCCAGAACCACCACACTAAAAAGATCAGGGTACCTAACAAGCCTAAACCAGCCAGAGCCACCAACAGCAGTTGCCACCAAGGGCGAGGCATCCAAGTGAGATGTCCCTGCAAGACATCAGGTGTAATTGGGTGCTTCTCTGGATCGCTCAACTGCACCTGAAACGGATAAGTCTTCCCACCACCCAACCAAGGGCGGGTCCACCACCGTTGGGGTTGTCCTTCTAGCAGAACAGGGGTGGTAGTTTGAGGTGCAAGGCTGAGCGAATCGGAGAGGAGATGGTAGGTACAAGCCTCAGGAGGGGTCAGCGCTTGAATGCTGGGCTGAAGTTGACGCGGCGTATTGCCCAGGTTGGTGAGGAGCAGGGTAAATTGAGCAGGGCGATCGTGGACTTGATCTTGCACCGACTGTAGCTGCGCCTGGAGTTGGTAGACTGGGTCTACTTGCAGGTACAGTAACCCTAGTAAGCCTAGAGTAGGGTCATTTTGGGACGTGAGACGGAAGGTGGGTAGATAATTCCCAGCGAGAGGGAGTAGGGGAGGCTGAAGCACAACTCGCAGAGTCCCGCGATCGCCAGGGTTGACCCCCAGGCTATCCGCAATCTGCACCAATCCCAGTCCTTCATACTCCTGCGGGTACTCAATCTCAACGATCCAATCCTCTGGTAATCCGGTGCATTCCAGCCGAAAGCGATCGACTCGCTCGGAACGATTCTCAACCACCATGTCTACGGTGACAGGTACACCTGGTTTTACCTTCAGGGGTCGCCCTGAACTGGTAAGGGGACTGATGGCAAAGGTGGGGTCTTGCTGAGTGTCAGGAATTTCTGGAGCCAGAACTTGCAAGCGGCAACGAGTAGGAGGCAGATAATAGTCAGCGTAGGCTCCTTGTGGCCGAGCGACTACCTCATAGTTCAGCCATTGTGGTAACGCATCCCCTGGAACGGTAATGCAAAAGGTGAGTTCGCCACTTTTACCGCTTGCTAGCGCCAGCCATTGTTCGGGTTGCGGGCACCATTGCTCGAAGAATTCTGCCGGAGACTCCAACCGCACTTGCACCACAGCATCTTGGTCTCCTCTGTTAGTTAGGGTCACTCCCAGATAATGCTGCACTCCAGGTGTAGCTTGGTCGCGATCCCAAGCAGCCACCATCATTACAAGAGGTTGGTGAACCACAGGACTGTTTCGTCTCAGGTCTTGAGTGTTCATGAAGGATCTTCTGCTAATGCAGGGCAGCGGTTTTCTTGTCGATTTTTTGAGGCGATCGGAACTTGATGTAGCCGTACTCGACCGTCATTGCTGCCACTTGCTACCCAAACATCATGCCGAGTCTCAATCACATCAACAGCCTTCATCGGTTGACTGCCATGCTCTAACACGCGCTCTTCTAAGGCGAATGAAGAACCAATACCTTTGAGAGGCCACAGCTTCACTTGGCCGTTATCGGCGGCACTGGCGAGGAAGCAGCCGCTCGCACTCAATGCCACCGCTCGCACCGAGCTACCGCTATGTCCTAACCAATGATTTTTCAGGGGCGTACAACTACCTTGGGTTTGTAAGCAACTTTGGGTATCCCAAAGACTGATGTATCCTCGCGTATCGGCAACGGCGAGTAAGTTAGGTTGCTCAGCCGCAGCGCTTAAACTGGTAACATCTGCGTTTTCACCATCACTACCGTTAGAATAAGGCAGATTCAGAAGAGTGTTGCTTCCCTTAACGATGATGGGGTCTACATTCAGCAAGGCTAGATGGTTATGTTGACCGCCAATCGCTAAATATTTGTCCTCTCGACCCACTAGCGTCATAGCTTGAATAGGAAACGGGATCTTATATGCCTGTTGGGGAGTAGTTTGCTCTGGCTCAAATTGGCTGATATCCCATTGCAACATTAGACCGCTGCCATGACCGCTGTAGAGGGTGCGGGCATTATGGCTAAACACCAAAGCAAAGACTCGATCATCTTTATCTGGAGTGAGTTGCGATTCCTTTCCTGTCAGCAGGTTAACAATCCGGATTTCCCCATTTTCAAATCCCAATGCCACCTGATCATTATTCACAGGTCGATAACGAGCTACCCGTACCGCTCTCCCAAAATCACTGAAGCGACTACGCTGACGTAGATGTTCTAGACGCATCTGCCAACGCAAGACGGTTTGATCCTCAGAGCCGCTCAGCACCTCGGTCCCTTGGCCATTAAACTGGACAGACGTTACAGGGCCACGATGTCCTGGAGCACTCAACAACATCCAGACCAAGCTACCTAAACCCAGAGCTAATAGGATGCCTAGCACCTGTAGCCAAAAAGGCATGACAGGAAATAAATGAACTTTGAGCTGGTGGGTCTGGTTTTGAATCGGGATAGTAGAAGTGGAGCTATGAGCTGTAACTTCAAAGCGGCGTAATCTCGCCCATCCTAGCCACGGTAGTCGCCGCTGAATTGTAAGGGGCAGGCTACTGGGGCCAGGTGGCAAAGCTGCAATGGGTTCCCCTAATGACACACCTTCTGGTAACACAAGAGGATCTGAGGTTGTCTCCAGGGAGGAGGACTTTTGCCAAAACCAGCGACGTGGCGGTTGTAATTCCTGAACCGATACTTGAACCCCTGGCTGGATGTTACTTTGATTGTGGAATTGCAGGGTAAACGTGGTGGCTCCCCAGGTAGGATTTTGCCATCTCCCTAAGACCTCTGGAATCGCGCCTTCTAGGGGAGTGCAAGCAAACTCGATCTGACCGCTCGGTAAAACCTGGAATTGCCCAATGGTGATTACCGTAGGAAAACGTCCCGTCGCTTCTAGTTGCAGAGCATAAAGGTCACTAGGGGCTTGTATAGCCGCAGGAACCACACATTCAAACTGAATGGGTTGAGGCTTACCAGAGGGAAGAGTGTGTGTTTGCTGGACTCCGTCGGGGAACCAAAGATCAGGTAGACCAGAAAGGCGTAGCGTTACTGCCTGTGGCACTCCCGTCGAGTTGTGAATCTGGGCGGTAATCGGCACCCGCTCCCCCGGTAACGCTTGAAAGGAAGGAGCCGTGAACCCTAGAGATGGAGGTGCCCCCTGAATTCCCTCGACTAAAAGCCGCAAAGGTTGGCGATCGTACTGATTTTCCAGATCCCGTGAGGTAACTTCTACGGTTAGGTCGATCGCACCCCGAAATTGCTGAGCAATCGGGGGTAGATCAAAAACTTCAATCTGAAAGCGGGTGGAGTCTCCGATCGGAATTTTTGAGGAAACGGCTGGCGTGAGGCGATACCAAGCCTTGCTTGCTTCTAAAGTCATCCCCGCTGCAAGCAACTTCACCTGAAATGAGGCAAAGCGATCGCTATCATTCCAGACGGTGGCGTAGAAGACAGCCGTGGTTTGTTGGGCACTCAGCGTCACCTGTTGATGGGACAACTCAGTGATGATCTGCTTTTTAGTCGTGGTAACTTCGGCCATTGCCTCACAATCCTTGATATTGACCTGAAGATGGGAAGGCACTGTGGCCCGATGCGCGTTGCGTTAAGTAGCTGGCTCCTGGAGAAATTGTGTTCGTTGCTGGAGGCTATCTGAGGTAGATGCCGAAGTTGTCGCAACTGAAGTTGATACAGGCTGCATATCTTGTGCCCACTGACACCGTTGGGCAGCAAAATGCAGTAAATTGATGCCCCATTCTTGTGCCGACCGCACGACATCACGGGGGAGATCTAGCAGGGTCGCAGGTCCCCAACAGTGGCTCAGATCGCCAACCATCAACACCAATCCCTGCCAGTTTTTCACAAAAACCGGGTGTCCCAAGCAAGTGGGGAGCTGGCTAAAGGTAAAGGGTTGCCAGCACAAGGGATGATCTTGATCGAGCGCTCCAGAGTCTGCCAGGGAGATTCCTAAAGTAGGGGCGATCGCGGCTAAGGATTGCTCTATCTGGGCTTGTCGCTCAGCGATCGCATTTAGGTTCTCTGTAATTTCTGCCTGTATTTGCGTCCCTAATTGCTCAAACAACTCGCGATCGCGTTCTGCTTCTGCCAGTCCTGCCCGGAGTTCTCGCCCAATGTCCAACAGCTCTAGCAGCTCAGCCTCAGCAAAATCAACTACAGCCAGCAAGACTCTACCTTCGGCCAAGTAGTCCTTCAATCGCTGTAGCGCTGGATTGGAGAGGGCCAACAGCACCCGATAGGGGATGTGCAACAACTGGCAGTTGCTCAGGGGCTCCCAAGCTAGCCCGGAAGCTGAAAAGGTTTGGACGGTGGGCTGAGCCTTCAGAGAAGGATACAAACCATCTAGCGATCGCACTAAACCCAGCAAGTTCCGCTTGGTATCTACAGCCTGATCACTCGTCACCTGTCCCACTTGAATAGCTAGAGGGGAATAGGGACGCGGAGAACGGCGGCTACGGAAATCGAGTTCGTTGGTCGTCGGATGAAAAACATTGATAGGCGAGCGGATGCCCTGGGGGTCTGGCAGCAGCAAAATGCGGCAAATTTCCACATCCCTGGGCTCTAGGTGCAGCTTTTCCACAATCCGAAACGTTTCTTGCACCGTTTGGGTGACAGCAGTGCGACGCAAATAAGTTGGATCAACATAATTCACCACCAAGTGAACCAGGAGTGGCTGCCCCTCCGTTGCTTCTGAGGTGATGCGGAACTCTTCAGGTGCTGGGATGATGATTGGGTTCCCTTCAACATCGATCGCCACTCCAGGCTGTACTTGCAGCAGGCGGCCATCCGGTTGATTGAGTAGCGGGGCGACCCCCAAGCCATAGACAATACCGGATTCGTACAGCGCTTGGTACTGGAAATTCTGGCGTTGTCGATGGTAATCGTGAGCCTGCTGCCAACGAGCCGCATCAATGGTAAGGCCATCGCTAATGGCTAAGCGCTCAAATCCTTCTAGACGGGGATAGGCACGATCAGGCATGAGTAGCCTCCTCAATGGGAACAATTTCTAGGTCGTAGGTACAGACCGCAGGTTTTTCCTGTTCAATGATGGAGCGCACCAAGGTTTCATCCAGGAATTGCCCTCTCGCTGGGCATAACTTGACCCGAAAATGCAGCGGCTTCCCACCTCCTAAGATGGCCATCGGACCTAAGTCGGTTTCACCTAACACAAATCCCTGTTGAGAAGCGGTGTGAATTTGAATTGGCTGCTGAAGGTCAGAGCGAGTTGGGTCGTGTAGGGATAACCCAGTGTAAAGGTGCAAATACAGTTGTAACCCCCGCCTTGTGCCTCGCCAACGATAAATTTCCATTGCTCGCCGGATCAGCGATCGCTGTTGTGCCACACTCCAGGTTGCTTCGTTGTGCCACCCCACCCACTGCGCTAGGAACGGCAGCAGCGCCTCCGGTGCCGTTAAGGGGTCTAAGTAAGCCCAGAGCGATTGAAAGGTCTGAACTGCGGGTTCAAAGGATTGCTCAAAAATTTTCAGGAAGCGACCAATAAAGTCTACTTCTCGGTAAACAGCAGGTAAGAATTGCGGATAGAGGCTCCGTGGTCGCAGGAACAGGTGAAACGGCTCGCGGGCCATTAGCTCTCCAGGCTGACCAGCACTTGAAAGCTGATAGGCTCGGACTTCCCCTTGAAAGTCGAGCGGTAGGGTCTGTTCCGGGGCTAAAGTTTGCCGAGCTTCAAAGAAATCAGCTTCTGGGCGAAAGCGAACTACGGCTTCTGTGGCATGGCTGGAGTGAAGTTCACTGCCTTCTGTATGCAGGTTGTACCACGATCGCGGAAAATTGCCGCTAACTTGCAACTGGTATGGGAGCGGCTGATCTCCCTGATATTCTAGACGAACCAACAGTTCTGCAACTTCTCCAGGACACAGACCCAGTCCCGGTAATGGAGCCGTTCCGGTATCAGCGACTGCTCCCCAAGTGGCTAGACCTGCCTGCCCCACAGGAGGTGTATCCGGGACAGACATCGGCAATAGTTGCAGGCTGAGCGTGCGCCGATCGACCTGCCGGGTCATAGGTCAGCTTCCTCACCCAAAATCTGAATCCGATGGGCTGACTGGCGTCCGCTTTCTGCCCAAGAGCAAATCACTCCCGTGGGGCCAGGATCAATCATGCCAGTTGTCACGGGTTGTCGCTGCCAGTCCATTTTGGAGCGCAATTCAAATAGTTGAATCGTTTCTAGAAATTGCACGCCGGAAGTGTTTTGTAATAATCGCACCAGGTCAGAGAGATATAAGGGAGCTCCCATTTCCCAACCTGTGCCCTGCCGCCCCCCGGTCAGCGGATTGAGCAACTGATAGAGAGCTTGGGTCAATTGCTGGCGCAAACTTCGCCGCGCTAGACCGACTCGATAGTCTGCTTCAACCCCCAGTACCGCTTGCACCGAAACGCCGACATAATCAGGCTGCCGTAGTTGCACCTGAGTTCCTAGCAAGCAGCGATCGCCCAAGAACTGTTCAATCTCCTTTCGTAGGGGTGAACTGAGGGTAAATGTCTCTGGAGCCATGCCCAAATTCCAATCAGTGGGGCTAACTCGCGGTACCACATAGACACTGACAATACCAACAGCACTGCCTTGTTGTTTGGGGCAATAAGCGCGTCCCACGGCTCGACTGGCTTGCAGCGTTAGGGTTTCGTAGTCTTCTGCTGTCACCGCCCGA
The DNA here is from genome assembly GCF_014696035.1 of Trichocoleus sp. FACHB-262. Lineage (NCBI taxonomy): Bacteria > Bacillati > Cyanobacteriota > Cyanophyceae > Leptolyngbyales > Trichocoleusaceae > Trichocoleus > Trichocoleus sp. FACHB-262. The sequence continues at coordinate 2,629 of NZ_JACJPK010000033.1, read as the reverse complement.
TTTCGAGTTCGTAACAGGCGAGGCACTCGCAGCACCGCTTCTTCTAAGTTTTCGGCGTTGGCTCCATCGCGAGCAGGCTCATGATTCGTGACTTGCTTGACATAGGGTAAAGCTGTCTTGAGAATTCGCAGGGCATGACGGGGAACATTACCGCGATCGCCCCCACCCGTGCGGTAAGCCACCATATGCAAAAGAGCATCACGGGCAGGCGTGGCTCCATACTGCCGCTCTAGGGTTTCCACCCGTTCTACCTGAGTCTGAGCTAAAGTTTGTCCTTGCCACTGTTCCTGGCGTCGCAGTTGCACCTCTTCTTGTAAATGGTTGGGTTCGCGAATTAAGGGGCCAAACTGAATGCGTCCGGTGCGGGAGTCTAAGGTGTAGTGGCGATCGCTCGGACCAGATGCCGAAAAATTTTCTACCTCAGTCCAGCATTGCGGTGGTTCGCCTGGTGGGGTCACTTGGAGATACTCACCGGGTTGCCGCTCCAGAATCCCTTGGGATTGCAGGAAAAAGGTTTGGCCCGGTGTACCGTTGCTCTCCCCCACCAATTCATTTGTGATGCGAGCGCATTGGCTGGCAAGTGCTCTCCCTCCTAGGTTTTGGGCAAATAGCGTCGTTAACTGGGGCGATCGGCTAAAGCGTTCGGTGTCGGAGGGGAGGCAACTACAGCGTAACCAGCGCCCATAATATCCCGCAAAGGTGACAGGAGCCCAAACGAGCGGCAGATGCAGAATCACATCCGCCTCACTCAGACCGTTCTGGCCTCGCCGATCCACATCATTGAAACTGAAGCCTCGCGTGCCATCGTCATCTTCTTTCAATAAGACAGATTGCCACTGCTCTCCATTCCAGGCTTCCCAGCAGCGGGGCGGACGATTGGGATTGATTCCGGTTGAGCCTGCGGGTTCTCCTTCGATGGTTAACGCTAGAATTGCGCCATCTAGTGGTTCTGCACCATCAAAGACAAGATAGAAACTATCTCCTGCTTGCGGCATGCTCTGAAATACTGCTTGCTGCCGTCCTGTCCAGCGGCCCAAATTGTCGCGGGTCCAGTGGCTACTTAAGCGATCGCGGACTTGTTGAGGAGAGTTTGCTGCGGTTTCCTCAGTCAAGAAGTGGCGAATCCAGGGCACTCCTAGAGGTAATTCTTGATCGGTACTGAAAACAATTGCCATCTCTGTTTCAGTGCGTTGAGTGGCAACTTCAGCTCCGGCAGGGATTGTTGGGATGGAGCGTTGAATATCCTGGGGACGGGTGAGGTAAAAGGAGAGAACGGTATGGGCAGGAGCAGGGGGCTGTAAGTTGATGCCCAATAACTCCAAGAAGGCGACATATTGACGGCGAGGTACCTGATTGAATCGCAGCAACATTTGATCGGTGAGCCACGCGAACAATTCAATTAGGGTAACGCCGGGGTCGGAGGGGTTGTGATGGGTCCACTCTGGGCAGTAGCGGGGGATGCGGAGCAGACATTCATCGACCAGATCCTTAAAGGTGCGATCGTCGAGATTGGATTTAGGTAACTGAGGTAAAAAGTCGAAATCCACAACATTCTCCCGCGATGCAATTAAGTTGGAGTCTGCTCGTCTGGTGGCAGCAGATAAAAGGGATAAACTAGACTTCGTAAGTCGTAGCTATCCTTAGGTCGATATTTAATCGTGACGTCTACTCGCCCCCGCACTGGATCGGGATCGGTAAGAATTTCTTCTAAATCAATCCGGGGTTCCCACGCTTCTAATGCTTCTTCGACATAGAGCCGTAGCATTAGCAAGGTGTTGGTGTTGAGGGGAGCAAATACTAGCTCGGAGAGGCGAGAGCCAAAGTCAGGTCGATAAACCCGCTCGCCTAGACTGGTGCGAAGAATCAAATGTATCGATTCTTCGAGGTTTTGCCCCTCGGCTGTGAGTTGTAAGCTGCCCTGAACATTGGTTTTGAACGGAAAGCCCAGACCTTGCCCGATATGGGATGCCATACAACGGCGCTCCAGATGTCTAGTTGGCGTACTCCCAATGTATGGAGCTTGTGCCTATTCGGGTATTTGACGAAAGTTAGGGATTGAGGGATTTCAACCGTAAGCCAAGAATTTAAGCCATGAACTTTAGTGCGATCGCCCTTCCTATCCATTCCGATCGCCCTGCATGATTCATGAGCAGCCATGACGCGATCGCCCCCTAACTCCGCAATGACTGCCTTGAATAGCGCCTTTGGTCAAATATAATTGGGGGAGGGTGGTTAGGTTGAGGTTTCGCTGTTGATCATTCATATCATCCATCAGCCTGCAACGGCTGAGCAGATCGCAGAAATGCTTCAAGCCAATCGCTTTTACATCAAAACAGTTGTAGACATCAACCGCCAAATTCTAGCAGGTGGAGGTGAAATGCACTCTGACTGCGAGGCTGTGTTGCTAGGTAGCGGCAGCCAGCAAGACGATCTTTGGGGAGCAAGTTGGAATCCAGTTTCTCGCGAAATTTTTTATGAATCAATGGTGAACTTACGGCCAGGCCAAAATAGGTCAACTCACATCTTGCACCTTGTGATGTGAACCTCCCATCCTTGCTTCTGTAACAACCTTCGCTTTTGCGCGACTTCCTCAAGGAGCAGAGCAATAACTACTTCACTCAGGCAGACT
>NZ_JACJPK010000032.1:0-36974 GCF_014696035.1 Trichocoleus sp. FACHB-262 | reverse complement strand
CTCTGGTTACCTCAGAAGCGAAGGAGTTGAGCTGGTCCACCATCGTGTTGACGGTGTTTTTCAGCTCTAGAATTTCGCCTTTTACGTCTACCGTAATTTTCTTGGACAAGTCACCGTTGGCGATCGCAGTCGCAACTTCGGCAATGTTTCTCACTTGTCCGGTGAGGTTACCTGCCATCAAGTTGACGTTGTCGGTCAAATCTTTCCAGGTGCCCGCCACGCCTTTGACTTCGGCTTGCACACCCAACTTGCCCTCGGTGCCCACCTCACGCGCTACGCGGGTCACCTCAGAGGCAAAGGAGCTGAGCTGCTCCACCATCGTGTTGACGACTTGAGCCGTTTGTAAAAACTCACCTTTGAGCTGGCGACCTTCAATTTCGGTCGGGATGGTTTGCGACAAGTCACCATGCGCTACGGCTCGGATGACCCGCGACGTTTCTACAGTAGGTTGCACCAAGTCACTGATTAAGCTGTTGATCGACTCTAAGCAAGAGCCCCAAGAACCACCTGCACTGCCAAGCGACGCTCGCTGAGTAATTTTGCCTTCTTTGCCGACAACTTTGCCAATTCGCTCTAGCTCCTTGGTCATCCGCTCATTCAGCTCGATGACATCGTTAATCGCATCAGCAACCTTGCCTGCCATCCCGGTGTACTCATCAGCCATGCGAACTGAAAAGTTACCTTTCTTAACGGCACTGAGTATCTTTAGTAACTGTCTGAGGTCCAAGTTCTCGGTATCTTTGGTAACTTGTTCAGCGGGCATAGCCTGATCCTTTTAGAGCAATGAGGATACGAATAATTAGGGAGTTGCCGCCACCAGCCAAGATCTGTGCCGAACCAGACCTCCTGTAGTAGCAGTCAAGAACGAGAGAGCAGAGTTAACGAGTGCAACGACCAACAGAGATAGTTGTGATCAATTATCCGGTGCAAAGGCTGGCCACTGGCTTCTACCGAAAGATAGATGCTAAATCCAAAAATCAGCCCTTAGGTCAGCTGAGACGGGGAAGGTAAAACAACTTTACGGGTTTAACTCAATGACTGTTTCGGTGCAGCTAAATCATTGAACGCTCTGCTTGCTACAGACAGAGTTTGCAATCAAATATACTAAAACGTTATTTTCAGGCGCTGTACGCTACTGCACTTGAGGACGATATTCTGAGATTTCATGGCAGGCATCCCTGTTTATTTCTGAGGACAACAAGCAGCTTTAGAAACTTCTGGTTGATTGCCCCTGCTTGCCTAAGAGCCAGTCAGCATCAGAGGATAGCAACGTTAGTAAGACTCCTCAGTAACGTCTATCCTGTAGATTCCTGGATTAAATTCACTCCCGACCCCATCAAACTTTAGATCAAAATTAGCCGATATGGAGTCAGTAGCACCGGAAGCGATCGCTCAACCGAGTTGTCTCCTCCTATAGCAATCAAGGAATCAAGCAATCAAGCAATCAGCGGATAGTTTGGATTACTGTGGTGGTAAGGAGCACGGAAGCGATCGCTCTAAAAGCCTCAAAGGTTTAGTGCTCACTGCTTTAACAGCCCTAAGGTTTAAGATTTCACTTTATTTATGAAGCCGCAATTTCAAGATCAAGTTGCTTGGACCCAAGCTGAGCTGCTAATGCAGCCTGCTTTTATTCGTTTACTAGACAATATCCGCAAGCAGTTGGATCAATCGGACTGGAAAGGGACTTATCAAGATGTACAAACTTGGCCAGAAGGTACACCAGAGGCAATTCAAGCTCAAGTAAAGCAACTGCAAGCAGAGCTAGCTACCGCTTCACCAGAACAAGCTGCTGAAATTGAACAAGCCTTGGCGCATCTACCCACGCCTTTTCCTGGGTACCTCTTGTGCTTAGAAAAACAAGGTCAGCAAGTCCAAATTGATCTCTGGGAGCTGTGCTACCAAGTTTGTTTTCGTAACTATCAGGTATTTCAAGATAGCTCTGACCCGCAAGCGGTTGAGATTGATACCAGCTTGATTGATGATGAGATGGGAGAGGTCGATTGGAACCGCTTGGACGACAAAGCTCGGCAGCTGATCGAGCAAGTTTTTACAAACCTTCCTTCACGCTAATTTCTAGAGGCACCGTTGAAACTCCATGACTCAAGACCTGCATCAACTTCAAGCGTCTGCTGGCGCTACGTTTGAAGAGATTGGTTCAGCCACTATCCCCGTGAGTTTTGGCAATGATAGCGCCGCTCTTGAGGCTGCTCGGACAGGAGTGGCGCTGTGCGATCGCTCCCATTGGGGCCGCATGCAAATCTCAGATGCCGATCGACAAAACTTCCTGCACAACCAGAGCACCAACGACATCAAGCGCTTGCAACCAGGGCAGGGCTGCGACACTGTCTTTGTCACCTCAACAGCTCGCACCCTCGATCTGGCCAGTGTTTACGTCACCGAAGACACGATTCTTTTACTGGTTTCTCCCAACCGCTGCCAAACTTTGATGGAATTTTGCGATCGCTACATCTTTTTTGCCGATCGCGTCAAGCTCACCAATCTGACGAACACCACTGCAACCTTTAGTCTGCTTGGCCCTCAGAGCGATGCCTTACTCGATAACCTGGGGGCAAGCTCGCTGATCGGCCAACCCAATGGCAATCATGCTTTGTTTCCTCTAGGAGACAGTGAAGTTCGAGTCGCAGTTGGGAGTGGCTTAGCAATCCCTGGTTATACCTTGTTCGTAGCGGCTGAGGCGGCTGCGAGCTTGTGGCAGCAGTTGGTGGAAGGCGGGGCGGTGCCTTTGGGCGATCGCGTCTGGGAACAACTGCGAATTCAGCAAGGCCGTCCAGCGCCAGAACACGAGCTCACAGAAGACTACAACCCATTAGAAGCAGGTTTGTGGCAAACCCTCTCCTTCAATAAAGGTTGTTACATCGGCCAAGAAACAATCGCACGTCTAGATACCTATAAAGGAGTCAAACAACAACTTTGGGGCATTCGTCTCAGTGAGCCTGTCGCGGCGGGAAGCATCATTACTTTGGGAGACGACAAAGTCGGTGTTCTCACCAGTTCTACGACCATTGCTCAGGAAGCATTTGGCCTTGGCTACATTAGAACTAAAGCGGGAGGCGTGGGTTTACAGGTTCAAGTGGGTGCGGCTCAAGGGGAGGTAGTCCCTGTTCCCTTTTTGACTTATAACCGACAATAGAAAAACTCATTGTGGCCTTCACCTCAAGCTCGGCCATTATTCATCACATCCCTGGAGGAAAGCACACAGCAAAAGTATGAAGCGGCAGTTCCGGGAGTTAGGATGGCGACTGCTTCCAGGGGGAATCACGGCCTTAGTGATTGCTGGCTTGACTGCTTTAGAAGTTTGGCGGCCCTTGGAGCAAATTGCTTACAACACGCTGTTTCAACTGCGGGGCGCGATCGCTTGGGACCGAAGCGTGGTGATTGTCGGAATTGATGACCAAAGTTTACGAGAACTAGGACCCTTTCCCTGGTCTCGCCAGCAATATATTCAACTGCTCAGTGTTCTCACCGAAGCTGAGCCAAGTGTGATTGCCTTAAATGTAGTCTTGACGGATCAAGGCCCCCAAGATACCCGACTTGCGGCAGCGGTGCAGCAACAAGGGCGCGTAGTTCTGGCCCAAGCTTGGGACGGCATCGGGGGGCCTCTACTCCCCAGTCCTCCCCTCGGCAAAGTTGCTTTCGCCGTTGGCCAAGTTTATAAGAAACAAGATTCTGACGGTCTCACCCGAAAAATTGATTTGCAGTTGCAGGGGGTGCCTGCTTTAGGCTTAGCCGCCGTTCAGGGGTATAGCTTAGTGCAAGCTCCCGTAGAGCTGCCCAACCTACAAACCCCTTTTTGGGTCAACTGGCCAGGGCCTGTGCGTCAGCTCCAGCACTATTCGTTTGTAGATGTAATCCACCAACAAGTTTCCCCTCAAGCGTTCAAGGACAAAATTGTAGTCGTTGGAGTAACTGCGGCTGGGCTCGACTCGCTGCCTACTCCCTTCGATCGCAATCCTCCTGCTAGTGGCACGCATCTCCATGCGGCGGTGATCAGCACTCTGCTCCAGCACAACTCTCTGCGGCGACCCCCTCAGCCCTGGTTATTGGGGCTGTTTCTGTTGGGTGGACCAGGCTTAAGCTATGTGCTAGGTCGATGGTCTACTGAACGCCAAATCACCCTAGGACTAGGTTTATGCGGCATTTGGGGCATTGCCAGCCTACTGTTGCTGCACGCTGGCTACTTAATGCCTGTGGTTCTGCCCATTATTCTATTTAGCGCCACGACTGGCACCGTCTTGCTTGAGGAACGATTGCGCGAAAATGCCCTACTTCAGCATGAAGTGAAGCAGCTTTGGCAAGCGCACCACCAAGACCTCGTTGCTCGTAGCCACAGTATCCTGCGCTCTGAGCAAACCCACTGGCAGACAGGCCAACAGCCCGCCTCAATGCAGCCCGTAGCTCAGTTAGCTTTACTAGCTGAGCAATTCGGTCGGTCTCAATCGGCGCAAGCTGCGATCGCCCGGAGTCTTTCAATTGGCTTATTAGCTGCTGACTTAGATGGCTTGGTGTGGTTTTGCAATCCGATGGCTGCTAAATGGTTGGAGATTAAGGTGGGCGATCGCCTCCATGCCCAACTGATTCCTCGCTGGTTGAGTCAAGGACAATGGGAGTCAGATTTACAGATGTTAAGGCAACAGCAGCCAGTCACTCCCCATGAATTGCACCAAGATGGCACCTGGTTTGAACTAAAGCTAGAACCTTTGCTTTATGGGAGTGTTGAGCCAGAAATTGCGAAACAATCTCCCCACCTGGATGGATTATTGCTGGTCTTGGAAGACATTACTGCCAGGAAGCAAATCGAAGAAAATTTGAGCCATCAAATGCAAGAGCTACAGCGCATGAATTTACTTAAGGATGATTTCTTAAGTACCGTTTCTCATGAACTACGTAGCCCAATGGCTAATATGAAAATGGCTATTTATATGCTCAAGATTGCTAAAACTCAAGAACAAGAAGATCATTATTTCAGAATTCTGCAAGCCGAGTGCGATCGCGAAATCAACTTAATTAATGATTTATTAGACCTGCAACGATTAGAAGCCGCCGCCAAGCCTTTTAATCCAGAGACGATTGATTTGAATGATTGGCTACCCCGACTTGTTGAGCCATTTAAAGAGCGAGCTAGCAATCGCCAGCAAAGTGTTCAAGTTCAAATTCTTTCGGAATTACCTTTGTTAGTTTCAGACCAACCCAGCTTGGAACGAGTCTTAGCAGAACTCCTTAACAATGCTTGCAAATACACCCCACCCGGTGGTGAAATTAAGGCGATCGCCCGATTTGAGCCTCCCTATATAGAATTGAGTGTGAGTAATTCTGGATCAGAAATTCCTGACATTGAGCTAACTCGCATCTTTGAAAAGTTTTACCGGATTCCTCGCAACGATCGCTGGAAGCAAGGTGGCACTGGTTTAGGCTTAGCTCTAGTCAAGAAGTTGGTAGAGCATTTAGGCGGAGTGATTCAAGTTACTAGCGACTCCGGGATTACCACATTTACAGTTCTGCTGCCTACACAATTTTTACAGCCCTAAACCATCTATTGATTTTCATTCTTGATGCTACTGCGACAAAAAGTTTCTTTCTACTTAGAAGATATTGAAACACCTGTTGGAATCGCAATTAATTTAGCGATCGCCAGTTTAGTTTTATTGTCCTCAGGGATCTTTGTTGCAGAAACCTATCCAATTTCCGATCTGGTTCGGACAAAGCTAAATACAATTGACTCGGTTATTTTAGTTGTTTTTGCGGTCGAGTATGTTCTTAGGTTTTGGTGCTCTGAGCAAAAAGTTAAATACTTTTTCAGCCTCTACTCAGCCATAGATTTAATTGCTATTCTGCCGTTTTTTCTCGGCGTTACTGATATCAGCTTTATTCGATTACTGCGCTGGTTCCGAATTCTACGGTTGATTCGTTTTGTGGAAGGCACCGCTTTGTTTGGTCGGGTAAGTAGTGAAGATGGAGCTATTTTCACCCGCATTCTATTCACTTTATTTGCCATTATCTTTATCTATTCAGGCTTGATTTATCAAGTTGAGCACCCAATTAATGCAGCGGGATTTAAAACATTTCTAGATGCTTTTTATTTCTCTGTTGTCACCATGACCACTGTTGGTTTTGGCGATGTTACCCCTGTCTCAGAAACGGGTCGATTGCTCACCGTACTGATGATTTTGACAGGCATTGCTCTAATTCCCTGGCAAATTGGGGACTTAATTCGACGATTGGTCAAAACTTCCACACAAGTAGAAACGCAATGCTCTGGCTGTGGTTTGGCTTTGCATGACCCTGATGCCCAATTCTGCAAAATTTGTGGAACTAGTCTGAGAAAACCATCAACAAAGACATAAAAATGACCCCCTATTTCTAGGGAGCCAATAAGTTCAATTTAAGTTAGCCAAACTGATGCCAACTTAACCCAACAGTGCTTTTGCTCTGGTCACTACGTTGTCCACAGTGTAGCCAAACTTCTCTAGCGCTACGTTACCGGGAGCCGACACACCAAAGCGCTCAACGCTGATCATGTCGCCCTCGCTGCCGATGTAGCGGCACCAGCCAAAGCTGGAGGCTGCTTCTACAGCTAGGCGCTTGGTAACTGCCTTGGGTAACACTGACTCGCGATATGCGGCATCTTGCTCATCAAACAATTCCCAGCAAGGCATGGAGACGACGCGGACGTTCTTGCCTTCTGCCCGGAGTTGCTCAGCGGCCTTGACACAAAGTTGCACTTCACTACCCGTAGCCAGCAAGATCAGGTCAGGGGTACCTTCGCCGCCAGACAGGATGTATGCACCCTTCGACACACCTTCAATGGAGGAGCCATTTAACTGAGGTAGGGCTTGGCGCGACAGAGCCATCAGGGTAGGACGCTTACGCTCTTCTACCGCCACCTTGTAAGCCCCAGAGGTTTCGTTACCATCTGCGGGACGCATAACCAACAGGTTAGGAATCGCCCGTAGAGATGCGATCGTTTCAATCGGCTGGTGAGTAGGACCGTCTTCACCCAAGGCGATCGAGTCGTGGGTCATGACGTAAATCACGCCCGCTTGAGACAGCGCCGATAGACGAATCGCGGCCCGCATGTAGTCTGCGAAAACCAAGAAGGTGGCGCAGTAAGGAATCAAACCAGAGTTGTGCAGAGCAATCCCGTTACAGATCGCACCCATGCCATGCTCACGGACCCCGAAGCGGAGGTTGCGATTTTCGTAAGCGCCTTTCTGAAAGTCACCCGACACCTTGATGTAGGTGAGGTTGGAGTGGGTGAGGTCAGCGGAACCACCAATCAACTCAGGCAGAGCAGGAGCGATCGCATTCAAAGTCTTCTCAGAAGTTTGGCGAGTCGCGATCGCTTTGTCTTCGGGAGTGTAAACAGGTAGAGACTTCTCCCAACCTTCGGGGAGCTTGTTGCTAATAAAGCGCTCAAATTCTGCCGCTTCGCTAGCGTACTTGCTTCTGTACTGCGCCAGAACTTGATTCCACTCGTCTTCGAGTTGAGCACCGCGCTCTACAGCTTTGCGCCAGTGGTTCAGAGCATCTTGAGGTACTTCAAAGGGTTCGTAGTTCCAACCCAAGTTCTCGCGGGTCAACTTGATTTCATCGCCACCTAGTGCCGCACCGTGAACGCCAGCGGTGTTAGCTTTGTTAGGAGAGCCGTAGCCAATGGTGGTGGTGACTTTGATGAAGGAAGGCTTATCGGTAACTTTCTTCGCTTCTTCAATGGCCTTGGCGATGCCATCAAGGTCGGTGTTGCCATCAGCTACATGCAGCACATGCCAACCGTAAGCCTCAAAGCGCTTCGAGACATCTTCAGTAAAGGAAACGTCCGTAGAACCGTCGATCGAGATATGGTTGTCGTCGTAGAGGGCAATCAACTTACCGAGGCCGAGGTGTCCTGCCAAGGAGCAAGCTTCGCCGGAAATTCCTTCCATGTTGCAACCATCACCCAAGATGACATAGGTGTAGTGGTCAACCAGGGTGGCATCAGGCTTGTTGAACTTACCTGCTAGGTGTGCTTCTGCCATCGCCAAGCCCACACCATTACAAATCCCCTGACCCAAAGGACCCGTGGTCACTTCGACACCAGGAGTCATGAAGTTTTCGGGGTGGCCTGGAGTCTTGGAGTCCAACTGACGGAATTGCTTAATGTCATCCAGCGTCACGCTGTCGTACCCAGCCAAATGGAGTAGGGCGTATTGCAGCATGGAACCGTGACCTGCCGACAACACAAAGCGATCGCGGTTGAACCAGTAAGGATTTTTGGGGTTGAACCGCATAAAGCGATCCCAGAGCACGTATGCCATCGGAGCAGCGCCCATCGGCAATCCTGGGTGACCAGATTTTGCCTTTTCTACAGCGTCAATCGCCAGAAAGCGGATGGAATTAATACAAAGCTCGTCGAGTGATTGTTGGGTTGCGACAGCCATAATCTCTATCTAGTTGAACTACGAGTTAGCACTGGACTGGGTGAGCGATCGTGACGTTGCTCCGGGTCACCCTAAGCTTATATACCTACTGAATTACCAATTATGGTAGCTGATAATGGCATTGGATAGGTAATAACTACTAACGCAGAAACCCAGGTGTTTATAGACCTGAGTTACCCCGCGATCCCAAAGACTGGGTTAAATTTTACAAGCTCAGCCAACGTACTTTCTAAATGCTACCGTAACGTTGTGACCACCAAACCCAAATGAGTTGGATAAAGCTACATCAACTTTATGGGATCGGCTGTGATTTGGTACATAGTCCAGGTCACATGCAGGGTCAGGATTTTCCAAATTAATGGTTGGCGGCAGTTGGTCGTGAGCCACAGCCAGAGCGGTTGCCACGCCTTCAATCCCACCGGAGCCACCCAGTAAGTGTCCCGTCATCGACTTAGTGGAGCTGACCGCCACTTTGTAGGCATGTTCGCCCAAAGCAGTCTTAATCGCTGCCGTTTCATTGGGGTCGTTCATGGGAGTGCTAGTGCCATGAGCATTGACATAGCTCACTTGATCCGGCGTAATCCCAGCATCCTTCATCGCCAGTTGAATCGCTCTAGCTGCCCCTTCGCCACCTGGAACCGGAGAAGTCATGTGGTAGGCATCGCAGGTCATACCATAACCAATCATTTCGGCGTAGATACGAGCGCCACGGCTGAGGGCATGCTCCAGTTCTTCGAGCAACAGAATTCCTGCCCCTTCACCCATGACAAAGCCGTTGCGATCGCGATCAAACGGGCGGCTCGCATGAGCAGGGTCATCATTGCGAGTGGACAGCGTCCGAGCTGAGGCAAAACCTGCTACTGAGAGGGGAGTAATTGCTGCCTCCGCCCCACCGCAGATCATCGCCTGGGCATAGCCACCTTGAATCAACCGGAAAGCATCCCCGATCCCATTAGAACCAGAAGCACAAGCAGTCACAGGGCAGGAGTTAGGGCCTTTGGCACCAATGTGAATCGCGGTTAAGCCCGCCGCCATATTGGCGATCATCATCGGCACCATGAAGGGGCTACAACGATCTGGGCCTTTGGTCAGATAAACTTCCTGTTGGTCTTCCAGAACCTTGATGCCACCGACCCCGGAACCGATGATCACACCCACCTGTTCTGCGTTCAGGTCGTTGATGACAAATTGAGCATCGGCGATCGCTTGTTTACTCGCTGCCACGGCAAACTGAGCAAACCGATCCATCCGCTTCGCATCCTTACGCTCTAAGTACTGGAAGGGATCAAATGCTTTAACTTCTCCCGCAATTCGGCAGTCGTGCCGAGATGCATCAAACAGAGTGATTGGGCCAATGCCATTGCGTCCACTCACCAACCCTTCCCAATACTCTGACAAGGTGTTGCCAATGGGTGTAACCGCGCCGAGACCCGTTACAACAACGCGCTTACGGTCAGAATTTGTCATGATGTAAAATTCAAGGGCTTTCTAGCCCGGAACGCAGAATACAGGTTTCTGAGTTGGCATCTCCCCACCCCCAAGCTTGGTACGGTGCCGAGCTGCCAATGATTTAGAGTCTAAGCTGCTGCTTTGTTGCTGATGTAATCGACTGCGTTTTGCACAGTAGCGATTTCTTCTGCTGCTTCGTCGGGAATCTCAATATCAAATTCTTCTTCTAAAGCCATGACTAACTCCACCGTGTCGAGAGAGTCAGCACCGAGGTCATTGGCAAAGCTAGCAGCTGGCTTAACTTCGCTAGCTTCAACACCCAGTTGCTCGGAAACGATTTTTTGAACTTTAGCAAAGATTTCTTCTTGATTCATGACAACCCCTAGCTTCTTATTTTAGGACTTACTCAGTGGTTTCAGCTTTTGTCAGTGCGCTCTAGAAAAACTTACTCTAGAAAGGCTGTCAAATTACAGATGAATTTGCTGGAATTTGATCCCAGGCAGACATCAGCTCTGAGCATTTCCTATCTTATCTGAAAGCGTGACGGCGATCGCGTTAGATGGGCGCTTTCCCCAAGTGACACATTCCGAGCCAAAACTCAACGAAAAGTTAACCTCTGTCCCCACAGTCCTCAGCCGAAAAAGCGATGATAGAAGGGTCAGTCGCGAGTTAGCTCCTCAATCCTAGGCAGATCTAGGCAGACCTAGCTAGACCTAAGTTGAAGTTTGCTGGAGCTGAACACCTACTCAGTCACGCTTAGCTATGCCATCTCCGTCTTTGAAGTACGCTTATTTCCCCGGCTGTGTGGCTCAAGGAGCCTGCCGAGAACTTTACCTCTCGACCGCAGCCTTAACTAGCGCTTTAGGAATTGAACTAGTCGAATTAAAAAAAGCTTCCTGCTGTGGTTCCGGTACGTTTAAGGAAGAATCTGCTCTCTTAGAAGACAGTGTTAATGCTCGCAATATTGCTCTAGCAGAAGAATTAAATCTACCGTTACTCACTCATTGCAGCACTTGCCAAGGCGTAATCGGTCATGTAGATGAACGGTTAAAAAAATCCCAACAAAACAATCCTGACTACATCGACCAAATCAACGGTTTACTGAAGCAAGAAGGCTGCTCACCTTACAAAGGCAGCACTGAGGTGAAGCATTTATTGTGGGCTTTGGTAGGAGACTACGGCCTAGAAGCACTGCAAGCCAAAGTGACCCGTAAGCTAGCAGGTCTGAAGTGCGCCGCCTTCTATGGCTGCTACCTCCTGCGTGCCCAAACTTCGATTCCCTTCGATGACCCCTTCCAGCCAGAGTCGATGGAAAACGTGTTCCGGGCGATCGGCGCGACACCGATTTATTACCGAGGCCGCACTCAATGCTGCGGTTGGCCGCTCTCTAGTTACGCCACCGATCAGGCGTTTCAGATGGCAGGCAACCATATTCAGGACGCGATCGCCTCTGGAGCCGATTGTTTGGTCACGCCCTGCCCTCTGTGCCACCTCAACCTCGACTCTCGCCAACCAGAGGTCGAACAAGTAATTGGGCAGAAATTGGGCTTGCCTGTTTTACACCTTCCTCAACTGGTTGCCTTGGCTTTAGGAGTGGCCCCAGAAAAGTTGGGCTTAAACCATCACATTGTTTCCACTCGCTCAGTTTTGGAAAAGCTTGGTTTCTAGAGCAAGAATTTCTAGCTAATTTCCTACGTTTTGTAACGAGCGTTTTACAAAAAGAGGAGATATTAACCTCTGAAAAGGTCTTTAAGAGGCTGCCAAAACCTTGCCCCATCAAGCTTTATCGCAAAATATTGCCACTATTAGGGTGTGTATTAAATTCTTTGAATTTTTGTCGCCTTTCTCAGAAGCGATCTCTGGCACTGCGGTAAACTTGGCGTTGATTCTAGAGTCTTAGTTCTAAGACTTGCTGGTCTGCTTTACCGCAGATGTTGCAAGGCATTGAACACCTAGTTTGGAGTCTTTATTCAATGTCTCATTCTGTCAAAATTTATGACACCTGCATTGGGTGTACTCAATGCGTCCGGGCCTGCCCTACTGACGTTCTAGAGATGGTTCCCTGGGACGGCTGCAAGGCTGGTCAAATTGCTTCGTCTCCTCGTACCGAGGACTGTGTGGGTTGCAAGCGGTGCGAAACTGCTTGTCCTACTGACTTCCTCAGCATTCGAGTTTATCTCTCTAATGCTGAAACAACCCGGAGTATGGGTTTGGCCTACTAGAAACTGACATTAAACGCATCATTTTTTTATCCTGCGTTTATCGATATACTTGGGTTCAAAAAACAGGGGAGGTGTTCAGCCTCCCTATTTTTTTGGTAACTTTACGTGCCTAAACGAGCTATCTATCCCGTTTGCAACCCAACTAAGGCGTAGATCACTTTTTGGTTTCAGTACTTGATGAAGCACTGTTGATCGTTAAAGACTGTTATATTCGCGTTTTATCTGTCTCAAGAGGCGATCGCGCGATCGCACTACAGCTAGAGCGCTGAAAGGCAGATGGCACCTAAACCGTAATCGCTTGGCAGGAGTTGTGGGTTAAATGTGCGGAATTGTTGGCTATATCGGTACCCAAGCAGCAAGTGACATTTTGTTGGCAGGGTTACAGAAACTGGAGTATCGCGGCTACGATTCTGCAGGGATCGCAACCGTTTTGGAAGGCGAGATCCACTGCGTCCGCGCCAAGGGCAAGCTACACAACCTTCAAGAAAAACTCGAAGGCATTGAGAACCCAGCCCAGCTTGGCATCGGCCACACCCGTTGGGCCACTCATGGCAAGCCAGAAGAGTACAATGCTCACCCGCACATGGATACAGCTCATCGCCTAGCGGTGGTGCAAAACGGCATTATTGAGAATTATCGGGAATTGCGAGAAGGATTAATTGCTAGAGGCCATACCTTCCGCTCTGAAACTGATACAGAAGTAATCCCGCATCTAATTGCTGAACTGCTTGAGAAGCTCAAAGCTGAGCCTAGTTCGATGCCTGCGTTGGCCCAGCATTCGCCTTTACTAGAGGCTGTGCGCCAAGCAGTCAACCACTTAGAAGGAGCCTTTGCGATCGCGGTAATTAGCGCTGACTTCCCAGATGAACTGATTGTGGCGCGGCAGCAAGCACCGCTATCCATCGGTTTCGGTCAAGGGGAATTCTTCTGCGCTTCCGACACCCCTGCTTTAGTGCCCCACACGCGCGCCGTCTTAACCCTGGAAAATGGCGAACTGGCACGTTTAACGCCCTTAGGGGTTGAGGTGTATAGCTTTGGGGGCGATCGCTTGCGGAAAACCCCTCGCACTCTCAACTGGAACCCTGTCATGGTAGAAAAGCAGGGCTTCAAGCACTTCATGCTTAAAGAAATCTATGAACAGCCTGGAGTCGTGCGGGCTTGCCTAGAAGCCTACCTCGATACTAGTTGGAGCCCTGAATCTGCCACTTCACCCATTAAACTCAACCTGGCACCCGAACTCTACAGCGATTTGAAACAGGTGCAAATTGTCGCTTGTGGCACCAGTTGGCACGCCAGCTTAGTAGGTAAATACTTGATCGAGCAGTTGGCTGGCATCCCAACAATGGTGCAGTATGCTTCAGAGTTTCGCTATGCTCCGTCGCCCTTGACTCCCAACACCGTCACCATTGGCGTGACTCAGTCGGGCGAAACAGCAGATACCTTAGCCGCCTTGGAGATGGAAAAGCAGCGACGGGCTGGGCAATCCCCTCGGTTTGAGGCACGCTTGCTCGGTATCACCAACCGTCCCGAAAGCTCCTTGGGCCACATGGTGCCTCAGGTAATCGATACGCATGCAGGAATCGAAATTGGCGTGGCTGCCACCAAAACCTTTGTGGCGCAGTTGATGGCATTCTACGCTCTGGCTTTAGATCTGGCATACCACCAACAAACGCTATCAGCCACTCGTTTAGAACAAATCTTGCTAGGACTGCGGCAACTTCCGGCGCAAATCGAGCTAATTCTAGAGAGTCAAGAGCGCTACATCGAAGAATTGGCCCATGACTTTGCGGAAACCCAAGACTTTATTTTCTTAGGACGGGGAATCAACTTCCCGATCGCCCTAGAGGGAGCCTTGAAACTCAAGGAAATCAGCTACATCCACGCTGAGGGCTACCCAGCTGGGGAAATGAAGCACGGGCCGATCGCACTACTTGATGCCAAAGTCCCTGTGGTCGCGATCGCCACACCAGGTTTGGTTTACGAAAAAGTGCTCTCCAATGCTCAAGAAGCGAAAGCCAGAGATGCCCGCCTCATCGGTGTGACTCCCTTAGAGGCCAGCGAATCTGCCGAAATTTTCGATGACTTGCTGCCTGTGCCAGTTGTGGAAGAGTTACTCTCGCCGATTTTGGCTGTAATTCCGCTACAGTTGCTGGCCTATCACATTGCGGCCCGTCGCGGCTTAGACGTAGACCAACCTAGAAACCTCGCCAAATCTGTGACGGTCGAGTAAGTGGTTGCTTGAGCAGAAGTTTGCCCTGCCATCTTTTAGGCTGATAATAAGGCACTCAACTGTTACTTCCTTCATGGCTTCCATCGCCCGCAAAAACTTGTTTGAGGATATTCCTCGATTCCTGGTGGCTCAGGCTGGCATTATGTTTGCAGTCAGCCTTGTCACCATTCAGACTGGGATTCTCAGAGGGTTTACTCGTTCTACCACCCTCTTAATTGACCAATCTCAGGCTGATGTTTGGGTTGCTTCCAAGGACATGGTGCAGATTGAGCTGACGCTACCCTTGGCAGTGGATCAGCTTAGGGTCGCGCAACAGGTACCAGGCGTAGGGCGAGCGGAAGCCTTGATCTTTAGGCCAGGCATTTGGCGTAACTCTCAAGACGAGATTGCGCCAGTCCGAGTCGTCGGCTTTGATCCTCAAGGACAGTTATTTTCTCCCCAAAACATCACCCAAGGCAGCCTCAGTGCCCTCAAGCAGCCTTTTTCGGTGATGGTGGATGAAACCAATGCAGATTCTCTGAATCTCAAAACCCTTAATGCTCAAGGCGCGATCGGCTCGCTTCCGGCTCGACTCGTTGGCCTCACTCGCGGCACCCAGTCCATGGTGTCTAGTAGCTTCCTATTTACCTCTTTAGAAAATGCCAATGCCTATATAAACTCCCCCATCCGTTCTAACCTGCAATGCCGATCGCAGACTGGCTCCGAGGAGGTGCAATGCACCAACACCTATGAAACAGCGCCTGCTGGCACTGGCTCGGTCAATCCTGCGCCTGCGGCCCCCCGTCGCCTGAATTTAGGCGACCCCATCACTTATATTTTGATTCGGGCTCAACCCAACCAAGATCTAGCAATTCTCAAAAAACGGTTAGAAGCGACTCTGCCCAATACCCATGCCTATACACGAGCCGAAATGATTGCCAAAACCCGTAATTATTGGCAAAAACGTACGGGCATTGGCTTTGTCCTCGGGCTAGGAGCTGCCGTTGGCATCATTGTTGGGATTGTGATTGTGGGCCAAATTCTGTACTCCTCTGTCTCGGATCACCTACGAGAGTTCGGAACTCTCAAAGCGATGGGCGCGTCAGATTGGGTAATCTACAGCGTGATTGTCGAGCAAGCCTTATGGATGGCCGTTTTGGGTTACCTGCCTAGCTTAGCCCTGTGTCTTGGAGTCGGCACATGGACATCGGCAACTCAGGGGATTCTGATTTTAATTACACCCGCAACAGCCTTTGGAGTTTTCGGCATCACGGTGGTGATGTGTGTCAGCTCTGCCTTGTTCGCGATTCAGAAGGTGACTCGAGTTGACCCCGCCATCGTGTTTAAGGCATAACCTTAAACTTCCCGAGGGGAATACGGAGAACTTAGAGAACCTGGATACACTAGATAGTATGGCTCTACAGCGATGAAATCTGGATTCGGCGTTTAAGCACCTGAATCTACCAGTGCATCGTTGTCCAAAGTTCGCACTCCACTCCTTTCCATTTAACCAATGTTGATTAGAAACCTAAGCGGATGACTGCTTCTCAAATTCGTTTCGCTGAATATGCCCAGCTTCAGAGTCAGGTTGCTTCTACCGCAATAGGCTCTACCCAAATTAAAACCAATGCCATTGCTGCCCGTGGGGTGGAAATGGTATTCCAATCCGGTGCTGAACGCTTCTATGCCCTGAAAGATATTGATCTCGATATCCAGAGAGGGGACATTTATCTGCTGATGGGTCCTTCTGGATCTGGAAAAACCACGCTGCTCTCTATCCTAGCGGGGATCTTAACACCTAGCCGCGGCAGTGTTCACTTGTTAGGGCAAGAAATTACAAGAATGTCTCGCACCCAACTATCCCAGTTCCGCTTGGAAAATATTGGTTT
This sequence comes from Trichocoleus sp. FACHB-262, assembly GCF_014696035.1. Taxonomy (NCBI): domain Bacteria; kingdom Bacillati; phylum Cyanobacteriota; class Cyanophyceae; order Leptolyngbyales; family Trichocoleusaceae; genus Trichocoleus; species Trichocoleus sp. FACHB-262. The sequence goes on along the minus strand of NZ_JACJPK010000032.1, from coordinate 20,770 downwards.
TATTTTTCAAGGATTTAATCTGTTTCCTGCCCTGACTGCCCTTGAGAATGTGGAATTGGCACTTAAAGTCAAAGGTCTTCGAGGGCGCAGTAACCGTCGCCAGCAGGCTCAAAACTTGCTAGAACAGGTGGGGCTGCAAGATAAAGTAAAGTTACTGCCTCGGGAGCTATCGGGTGGCCAACAACAACGAGTGGCGATCGCACGGGCTTTAGCAGGCGACCCACCCCTAATCATGGCGGATGAACCTACTGCAGCTCTGGACTCTCGTAGCGGCCATGCGGTGATTGAGTTGCTACGAAACCTTGCCAAAGAGGGGGGGCGTACAGTGTTGATGGTGACTCATGACCCACGCATTATGGATGTGGCAGACCGAGTGGTGAACTTGGAAGATGGCATGCTCGATCAGCGATATGCTGCCTAGCCCTTCGTTGTAGTTCAAGCTATTTAAAACTAGATAGGGGCACAGAATGCTGCGCCCCTACCCGTAATTTATTCCATAAAGTTTGTCGAGAACCTAGTGCCTGTTGCTGCTCCAGTTACAGAGATAGCAGGTTGGCCTCGTCATATTTTCTGTCAGCCTCTTTATTAAGTGAGGCTTGGTGTATTAAATGCCAATTGGCTGCTTTGCTATGTCTGTATTCTCCCTGGTAGGCAGGGCGATCGCATAGCGGCAATCTACCCAGTTACCCCTGGGGATCATCCCCAATAGGATTTTACAGAAACTAGCGGTAGTTTCAAGGTGGAAGTCGTGCTAAAGCGTCTTCTGGACTGCTTGAGCAATTTCGGCTAAGGTGTCGGCAACGGAGCGGGGTTGCCAACTCAATTCGCGTCGGGCTTTAGCGGCATCAACCCGCACACAGCGATCGTAGACGTAGTGAACTCGCTCTCGACTTAGGGGTGGTTGCCAGGAGAACAAGCGACCAAGGGGGTCTAAGATATTCCCCACTAGCCTAACCAGAGCTTTGGGAGCCTCGGCGGGAGCAGCAATCCCAGCTTGCTGACCCACAATTTTGAACATTTCTCGTGTGGTCAAATCCCCAGCGGAAATAATGTAGTGCTCTCCGGTTGGCGCTTTCTCGGCGGCTAAGAGCATCGCCATCGCTAGGTCATCGACATGCACTACACCCGTGACGCGATCGCCCCCTGCCCAGAGTTTCAGTCCACCTTTGAGAAACTGCCGCAGTACCGGAATAAAGTGCGGATCATCTGCACCAAAAATCCCAGAGGGCATCACACTGACGACTGGTAGCCCCTGCTGGGCCATCTGGTCCACGAATACTTGCGCGTCATATTTAGTGCGATCGTAAGCAGAGGAAAAGTTTTTCTGAGTGCGCTGAAAGGTCTCATCCACCACTTGCCCTTGCGTGTCACCAAACACCCCAATGGTGCTGCAATAGACCACTTTGGCCACGCCCACTTCTTTGGCTACTTCCATGACGGCGCGAGTGCCTTCTACATTCACACGCTCCATCTCAGCCGCATTCACCAAGCCTAGCTCCACGTAGGCAGCGGTGTGAAATACTGTGTCTACCCCTTGCATGGCGGTGCGTAAGGCTTCGCGATCGCTGAGGTCGCCATAAACCAGTTGCACTTGAGCATCAGCTAGGCGCGACAAATTGCTCGATTTGCGGACCAGCCCGACTACCTGGTCACCCCGCTGTTCCAATAGACGAACCAGGTGAGATCCGGTAAAGCCATTTGCTCCGGTGACTAGCGCCTTCATAATGCTTTTTCGTAGATGCGGTACGTCTTATAAATCTTGCCACCCGACGCTTCAATCAACTTGCGCGACGGGAAGTTATCTTCGTAAACCCAGGACAGTTCAGCTCGCTGATAGGGTTTCCCTTTTTGGATGCCACCGCTCATGCCCAAATAAATTAAGGCGAGAGGCACCATTTTGCGACGGTATTCAGGCAAAGAACAGATAGCAATGACTCGGCCTTGGTTAATCTGGCGACGATACCAGAGAAACTTAAGAATCCCTAGCCAATTGAGCTTGCCGCCCACCTGTTTGAGGGGAATATTGTAGTCGGGCAAGCCCATAAAGAACCCAATCATTTCGCCGTTATATTCCGCGATCGGGAATACGTCTGGATCAACTAAGCTTTGCAGCTCTTTAGCTTCTTCCAGAAATTCTTCTTGGGTGCGGGGTGTAGAACTCCAGTTGCCTGCAAAGGCGGTGGTAAATAAACGGTAGAGGCTGAGGCAATCTTGCTCAAAACCTTCCCCTTTCGTTCGCAACGGTCGGAAGGTTACCCCGGATTTGCAAGCAATACGATACGCTTTCTCGAACTCGGTCGGTAAAGGCTTGTCCAAAGGAAAGTTGTAAGCGTAGGCATCTTTAGCCTTCTGCCAACCCAACCGCTCGGCAAATTCAGGATAGTGAGCAGGGTTGTAAGGCATCATCACCATTGATGGTGAGTCAAAGCCATCGACTAACCACAAACAACTGTTGTGAGTCGAGAGATCGATGGGGCCACGCACAGCCGTCATGCCTTGTTGACGCAACCAGTCAGAGGCGGCATCGAGCAGTGCTTGAGCGAGCGCAAAATCAGCAATGCACTCAAAAAAACCAAACAACCCAATCTGCTGCCCTTCTCGCTCGATCAGGCGCTGGTTCACTGCTGCTACCACACGCCCTACCGCCTCTGGCCCTTTGGCTCCCTGAGTGACTGCGATAAACGGTTGCAGTTTACCGTATTGCAAAAACGGGTTGCTGGGTGAGAATTGCTTGGCAGTACTGCTGCGTAAGGGCGGTACCCAGTTGGGATCGTTGGCATAAACTCGCGCTGGCACATCCAGAAACAGTTCTTGCTCGGCGGGGGTCGTGACGGCTTGAATCTGGTATGTCGAAGCTTGAGTAGCCACCATTTTTTAACTTTTGAGACTAAAGATTTTATGGCAAGGGCAGAGTATTTTTCTACCCTTGCAGCATTTTATCGAACTAAGCACTAATGGTGGGTTTATACAGCACATTTCGAGTTGCCACTAAACCTGCCACCAATCGATCCATTTCCTCTTTGGTATGGAGGGCGTTGACAGTCACCCGCAAACGGGGCTTGGCAATAAACCAGATCGGCGAAACCCAAATGCCGTAGTTTTCGAGCAGCAACCGACCAAACAGCTTGGGATTGATTTCGGACGGCAAAATAATGGGAACGACGTTGGTTTCGCCGATCGGCAGAAAATCATGCTCAGTCAAGCGCGATCGCAAGTAAGCTGTATTTTCCTGTAATTGACGTACCCGTTCTGGCTCCCGTCGCACTATTTTGATGCTCTCTAGCGCAGCAGCGGTAAGGGGTGCAGGTAGAGAAATAGTGCCGATTGAGGTGGGGGAGACATTCAGCAACGGCTTCAGCTCAGCTACATGGCTGCTAATTGCCGCACCAGCCGAGGCTGCAAACTTCGAGAAGGTGGTCATGATCAGCGGCACAACACCACGCTCGATCGCTTGCTGAGGGGTGAGGTTGAAGTGCTCGTAAATTCCTCTTCCAGTTGCTCCGATCGCACCACTGGCATGAGCTTCATCCATCATCAAGACGCTGCCTTCGTAATTCTGCATCACGTCGAGCATGTCGGGTAGGGGAGCAATGTCCCCATCCATCGAGAACACCGCATCCGAAACCACCATGATGCGGTCATCGGGTCTGGCATAGCGGCGCAGTTTGGTGGCCAAGTCGTTGACATCGCAGTGGCGGTAAGCACGAACCCGCACCCGGGGGCTATGACCAAAGAGCTTACCGGAGCGAGTTCCCGCATTGGCGATCGCAGAAACGATGCAACCGTGGTTCAGTACATCGGTGAGAATAAGCGTTTCCCGCGTATGCTGAAAACCAGGTACCGGAATTGCTAAATGGCAAAACGCATCCATTAAGGCTTGCATCGCCATCCAAGCATTCAGAAAGAGTTGGGTGTGAGGAAGATGTTTGAAGGCCGAGATTTCATCTTCGAGCTGACGATGTAAATCAATTCGACCACTCAAGACAGAGCAGGAACTATTGGAAGTGCCGTACTGCACAATGCTATCGATCGCCGCTTGCCTAACTGACTCGGATTGAACCAGCCCCAAGACGTCATTGGTGCAGAAGGTTAAAGCTGTGCAGCGAACGCCTGTTTTAGCGTCTTCCAGTTCAACTAAATTTCCTTGTTTGGCGTGGCAGATGTATTCATCTGGCTCAAGTTCGCTGTCATACCAGCGCTGGACGTATTCTTTAATAACTTGCACAGTAAACTCCCCTCACCTTATTCCCAGATAGTCTATCGTCTCTGGCATAACAGTGTATTTTCCTAGCAAAATGCCCATCATCCAGGTCTAATACAACACCAAACACCAGCAATCCAGAGGGTCTGGATTACTTTATACAACCAAATTGTTTGTGAACCAAAGTACTGGGTAGAGGCTGAAGTACGGTTCCGGATTACATCTGTTTGAGGAACGGCTGGTATAGTTGCCTTCATCCGACTGGGCTTTCTGTGGTTAGCTCGGCTGGGCTAGAAGCCATAGCCTTAGAGAAAGAAACAAAGTTATCTGAGTTCCCGCTTTGGGGATCTTCTGATTGACTAGATTTTTGCACAAATTGTTCGTACTGCCGGACAATTAATCGCTGCACTGCAATGATGGCTGGGTTTACTTCCACATAGCGACGTTGTGGATTGTCCAGGTAACGCCGCTGCTCACTCTCCATCATCTCAATATCTTGATTGAGAAATTTCATGAACACATGCTGCTCCAGCAAGGGTTGTAGCACAGGCTCCAGCGATCGCAAAAACCACTTGGGCAACTTCACACGCAGAAAGAACAAGGCAAAGGAAGCGCTTTCTGTAGGGCCCATCGGCAATCGCATCAGATAGAGGCTAGAAACGCCCTCCAACGAGCTTTGATAGTGCGGATAACGATATTCTACTGAAACAGTTTTGGTCGTCACCTGCTCAGCTTCCTCGGCTAAGCCCAAAAATTTCGCCAGCTTGCCTTTGTAAGACACCCGATAGTCGGCACAGACGCTATTCTCAGTTTCTCGCAAGCTGGTCAAGATGGGGTCAAACCAACCCTGCAAATTTTCATGTAAAAACCCATGAAATACATCCATTGAGTTTTCGTTGCAGATAGAGAAATGAGATTTAAAGTGTCCGGTGACTGGCACCATGAAAAAGTCGGGGTGATCAAACTCTCGAATCTCCGGCGGAGAACAAATAGCTGCCAGAGCTGGATCACCGGGAAAAATCCAAATGATGTTGTACTTCTCTTGAATGGGGTAGCTGCGGGCTTGAGCACAGGGTAATTTTTGTTCAGGGGGGAAATAAGGAATTTTGACACAGTCCCCTTGGCCATCAAACTCCCAGCCGTGATAGCGACAAGCCAAATTAGTGCCATGCACTTTGCCTTTGTGCAAAGCCACGCCTTTATGGGGGCAGGCATCTTCTAGGGCATGGAGCTGACCTGTGGCATCTCGATAAACCGCGATCGCCTGCTGCCAAATCTTGACGGGCATCACCTCATTCGGCTTCAGCTTATTAGCCCAGCCGACCGCATACCAATAGTCAGGGTTGATGCCAACTTCTCGCACTGCATTCCGCACTGTCTGCCCTTTTAAGGCTGTCGTCAATTCCATTCACTGTGCCCCTCTGCCTGTACTGCCTACCCTCGGAACTTGCTGAGCTTTTGCACCCTTAGTTCATCAATCTTTCGTCCATCCCTAGGTGAGTGACTGAATCTAAAGTAGCTTGCTAACGTTCCCCGATGGATTACGCCTATTTAGAGTTATAGCCGCAAAGATCGAATTATTTGTATCTTAGATTCTGAGGCTCAATAGCGCGATCCCAAGCTTCTGTGGCTTGTATGAGTAGGCTTGCTGGCATCCGTCTTTAAGGCAGGTTCTGCTCTCGTCGCCGCAACTCGCTGAGAAACTCGATCGCCACTCTCTCTAACCAACGTTGAGCGATCGGTTCGATAAATTTGTCTAAGGGATTCAAATCAACTACATACGGTCCTACTTGCACCCCTACTGGCTCTAGATGTTTGCCAGGTAACTCCTTGCACAGCAACGGCACCGTGCGCTTCTGGAGCTGCCGAAAGAACCACAAGACATCGCTATTTTTCTGGACTTCTTCGCTTCTGTCTTTATCTCCTAGATTTCCTGCGACCGTATCGTTTTTGAAAGAAATCAGAGCCGTCAGGTTAAACAAGCTGCTAGACGCAACGCAGCATTGAGTTTGTTCGCGAGTAGGCAGTACCCCCAACTTGAGCTTGTCTAGCCAACGAGCCACAGCCCGGATGGGAATGGCGCTTTCGGTATCGCTGATGTCAGGGGCTAGTAGCAAGGAAGGCTGACCTTTAATCGAAATCTTCTCTGGTGGCACAATCTCGGCGATCGCGCGCTCAATCCGGGCCGCTTCTTTGGCGTTGACACACTGCTGCACTACTTCTTGCCAGCGATCGCCGCTCAGAAACTCCAACAGTGCCACATACTTGCAACCCAAGCTATGTCCTACCCAAGAATATTTAGAATTTTCTTGATAAATCTTGTGTTGATAGCCGTAATGCTGAGCTAATGTTGTCAATTCGGTGCGTAAGGTGTTTTGTTCAGCAAATAAACTAGCGGCGATCGACCAATGCCGAAAACTAAACCGAAAAGGCAAAGCCACAATCGTATAGCCTTCCTCAAATAATTTTCTTAAGAAGTAACGATAAAAAATAGTTGGAAAGGTACCAAAGAAAGCGCCTCCAATAAACTGAACCACACCTTTTGGCTCAGGATGCAGTGCCACCCAACTAAAAGAAACAGGTTGAAACTTAAACTCAGCTTGCATCCAAACAACCTCTCATTTTAGAAAAAATCAAAACTCAAGCATGAAAATTTAGCCCCTTACTTAAGAGGCTTTTTAAGTAGAAGGCTACTGACTAGAAAGATGATAAAATCGGTTAGTCAGTAGCCAAATTCAAGCGTTACTCTGCTATTGACGAAATTCAGGAACTCTCAGCCGCGATCGCTCTATTTCTAGGATTCTTTGGGCTTGTCTTTAGAGTCTGCATACTCGATCGAGTTAAGAGCTTTTCCACTAGCCAGAGGCAGCGCATAAGCAATTTGATCAAAGTCCAAAGGCTTGCCAGGTTCAAGCGCATTAGGCAAGAAGGTGCCGCGAATTTCTGGGCTGAGTAGCACTTTTACAGGTGCTTTGTTCTTAGAAGGTGTGACATTAACCAGAGCGGCATAACCCCGGATTTCTAGTTGTGGGTCAGGATCACCTAGAATGCCGTTAGCCAAGTCTGGCAAGAGCTGTACAGAAGCGGTCTGCCCCGCAGGTAACTTAAACTCACCAATATACTTGGCTACTTTCTTGTTGCCTGTATCAACTCGCTTAATATCCAGTTTGTCGTTCCGATCAAAAGCAATGTCATAAACCAACATGGTATTCGCTTCTAGCAGTCTAGGCTTAGGATTAGGATTCTCTTTGTCAGGTAGACTAACGTAGAATTCAATCTGAAGCTTGAGGTCTTGGGGTTCCAAGTTGGTTACTGTTAGGAAATAGCCCTGAACAACTCGACGCGCAACTTCATCTGTGACAGGGTTGGAAGGCTTGCGAGGGGCGATCGCTTTGACTAATAGTTCAAAAGTCGATACTTCCATGATTACTTCTCCTGATGTAGGCTTGGTTTTTGTTTGGTCGCTCACATCAGTAACCTACAGACAGGAATTAAGTTTTTCCGCCCAAATATTTAGAAATGTGCAAAGAATTTCTATCAGCTTCACCTATAGAAGATTCAGGTATTAATTATTTGTTCAACATAGGTGAGTAATTAGATTAAATAACACCCAAATGAGTGATTTCTATTCTTTGGAAGTCTCTAATGGTGGGTGCTGAGATAAGTTGATGAGTAGCATCGCATATTTACCTGCTCGTTGAGGTTGCTGATTCAACCCTCAGTTACAATCGCGCTCGCAAAGCCAAAGGTTATGCCCAAGCCAACATTTTGAGGTGTCGAGCTTGTTGAGTTGAAGTGCGATCGCCCTCTTCTTAACTGCGGTTACTGTGCTGCCAATACTTGAGCAACCGTTAGCTTCAAAGCTGGAAATGTCGGAGACTGGATGATAGATTCACCTGTAAAAGCTGCCTCATCATAACGACCTTCATTCAACTGGCAGATCGTTACTTTTGCGTCTAACGGATCAACAATCCAATATTCAGGAATTTCTAAAACACTATACTCGCTGTACTTAGCCCGATAATCTGCCGACTTGGTAGACTCACTCACCACTTCCACAACCAACAGCGGAGGGGGTTCACTCAAATCAATCACGGCTTCTCGATCTGCCATCGCTTCCCATCGGGCGATCGGTAAAACCGTGACATCAGGGATTCTAGACGTATCCCAACGTCCACCACGAGGCGACCTTACCCCAATTCGCATATCTTTCGAGGTCCACGGTAGCTCTGCTGCTTTAATAGCGGCTCTGAACTGGTCATTCAGGAACTCTGAAATCGCTCCATGCCTGCCCGTCCCCAAGCTCATTGGGCTTAACTCCCCTTCGACGAGTTCATAACGGGTTCCTGTACCATCGTCATAAACGAGATAGTCTGCAAAGCTAAACTTTTGGGTAGTCGTGGTCATGGCAGTTAACCTACGGTTCCCTTACCTTTTCTGAATGACTACACAGTGGGTTTAGAGAGACTGATGGGCGATACTGGATTCGAACCAGTGACCCCTTCCGTGTGAAGGAAGTGCGCTACCACTGTGCTAATCGCCCGCGGACTCCTAATTTAGCACAGGCCAGGGGTAGGAACAATAAGAGCCGTAAGAATTAAATGCCTTGCGGGTATTCGTCCCAAAGGGCTGTGGTCTGTCGAAGGCTACGGTGGTCGCCGTTGCCAATGATTAAGTGATCCAGCAAAGGAATCGCTAAGAACTGTGCTCCCATCAGCAGTTGGCGAGTCAAAGTAATATCCTCTGTGCTGGGTTCGATGCTACCCGAAGGATGGTTATGAGCCACAATTACGCGAGTTGCACCTTGGCGAATCACTTCGCGAAAAATATCTCTAGGGTGGGCTAAAGTTTCGGTAGCAGTGCCTATGGTGATTACCTGTGTCCCCAGTAGTCGATGCTTCACATCGAGCAAGAGTACAGCAAAGCGTTCTTGGTGCTGCCACATCAATTCGTGGCTGAGGGCAGCGGCAGCAGATTCAGGGCTGTCGATCACGGTGCGTTCCGCAGGGCGAGATTGAAAGGCTCGCTTGCCTAGCTCGATCGCGGCCAAAATTGTGGTTGCCTTGGCTGGACCAATGCCAGAAATTTTAGTTAGATCCAGCGCATTCACATCGCGCAGCACTTCCAGGGGGTCACGCTGATGCTGGCTGAGTTCTTGCAAAATGTACTGTCCTAAGCCGATCGCTGATAACTTTCCTGGCCCCTGCCCTGTCCCTAGCAAAATGGCTAACAATTCCGCTGTAGATAAACCCTTAGCCCCTTGGATCAGGAGTCGCTCGCGCGGGCGTTCATTCGTGGGTAAATCGGCAACCCTGAGACAGTAGGTCATATAAACGTTTGCACCCTCAACCATTATCTTCCCAGTTATCCCGATTCAGGCAGCTCAACTTACATAGGAGGGTGACCGAGGAGAGGTCAAAAATACGCTAAGTGTTAGCTAGTGGCTACTCAGTCCTTAGTGCCTAATTAGCCTGTCTATCAATCTTGAGACTGAAAACACTCTGGTTAGGAACTTCCGCCTAGAGACCGAAGTGCTTTCATTGCAACTAGGTTTGAGTAAAAGAAGCGCGATCGCTACTTCATCACTATTTAGCTATCTAGCGCCGTTTTTATTTCTACTTGATTAAACCGACTCAGGAGCCTGTCAGTGACCACTCAATATTCGATGCCGCCAGAGGAGTTAAAGTCAGCCAATCTGCACGCTCCCACAGATCTAGATGAGCAGATGATCGATAAGGTCTTGGAAGAAGCCAACCGAGCGATCGATCAAGGCAAGGCAGGGGTAGGAGCCTTAATTTTGTGGCGGGGTGAAGTTCTGGCTTTAGGACACAACACATTTGAAGAAACAGGTGACATGACCGCTCATGGTGAGATGACGGTGCTACGCCAAGCTGCTAGACGCTTAAGCCAAATGAGCGCAGAAGAAAAAGCAGACCTGAGCATCTACGTCACCTTAGAGCCTTGTTTGATGTGCTTGTCAGCTATTTCGTTTGTGGGTATTAAGCGCGTGGTTTATTCTGCTTTAGCGGAGGATGCTAATGAGGAACAGTGGGTAGCACATGGCATCAGCATTGATAAGCTCAACTCTTCGCTGGTCAGAGGTCCATTAGAGTTGGTGGCTGGAGTCAAGCGGGAAGCTGGCAAAGCTATATTGGCTCGAATGCACAAACGTTCTTAGAATATGTGGCTTCTACCTAAGACATAGCAACATAGACATAAAAAGAGTTTTATAACTTCCGCAATCTGACTCAGGCAACATCTGGTAAATTTGGGCATGCTAGGACAAGAAGCGATCGGGAGCTTTTAGCATGTCTATCGTGCCCAATAGTATTAGCCGCAAGGACCTACTACAGCTGTGGGTTGAGACGCTTTCTGGTTTAACTCCAGAGCAGAAAACGATTGTATTGGATGCTTTTAACCAACTCCATCGAGTTGCAGCCTTTGATAGCCAGCTCAATTGATGGAAGTATGTGATGGCTTAATACCCCTGAGCTGCAACCAGCATGTGATAGGCAATTAACAGTTGAGTTAGCGCTAAGGGGTTACTTTGTAACATTTCTCCTGTTGTCCCTGCAATTTTGCCCAACTCAGGGTTAACGCCTCGATTGCAGACATGCCAAAAATGAGGCATTTTGTGACACAGAATTTTTTCTAAATCTTTCTAAATCATAGACCTGTGCTTGCGTGGCCTGCGGCTTGAAGCACATCAACTGGTATTTTCCATATCGCGATCGAGTTCTAAGCTAATCGCAGGGGTGGGCTCAGGACTGGCATCAGGATTCCGTTGATTCAAAATCTGGTTTAGTCTTCTGTATAGCCGCGCCTAGGGGTGTCGCGGTTAATCTTCTACTGCGATCGCAATGCCTCTGGTGGTGCTAGATAAACTTTGACATTGAAGCAATCGCGTAGTGGCGCAGTACCGTACTGCCGGAAGAGGCGAGTTTCTTTCACTTGATAGAGACTGAAAGGGACGAAAATTTGACACTTTAAAAACAACTCTCAAGCAATTTTTTCAAAACAATTGGTAGAAAACTATGGTTGGGGCGAATCAAATTAAGACAGCAGCTCTACTGGGGTTGCTGAGCGGACTGATTGTTTTAGGCGCGTATTATCTGGTGGGTGATGAGCAAGGACTTTATTTAGGCTTGGGCATTGCCGCCTTTACCAGTTTTAGCTCTTGGTACTATTCCGATAAAGCTGCTCTGGCTGCCTATCAAGCACAGCCCTTAGCCCGTGAGGAAGCTCCAGAACTGTTCGACATGGTGGCTTCGTTAAGCGATCGCGCCGAGATCCCCATGCCGAAGTTGTTTCTGGTGCCAACTCAATCACCCAACGCTTTTGCGACAGGCCGTGATCCAGAGCATTCGGCGATCGCGGTGACCCAGGGCATTATTGACTTGCTCTCACGCGAAGAACTCGAAGGCGTCATTGCCCACGAACTGACTCACGTGCGTAACCGAGACACCCTGACTCAAGCCGTAGCAGGGACTCTGGCTGGAGCCATTACCTTTCTGGGTCGCATTCTCACGTTTGGTGCTTTGTACGGCCCTGTGACTCGTGACACTCGCCGGGGTGGCAACCCATTTGCCATTTTGTTCTTGATTATTTTGGCTCCATTGGCTGCAGGCTTAATTCAGTTCGCTATTTCTCGAACTAGAGAATTTGCTGCTGACCAAGGTTCAGCGGAAATTACTGGGAACCCAACGGCTTTAGCTAGCGCCTTAGAAAAGCTAGAAAAGATCGGTTTACAAATTCCCATGAACGGCAATCCTGCCCTGTCTCCGCTACTTATTATCAATCCCCTTTCAGCTCAAGGGTTACAGTCGCTTTTCCGCACTCACCCTCCAACCGAGGAGCGCATCAAGCGCCTGCTAGAACTGGCCCAACAAAAACAGCAAGCTGCTCCAGCCTTGGTTTAGTTCTTTACTCTGCGGTAACTTGACCTGCAATCTGGCAAGCTCCTAAAAAAGTTCCCAAGCCATAATTAAAGCCACCGTCTTCAGGCAAGCGGTGGCATTGTTTTTTTGTCTTTTGGCACTTTTCCAACTTGATTGAGTGGTTGATTCTATCTCTAGATAGATAGCTGCCTGATGCTGACAAAGATAAATTTTTTATTAAATTCAAAGAAAGACAATTAGAAAAGTGCCTGCTAACTAGAGCGATCGCCTAGTTAAACTCTGGATGAGTCAGTGGAGTGAGTGGGAGGAGTCGCTAGGATTGACCTCTGGGGGAAAGATGAATAGCTCTTTGCCCGATGATGAGGCTCTATGATGCAGTGCGATCGCCTCTGCCAAACGACAAAACATGATTGGAATCCATCTGCCGCTATAAAAGTAGACAACGACTTGACTGGCTGTGTACTCTTCCAACGGGAGCGGACTTCGCCAAGGGGAAATCACACTAAAAACCGCCTCCAAAGCGATAACGTTTTCATCTTGGACTAAAGAAATAATTTTTGTCGCCTATCCCAGGGACTACGTTGCTGGCTCCTAGAATTCAATTAGCAGTGGTTTTGCTAGGCATAACTACGGCAGACCAGAGCGGCAGTAGGCAGCGTTCATAGAGTCATGACAATCGGGTTGATGTTTGGGCACGATGGAGCAACCATGACACAAACAACGACTTGGGACATTGTGGTTGTGGGGAGCGCCAACAGTGACTACTTGATTCGAGGCCCTAAACTCCCCTTACCTGGCGAAACCACTCAAGGCGAAACTTTCCTAGCTGCACCCGGAGGCAAGGGGGCCAATCAAGCCGTAGCGGTGGCGCGTTTGGGTGCTCGTGTTGCTTTCGTGGCCCGCATTGGCAAAGATGAGCAGGGCCAGGCGTTGATGGCTAATCTACAAGCTCAGGGCGTTGACACAAGCTATGTGGTGCAAGATGAGCAAGCTGCCACTGGAGTAGCACTGATTATGGTGGGGCAGGGCGGCGAAAAGCAGATTTTGACCGCGCCTGGAGCGAATCATCGGTTAGCAGTTGCGGATGTCGAGGCAGCCCTAGCCGCGATCGCCTCGACTAAGGTTGTCCTGGCTCAGCTAGAAGCTCCTTTAGAGGTAGTACAGGCAGCGTTTCGCTTAGGTCGGGAAGCAGGGGCACGGACAGTGCTTGATCCCGCTCCTGCGGTGCCACTAGCCAACGAGCTGCTGCAACAAGTTGATTTGATTCGCCCCAACTCCTCAGAAGCAGAAGTGATTACTGGCGTTAAAGTCACCGATCCAGTTTCGGCACGTCAAGCGGCTGGTATCTTACTCCAACGCGGTGTGGGAGCCGTGGCAGTGCAAGCGGGTGATGCGGGGAATTTACTGATTTGGCCCGAGGGAGAATGTTGGTTGCCCAAAGTGCCTGTGCAGAGCATTGATGCCACGGGAGCAGGCGATGCTTTTGCAGCAGCGATCGCGGTTGCCCTAGCCGAGAATCAATCTTGGTCCGAGGCAGGGCACTTTGCCAATGCCGCCGCAGCGATCGCTACGACAGGGTTTGGGGCGCAAACGGCTTTGCCAACTAGGAGCGCCATCATGAACCTGCTGGCAACAACCTAGACCGAATCTCCTTCTGGGGATAGGTGAGCCGAAACGAAAACCTCAACAAATTTGAAGTTAGCCGCATTCCGCTCCCAGGCTGGGAGCCGCCTTACAGCAGGGGCAGGGATTGGCGCGTAATCTTTGCACTGTTTCTCCAAGAACTGATGATTAAGCTGCTGGGACATACTGAATTGCATAGGCCAATGGTCATCAACAAATTACCTATCTGGCTCATGGGTGGAGCGATCGCCTTGAACTTGATGGGCTGCGAGTCGCTGAATCAAGTACTTCCCAACTTGCCATTGCCCTCTAGTTTTCCGACTCAGTTACCTACAGCTTCCTCTGCGTCTCCGTCTCCTGGGAACTCATCTGCTACGGTTCAATCACCCGCGATCGCGGAGATGGAGGCAACAGTACGGCAACGCATTAATGAAATTCGGCAGGAACAGGGGTTAAAACCGCTCCAAAGCAATGACCGTTTGGCTCAGGTCGCTCGCGATTACAGTCGCCTCATGGCCGAGAAAAACTTTTTTAGCCACACTGGGCCCGATGGCCGCAATGTTGGGCAACGAGTTCAAGCCGCAGGCATTATCTATTGGATCGTGGGTGAGAACTTATTTAAGAGCGTCAATATTCCCAATCCTGGACCTGTGGCTGTTAAAGGATGGATGGAAAGCCCGGGCCATCGAGAAAACATCCTCACCGCTCCATATAGCGAGACAGGGGTGGGAGTTTGGCAGCAGGGCGATAGCTACTACTTCACGCAATTGTTTTTGCGTCCACCCAGTCTGCCTGCGCTGTTCGAGTAGGCGGTGAGTAGGCGATCGCCTAGCTATAAGTCAACTGTTCTTCTTCCACAATCGTCAGTTCTTTAGGCTGGCACCATTTCACCTGGACTGCAATGACCTTACTGCCTTCTCCCTCTAAATCTTCCACATACCCAGATTGAGCGTGATTGGCTTCTTCAACATTGCTGAAAGGACCAAAGTAATAGGTGCCTTTAGGCTGGGAGGTGACAATCTCGACCCACCAAGCAGAATCTTTCTGAACTTGCTTGCGACTAAGCAGCAAGAAGAGCACCACGCAAAAAACGAAAAACACAAAGAATCCAAACATAGTTTAAATAGCTCAATAAAAACTTTTCAACAATCAAACAACTGATTTGTTACCACCCCATTGATTCTGAGACAGCTCAAAAATTGGGTCTGCAATTGATTGGAATAGAAAATCTTGCTTCAGTTAATGAATTCCCTGATTCATTTACAACTGTTCTAGACTGGTCTGGATTAAAGGCATGACTGCAAGCTGAATAGCATTGATGAGCATGGAATTCAGTTTCGGTTCAGGTCCTCAGGCCAGGAGTTGTTTTAGGATAGGCCGGGCTCTTGCTGACATTAATCATTCTTGAGGATGGATTTAACTCCAAACAGTCAACAACGTTACGTATTTCTCAGGACCGAATCTTAGCAGGCTACGATCGCTATTTAGTTCAAGTTCTAAGAGCTGCCTTTGTTGAATTAAGCATGTTTTTGGGTTTAATCTTCAAAATTTTAGATTGATTTTGATCCCATCTCAGTAGCAAGCAAAACAGTGACCTGTAAAATTTGATAGCCCATAGCGCCAGCGATCGCGGCCTCTCGCTCATTAGTTATGCCTCTGAGGTGGGATCGGTAGAAAAAGGCCGAGGGTGGGCGATGCCGTAACCTTGAGCGTAGTCTACTCCCAGCGCTTTAATCACCTCAAAAATGCGATCGTTCTCAACAAACTCAGCAATGGTTTGTAAGCCCATGACGTGTCCCACTTGGTTAATGGCTTCTGTCATAGCCATGTCCGTTGGGTCTTCTAGAATATCTTTAATAAAGTTGCCATCAATCTTAAGGTAGTCTACAGGCAAGCTCTTCAGGTAGGCAAATGAAGACATACCAGAACCAAAATCATCAAGCGCAAAGCGGCACCCTAACTGCTTTAGCTCGCGCATCAATTGGATTGCCTTGTTCAAGTTAGCGATCGCCACTGTTTCTGTAATTTCAAAACAGATGACTTGAGGTGGAACCTGATGCAGCGCAAATTGCTCATGAAGAAAATCAATGAATTGATCGTCATTGATACTTGCGCCTGAGAGGTTAATTGCATAAAGGCAGCGATCAGGAGCAGATTGGCAACGCTGCCAAGCGGCACGGTAATGTTGCCCTTGAGCCGCAAACAACGTGCGAATCACCCAGCGATCGATTAAGTGCATCAAGTTATAGCGTTCCGCAGCTGGCAGAAATGCCATTGGCGGCACTACTTTACCTGTCTCATCCCGGAGTCGCAACAAAACCTCGTAGTGCTCTTCCTGAAGCTGGGCCTGCTGAGTTGCCACGATCGGCTGGTAATAAAGACAGAAGCGGTCTTCCTCTAAAGCCTGAGTAATGCGGACCGCCCACTGCATTTCCCCCTGTTGTTTTGCCAACTCCATATCGTCGGCTTGGTAAAGGTGAACGCGGTTACGACCTCGGCTTTTGGCAGCGTAGCAAGCAGCATCAGCCGCACTAAGAACGCTATTGAGGTCAGCTTCTTTCTGGTCGATCATAGTCAAACCGATGCTCACCCCCAAGCTAAAGGTTTGCCCTTGCCAGAGAAACCGGAACTCTTGCAAACTCCAACGCAAGGCATTGGCAATCTTGAGCGCTTGGTCGAGTTGACAGTTATACAAGAGCAGACCAAATTCATCTCCGCCTAACCGCGCTAAGATATCGGTCGATCGCACTTGAGCTTGTAGAGTCGCTGCAATCTGACGCAGTAACTCATCTCCAGCTCGGTGACCACAAGTATCATTAATGATTTTGAACTGATCCAAATCGAGATAACACAGGTAATGTTGTTGGCCTTGCGTCGAGACACTGGTAATGGCTTGCTCTAGACACCGCTCAAATTCTCGGCGGTTGGCGAGTCCAGTGAGGGCATCATGACTGGCCTGCCAAGCTAGACGTTGTTCACTCTCGCGCAAGGCATCCTCAGCCTGCTTACGCTCAGTGATATCTCGCACCACCATACAAAAAGCTTCTCTACCCGCATAGGCAATCAAGTTGGCATTCACCTCTACATGCACCAGACCACCCCAGCGATCGCAGTACTGTTGCTGGCTAGCGAGATGGGTTTCTCCTTGCAGCAAAGGCTGCATGGCTTGGTCTAGCGCCGCGCGCTCTAGAACAGCAACATCATAAAGGGTGAGTTCTAGGAGTTGCGAAACGCTGTAGCCTAACAGTTGCAAAAAGGACGCATTAGCTTCCAAAAACTGTTTTGTCTGAGCATCAATCAGAAAAATCCCTTCTGAAGCTTGAGTCACCACCGCTCGATAGCGAGCCTCCCGTTCTTGGCACTCATGCTGAAACAAAATTAGCTTTTCTAACAACAGTTGAGTAATAGCTCCAAAAACCAGACCAATCACCACTAAGAAGATGACTAGGTAAAACAGAGGTCGATGCCCTTGCTCATAAATGCTGCGAGTTAACTCAACTCGCACGAGTAAGGCAGGCTGGTCATAAATATCGTTTACCAACGCGTAGCCCGCCACCTTTTCCTGGTTCAGAGGGCGCACTAGCGAGGGGTTCTTAAGAGATAAAGCGGCTCGTGCCGAAGCAAAATCAGATGGGAGTTGGGCCGAGTCAATCCGATGAATCGTGATCGGATAGCCCGTGATCTGGGTGAATTGATTCACCTTTGCTAGATCTAAATAGCGCCCAAAGATGACCGTACCCCGTCTAGGCCCTTTTCCATTACTAGGCAAAATTGGTTGAGCCGTCACTAGCATCGGTCCATTGGGCAATAAGACCAGACCTTGACGATACTCACCTGGTGGCAAAGTTTGTAGGAGTGCACTCCCAGGAAATAGCTGTTGCTGTAGTGCGAGGGGGAGCAAGGTTTTTTGCTGCTTGCCTATGTCAAAGCCTGTCGCGTAAACAATGTGATTGGCTGTGTTGATGAAAGCAACTGCATTGACTTTCAAAGCTGAGAGCTGCTCTGCAATTAGATTGGCTTTGATGTATCGCGGATTAGCATCTTCTACAAACCTATAGGTGTCATCCCAAGCAGACCAATCTGTAAACCGACCGCTAAAGTCATTTTCAGTCCCAGCAATGGTATCAAGGACACCATGCAAAGCTAAGCGAGTATCTTGTTCTTCTGCTTTACGCAAGCTACTCATCAAGACAGTGGATGAGGCGGCATACAAGACAGTTAGCAAACTAGTGAGCGTCAAGCTAACCGCCAACAGAGTTTTTCGCCGCAAAGCCGCTGTTTGTTGCTTGGAAGCAGAAAGCTGGTGGCTCTCCTTCCACCATTTGGGCTGCATGTTTGACCAAAGGCTGGGCTTACCAGGGGAAGTTAGCAGGGCCATTTTAATACTTGAGGTTTTCGGAGATTGATTATCAAGAGCTTGACTTACCAAGGTTGCCCACCTTCTGCCACTGCTAAGTTTTGTCGCTCAGCCAGTCTGGATTACAGATCTCGCTTGCTTTAGCTCTAGTCTCATCTGAAAGATCGATGGCTGAGACGGTAAAATTAGCTGAATTTCGATCGGCTGTTTGACGGTTTTTCGATTAGATATTCCGGTAAATACGGAGAAGAGGGGCATCTAACCTATAGATACCCCTCTTCGATTCAAGAGAAACAATAGACTGCTAGCAGCATCAAAAAATCTAAAAAATTTGATTTGCCAGAAGTTTAACTAGATTTAGACTACGCCGCCACTAAACCACTATGACGGAGGAGTGGCGCGGTGTTGGGTTCCCGACCCCGGAAGGCTTTGAAGACTTCCATCGGGTGTTGGCTGCCACCCAGAGCTAGAACAGTTTCCCGGAAGCGCTTGCCTGTATCTGCGATCGCCTCTGAGTTCTCTAAGCCTGCTTCTTCAAAAGCTGCAAAAGCATCCGCACTGAGGACTTCCGCCCACTTGTAGCTGTAGTATCCAGCCGCATATCCGCCTGCAAAGATGTGACCAAACGCGCAGAGGAAGTCATCTTCGGGGAGCGGTGGCATCACGGTTGTGGTTTCAGCGAGGCGTTGACGCACATCTTGCACCGTTTCGCTGCCACCCGGTTGATAGTGGGCGTGGAGGACAAGGTCGAGCAAGCTGAAGTGTAACTGCCGCAACATGCCGCTACCGCTCATGTAATTACGCGCTGACACAAGCTTGTCGTAGTAATGCTCTGGTAGGGTTTCGCTCGTTTCGTAGTGCTTCGCCATGCTGAAAAGAGTGGCCCGATCGTAGCACCAGTTCTCCATAAACTGGCTGGGCAACTCCACAGCATCCCATTCGATGTTGCGAATGCCAGCGGCTCCAGAGTGATCGACTTTGGTCAGCATGTGCTGAAGACCGTGACCGAACTCATGGAACAGCGTTTCCACTTCGCGGAAATTCATCAAGCTGGGCTTGCCGTCAATGGGAGGCGTTTGGTTGCAGACCAAGTAAGCCACAGGCAGACGAGTACTAGCTTTCC
Source organism: Trichocoleus sp. FACHB-262 (assembly GCF_014696035.1). Lineage (NCBI taxonomy): Bacteria > Bacillati > Cyanobacteriota > Cyanophyceae > Leptolyngbyales > Trichocoleusaceae > Trichocoleus > Trichocoleus sp. FACHB-262. The sequence continues at coordinate 1,568 of NZ_JACJPK010000032.1, read as the reverse complement.
CTTCCACCGTCAGCTTGGCCCGATTGACGCAATCATCCATCCAGGCACCGCCACGCTTCTCAGCAGGACGGCTGTAGGCATCGAGGTAGAAGTACGCGATCGCCTCTCCCGACTCATCCGAAATTTGGAAGTAACGCACGTCTTCGTGCCACACCGGAGCCTGACCATCGGCAGCGGTGATGGTGACGCCGAATAGACGCTTGGCGAGACCAAACAAACCGTCTAAAACTTGGGGCAAGGGGAAATAGGGGCGCAGCTCTTCGTCGTTGAAGGCAAATTTTTCTTCCCGCTGACGCTCAGCCCAGTAGCTCACATCCCAGTGCTTCAGCTCGCCAGATTCTCCTTTGGAGGCAGCATAAGCTTTCAGGTCAGCCAAATCTTTAACCGCGGCATCGTAGCTCACTTGACGCAGTTCTTCCATCAACTGCTCCACCGCCGCCACGTTGGGAGCCATCTTGCTGGCTAAGCTGAGTTCGGCATAGTTATCAAAGCCGAGGAGTTGGGCTTGCTCTTTCCGTAAGGTCAGGATGCGATCGATCAGTGGTTTATTGTCGAGGTCACCCTCTGAAGCGCGGCTGACGAAGGCTTTGTAGAGTTTTTCACGCAAATCAGAGCGAGTGCTGTGTTGCATGAAAGGGCCGTAGCTGGGGAAGTCGAGGGTGATCCGCCAAGGGCCATTCTCTGCGGTGGCGTTTTCCTCTCCAGCGGCACGGGCAGCTTGGGCAGCGAGACTTAGCGAGCTAGGAGGTAACCCGTCTACTTCTTCCGGGGTGGTCAGCGTCATGCTGAAGGCTTTGGTGGCGTCCAACACATGGTTAGAGAACTGAGTAGATAGCTCTGCCATGTCCATTTGAATGGCATTGAAGCGCTCTTTGGCTGCGCCTTCTAACCCGACACCAGACAGCTCCGCCTCCCGAATCGCAGCTTCGACGATCCGTTTTTGAGCAGGTTCTAAGTTAGTCCAAGCATCACTGTCGCGCAGCGCTTTGAAGCCTTCATAGACAGGTTTGCTTTGACCAAGTTTGGTCCAAAACTGCACCACATGAGGCTGCATGGTTTCATGAGCTTCCCGCATTTCTGGGCTGTTTCTCACCCCCATCAAGTGCCCAACGATCCCCCAACTCCAACCCATGCGATCGCTCAAACGGTCGAGAGGTTCGACCAAGCTGCTCCAAGTCGGTTGCACATTCGCTTCTAGAGTCACCAGTTCTTGCTCTAGCTCTTGCAGCAGTTGGGTGATGGCTGGAACCACATGCTCTGGCTTGATGGCATCAAAGGGGGGAAGTCCTTTACCAATCAGCAAGGGGTTTTGGGTGAGGGTAGCACTTGCACTCATAGGTTGTCTTTTATTTCTTTGGCATTATCTATATACCCCTCACTGTAACGAATGCCTGACATAGACAACCAGTGCGGAAATCCCATCTACGATCGCCCCTCCTCACGTTGAAAAAGCGAGGTAGTGCATTAGATTAGTGTGGGATAGATGGCAATGTCATGCCAATTCCAGGAGCGCGTCGTTAATCCTGCACGTTGAGCAGCAGTGTTTTTAAGTCGGCTGTGTTGCCAAA
>NZ_JACJPK010000031.1:0-87353 GCF_014696035.1 Trichocoleus sp. FACHB-262 | reverse complement strand
CAACCACCACATTGTCCGGAACTTAACCCCATTGAACAAGTGTGGCAATATCTCAAGCGGCGATTGCGTTGGAGTCTTCCTGCCACCCTGGAGCAGTTGCGTCAGCAGTTGAAGGAACGACTGGAAGCACTCACTCCAGAAGGGGTGGCCTCGATTACAGGACGAGACTCGATTCTCTCAGCTCTATCTGTAGCCGGGTTTTAGAGAATTGGTATTATTTGGCATTTTCGAAACTAGTGGTTTCTGCCTGGAATCTACCTATCTTCAGGATGCCGAACGTCTGAGTAAACTGCTCGCTCTCCTCTCCCTCGCTTTGTGCTGGGTCTTCCTCGCAGGTGAGTGGTTACATCAACTCAAGCCTCTGACTATCAAAAAGCATGGTCATAGGGCAAAGAGCATCTTTCGTTATGGTTTGGACTATCTCCGAAACCTTGTGCTCAACTTGGACCAGAAAATGGATGAATTCTTGGATGCTTTAGAGTTTTTGTCCTGTCCTTAGGCGGCAAATATACGCTGGAGCGTTTTGAGTTTAATTCCGCCTAGTTACTTACTATCCCCTGTGGTTTCCAGGGCGGGAAGCACAAATTGAGGATCTATTCGTATTACCTATCGGCGGTCAAAAGGTTCGGGCTAGGTTCAACATTAGCCATAGACGATGCTGATTTGAGACTGGAAAACTGCTCTCAACTATTTGGCGATCGCCGAACCCGATCGCCAAGCGCTATAGTTTTCTTTCCTGGACACACTCCTAACAGCTGCCAAGAGCTGATGGTTGACACGAGACAAATTTTTCAGAGACAACTAATTAGGATACTGCTTCAACTTCCAGATTAGCTCTGCGGAAGTAAGCAGCAGACATTAAACCGATCGCTTTGCAATGCTCAGCGCACTTGCGGAAGATAGCAGCGTACTCTGTCATTTTGGCATCGTGCATTTCATCGCAAGCGATCGCGCACTTGAAGCACATCTCGGCGCAAAGCTGGCAGGTTCTACCTGCAAACTCAGAACCATCGGCAATCATGTTGATGCACATCATTGTCATCTCAGCACAGTCGCGAAGCATAGACATCATCGAAACATCAATGTACTTACAGCTTCTATCTGAGCAGTAAGTCATGACTTCTAGGCACATGTTGTGGCAATCGGTGCAAACTTCGATACAGACTTTTAGCTCAGTTAATTCAGTATTCATAGAATCAGTCATCATATTTACCTCTATATTCTTTTGAGATAAGGACAATTGCTTTGGGTGCTTATTTAGAAGCGTATTCCTGCCTTCTCAGCAAAGTCAATGGAGATGCTAAACCCCCCATTTAGAAGGCCAGAATGCCGCTCCATTTACCGGGAATTGCTGCCTCTATCCCAGAAATTTACCGGAGATTAAGGGGGATTAGAAGCTAGGGGAGCCAGAAATCTTTGTAGGGGCTTGGCAAATAGGGCTCTGCAAATCCCGCTGATTTAGTGATCATTCTGGCCTCTCAGGCTGCCTATCGGACTCAGAAACGAATCTGGCCTTAGATTTATTTTAGAAATTTTGAGAACAACAGGAAATTATATAGATAAGTAACTTTATAAGAAGTTGTAGTGGGATTTGGTGAAACGCAGAATTAAGAACCCTTTCAGGCATTTTAGGAGTCATTTCAGGTTTTTAGGCAGACTAAGAAGTATGACGAAACTCGTAGTTGTATAAGCGGCTTATGTCAGGAAAACCTAACAATTCATTGTTTTATAACTCTTAAACGGTTCTAGGTAGCTTAGGTGTTGAGTCTAGCGGCAGAGTTCGGTGGCTCTACCTTTTGGTTGGCTACCAAAACTAAAGGTAGCCTTATGCTTGTATAAAATACGTTAACTCGATAGACTAACCGTATTTTGTAAATTGGGTTTCGGGAGAGTTGTCGTGGGTATTTCTGTTCAAAACGTTGACAAGCATTTTGGCTCCTTTCACGCGATCGATAATGTGAGCTTGAATATTGAGACAGGGTCCTTAGTTGCTCTTCTAGGTCCTTCAGGGTCTGGTAAATCAACTTTGCTACGGATGATTGCTGGATTGGAGCAACCTGACTCTGGAGAAATCTTTTTGACTGGCGAAAATGCCACCTACCGCTCAGTCCAGGACCGGGGAATTGGTTTTGTATTTCAGCATTACGCGCTGTTTAAGCACCTAACCATTCGGCAGAACATTGCTTTCCCGTTAGAAATTCGTAAAGCTAAGCCTAGCCAAATTCGTCATCGGGTTGAGGAACTACTGAACTTGGTGCAATTACGAGGGTTGGGCGATCGCTATCCCTCACAGCTGTCTGGTGGTCAACGGCAGCGGGTGGCACTAGCACGGGCATTGGCAGTTCAACCCAAAGTTTTGCTTTTAGATGAACCTTTTGGGGCTCTCGATGCAAAAGTTCGTAAGGAACTGCGGACTTGGCTACGGAAACTGCATAACGAGGTCCATGTAACAACGGTATTTGTCACCCATGACCAAGAAGAAGCGATGGAAGTGGCTGATCAGATTGTGGTCATGAACGAAGGTCGGATTGAACAAGTTGGCAGCGCGGCGGAGCTTTATGATTCGCCAGCGTCTCCTTTTGTGATGAGTTTCATTGGTCCGGTGAATGTGCTCCCCGCAAATGCTGGCATCTTACCGAGAAACCAAGGGATACAAGGCGATCGCGTCTTTTTACGGCCTCATGATTTGGTGATTCGCTCCTATGCCACCGAGGATACAGTGCCTGCCAAGATTGAGCGGATTGTTCACCTAGGTTGGGAAGTTCAGGTGGAGTTAATGTTGCCTTCAGGTCGGGGAGTAACGGCTTACTTGGCGCGGCAAGACTTTGACAAACTCAACCTAGAACGACACCAAGATGTCCATATCATCCCTAAGCAAGTGAAAACTTTTCCAGAGTATTCGTTGAATTAAGTAGATAGCTGTGAATAGCTTCTAATCTCTTGATGGGCTTACCCTTGCAACTACTCTTTGTCCAGCCTCTAGTTTTGTCTCGCTATGACCTTGGAATCTGCCCCCCCTCTTCAAAATGCTAAGCCAGCTACCAAGAAAAATAAAGATGCTTATGTTGCTAGTAGAGTTCTGATCGCTGTTCTATTAGCAGCTTTGCTTTCTACTTTCTTTGTCATTGTCAATGCAGGAGAGCGGGGGGTGTTGATGCAGTTTGGCAGGGTGCAAGAACCAGTCTTGGGAGAAGGAATTCATCTGATTGTCCCTGGCGTTAATACCGTCAAGAAGCTGAGTGTGAGGGTGCAAAATCAGGAAATCTCTGCTGAAGCTTCTTCCAAGGATCTGCAAGATGTTTATACTGATGTCGCCCTCAACTGGCATATTATTCCTGACGAGGTGGACAAAATTTTTCAACAAATCGGGGATGAAGCGACAGTTGTTACGACGATCATTAACCCTGCCGTCGAAGAGGTGCTGAAAGCAGTAGTGGCAATGTACACAGCCGAGGAAGTAATTACGAAACGGGGAGAGGTCAAAGCGGCAGTGGACCAGGCTCTGACAACGCGATTAGGCACTTATCACATTGCAGTTGATGACATCTCTCTGGTGCATGTACATTTCTCTAAACGGTTTAGCAATGCGGTGGAGGCTAAACAAGTGGCAGAGCAAGAAGCCAAACGAGCAGAATTTGTGGCTCTGAAGGCAGCCAGAGAAGCAAAAGCTAAGGTGAATTTAGCCAAGGGAGAAGCAGAAGCCCAGAACTTACTGCGAGAGGGTTTAACCCCGGAGTTATTACAAAAGCAGGCGATCGAGAAATGGAATGGCAATCTCCCTCTGATTATGGGAGATGATGGTTCCTCCAAACTCCTCGATTTGAAGCAACTGGTTAAACTGGGTAAGCAACGCTTAAATCCTGATTAACCCTTTAACATTTGCTCAAAAGCGATCGCAATTTGGGTTTGAAACCGCTGTTGGTGTTTCAGTTTCAGCACGGGTTGAATAATTTCCAGAATGGAGCCTGCACCTTTGCGACTATTGGTGATCTGTACTGCTTGGAGGGTAGAGAGTTCGATCTCTTTTCTCACCATGAGTTCTGGGATCGCAGCGGCCCCTACTCCGCTCTCCACCACCGCTTTGACCATCTCGCTACTGCTTAGAACTAAAACTACATCTAGTTCACTGATCTCAATCCCCCAACTCTGTAGAGCTTGCTCAAACATCTGTTGAGCCCCCGAACCAGGCTCTCGCATGACCCAAGTGGTTTCGTTGAGTTCACGAACTGAGATTCTGGTGCGCTCAAACCAAGGGTGGGATTTGCCTACCACTACTTGCAGGCGATCGCTGCCAATAGCCTCCTCAGCTAAATAGCTTTTGAGCGCAGGTTTCACCTCACCGCTGACAATGCCTAAATCAAATAATCCGGTGGCTGTGCCTTCGCAGATCTCTTCTGCATTAGCAAGGGTGCAAATGACGTTAATTCCTGGGTACTGACGCTTAAATTGACTAATTTTTCCTGGCAACCAGTAATTACCAATCGTCAAGCTTGAGCCTAGTTTCAACTCACCCCGTTGGAGGTTATTCAATTCCCGTAAACCGCGCTCAGTCAAAGCGACTTGCTCCAGAATCTTTTGCGCTTCTTCCTGGAGCAGCTTGCCCGCTTCCGTAATTTCCACTCGCCGACCAATGCGATGGAAGAGTTTGACACTGTACTCTGTTTCTAAGCTTTGGACGGCGGCACTGACTGCTGGTTGAGTAATGAAAAGTGCTTCAGCAGCGCGAGTAAAGTGTAATTGCTCAGCCACAGCCAAAAATATCCGTAATTGCTCCAATGTCATAGTTGGCTTTTAACGCTCCCTGCTAGACGTTGTTAAGGAAAGTAAACTCCTAGAAATACCTTAAAAGCGATGGGTTCATCGGGGTTTGTCATCTTTAGCTCTATGCCTCTGTTGCTGTTGGTTCCAGGGGATCACAACAGCAGCTAGGATTTTGCAGTCTCTCAAAGCATTGGAGCAGATGAGCAGACATGAGCGATCTAGAGTCGATTACTTTTATTTATTAAACCAACAAAAAAGAACATTAGCTTCTATGGGTCTTCTTGACTAGAGTAAACATAGTGCTTTTGGCAATGCATCCTTGCTGAAGCAAAGCTCACCGGTCCCATCGGGAGCGACCAAACTTCCAAGGATACATTTGCATACTGGGGGATTTGCATCCATGACTAGTGAATTTCAATCTGAGCAGAGTGCCCACGGCTTAAAGCCAAATTGCCTCTCCTTCGGTGAAGTGTTGGCCCAATCAGTTGCGGTCATTGCTCCCACTACCATCCCTGCCTCCAACTTAGGTTTGATTGTCGCGATCGCGGGAAATGGAACTTGGTTGAGTTTTCTGATTGGCATGGTTGGGTTGATGTTTGTCAGCATTAACATCAACCAGTTTGCGAGTCGTTCCGCTTCTCCGGGTTCGCTATATTCTTACATTGCTAAGGGTTTAGGCCCAACGGCGGGTGTAATTTGCGGATGGAGTTTGGTTCTCGCCTATTTGTTTACTGGTATGTCAGTGTTGTGTGGCTTTGCCAACTTCAGCACTATGCTACTGGGTCATTTGGGCATTCATCCTTCCAGCCTGACTTTATTAGCGATCGGGGCTGGTGTAGCCTGGTATGCAGCTTACAAAGATATTAAGCTTTCGGCAATGGCGATGTTGTGGCTAGAAGGAGTTTCCATTGCTCTGATCCTCGTCTTAGGTATTCTAATTTGGGCTCATGCAGGGTTTGCGATCGACTTTTCGCAAATGACGCTGCAAGGAGCGAAGCCAGGTGGAATTGCGATGGGGCTGGTTCTGGTAGTCTTTGGATTTTCTGGCTTTGAAAGCGCCACCTCTTTAGGAGACGAAGCTAAGCGACCGCTGAAGACCATCCCTAAGTCTGTGATGGGCAGCGCCATCTTAGCTGGGTTATTCTTCACCCTCATGAGTTACATCGAGATACTAGGTTTTAGTGGTACTTCCGCTTCCCTAGCTACGACTGAAGAACCTTTAGGCTATTTATCTAGACAACTCGGCTTGGGATTTTTGGGAGAGCTGATTGCAATTAGCGCCTTGTTTAGTTTCTTTACTTGCGTGCTAGGTAGCATTAACCCAGCAGCGAGAGTGTTCTTGTCCATGTCCCGTCATGGCTTGTTCCCTGCTTCCCTGGGTGAGACTCACTCCTCCAATCAGACGCCCCATATTGCCATTACGATGTCGGCGCTTGTCATGTTTCTGGTTCCTGCCTGCCTATCCCTCTTCCATGTCAAATTGTTTGACAGCATGGGTTATCTGGGAGCTATTTGTACCTATGGGTTCTTGACGGTATACATCCTCATATCGATCGCCGCTCCAGTTTATCTCTATAAAATTCAAAAGCTTCGGCCACGAGATGTGATGTTCTCGGTTCTAGGCGTTGGCTTCATGATGATCCCGGTTCTAGGGAGCGTCGGTGTTCCTGGTAGCCAAATTTTCCCTGTTCCCGAAGCTCCTTACGATGCCTTTCCCTACCTGTTCTTGCTCTATCTAACTGTGACTTGCGGTTGGTTTGTCATGCAAAGCCTCCGTTCTCCTCAGATTGTGCGAACGATGAAATCGAGAATTGAAGAGACGCATGCCAGGTTTGCTGTCCCTAGCCCTGTAGTCATCCCCTCGCTGACAGATGAAACCTAATTCTTCTGGGCACAACCCTGATTCCACAAAATTTATCTCTGAACTGATCTCTGTAGTAAAGACAATTAAGCGCTAATCAAGATGAATGAATTACTGACTGCATTGCCGACTGGGTTCACTGCTTTCACCGCTACGAATCTTGATGATATTTTGATCTTGCTCCTGTTCTTCTCCCAAGTAGATAGTGTGTTGCGGCGACGGCACATCGTAGCAGGGCAATACCTGGGTTTTGGGGTTCTTGTTTTAGCCAGCTTACCGGGTTTCTTTGGTAGCTTCTTATTCCCTCGTGATTGGGTGGGCCTGCTGGGTCTCGTGCCGATCGCGATCGGTCTTAGCCGCTGGTTCAGTCAAGATGAGGAAGATGAGGCGAATGAGGAAACTACCCAGCCCGTCGAGAAGTCTTGGCTAACTAGTTTTCTCTCTCCCCAGACCTATAGTGTGGCAGCAGTAACCTTTGCGAATGGCGGCGACAATGTGGGCATCTATATGCCTCTGTTTGCTAGTAGTAGTTGGGAAAGTTTGTTAGCTATTTTAGGTGTGTTCTTTACGTTAGTGGGAGCATGGTGCTACCTGGCTTACCGTCTGACTAAGGTGCCTGCGATCGCAGATGCCCTAACCCGCTATGGAAACCAATTAGTTCCTTTTGTTCTAGTTGGGTTGGGAGCACTGATTCTAGTAGACAGTCGCACCTTAGAAAACCGAGGCTTGGCGGTGTTGGCTTTAGTAATGGGTGTTCTCTTCGTCACAACGCTGAGTCGGAATTCCATGCAATACTCGTCTGGTATTGCTGAATGCACAGCTCAGGCTGTCTCGATGCCGCAGGCGCACTCCTCAATTGAGCACAAGTAGTAGGCTTGCCGCAGGAGCATCATGAACTGGTTTGGACGAGCCGTGATTACCGGGGTTACTGCCTTTGCCGCCACCAATATTGATGACATTGTGATCCTGATGCTCTTCTTTTCTCAGGTAAACGCTAATTTCCGTCCCAAACATATTATTTGGGGTCAATATTTAGGATTCACGACGTTGATGATTGCCTGTCTTCCCGGTTTTCTGGGCGGTCTCGTCATTCCTAAAGCTTGGATTGGTTGCCTGGGTTTCGTACCCATTGTGATTGGCATCAGTCATTGGCTGAACCGAAAACAAAATGGAACTCAAGTCCAGACGGTCACAGATGAGTTGAGTTTAGAGAAAGCAGTTGCCTCAGGAGTGCCTAGTTACTTAGATTTGCTTGTGCCTCAGGTCTACCATGTTGCTGCTGTGACATTGGCAAATGGGGGAGACAATATCGGGATTTATGTACCGTTGTTGGCGAGTAGCGATCCAGCAAGTTTAGCGGTTATCCTGAGCGTCTTTTTTGTCTTAGTTGGAGTTTGGTGTTACATCGCTGAGCGTTTAACTCGACAGCCAGCCGTAGCCCGCCTGCTCACGGCCTATGGTCAGGCAATTGTGCCCTTTATTTTGATTGGATTAGGGCTTTACATCTTGGTTGATAGTGGGACTTACCGTCTATTGCCAGCGTTTTCCTCCCCGTAGCTATCATCTGTTCCAGTTCCAACCCATCCAATCCCATAGATTTTCCATCTAAAGCAGCATGTAGCTGCTGGAAAACAGTTTAATTTCAAACTAAGGAGATCATCATGAAATTTTTCAGACTTGCGCTTTTAGCTTTGGCTTTGTTAGTGAGCTTAGCGATCGCTCCCCCTGCTTGGGCAGACCCTAACTTCACCAAGGGATCTGACTATGCTGAGGTGACTCAAGCCTTAGATGAACTTTTGCAAGCAAAGAACTCTCCCAATCAAGCAGGTTACAGGGGTGAGGAAGTTCAGCAGAAACTGGCTGATTTGCAATTTCAAAAGTATGTTTTAGAGACAGCAAAGGAACAGGCTCAGTGCCGTAATGAAACGGGAAGAACGATCGCCGTTTATGCCAGCAAACCCAAGAAATCTCCCACACCACAACTTTACTATTTAGGTAATGGTCAGGTCACAGATGATGATTGGAAATGCAGTGGCGTTTATCTTCCTAGCGGGGCTCAAGTCGCTTTAACTCCTAACGCTCAAGCGGAAGAGTTAGCAGAGCCGATCGCCTTTAAAATTGTAGATGGCACTCAGTTGATCGCTAAGAGCAATCCAAACAGTGGTGTGCTTGAGTTTAATGTTTCTCCGGCCAAAGTGTTTACAGCTAGTGAACCTGGTTGGTCCATTCCAAATCTGTCTCTAGCAGATATTGAAGCCACCGCTCCTAATGCTCCGATTGAAGACTAAACCTTGATGCCATACTGGCTAAGCTGATGCCCTGAACGCCCAGTACAAGAACTATGTCTTAAACCAACACATTAACTTGCTGGGCGTTCAGTCAAATGTTCTATAGTAAGGGACGCCGATCTATTACTGCGAATTGAGTTCAGGGAGACGCTATCGATGCAACTATTTAAATCCACTAAAACAGAAGGAGACGCCGAACCACCAAGACGGCTTAATCCTAATCGAGTCCGGGATCACCTAGCCAACGAGCGCACTTACCTAGCTTGGATGCGAAGTGCGATCGCCTTGATGGGCTTCGGTGTGCTGATTGTCCGTTTGCGAATTTTGCGTCCACCACTTGCTCCCCAACCGCCTGGTAACGGCTGGAAGCTAGGTTTAGCCTTCTCTGCGGCAGGGCTTTTGATGGTGTTGCTTTCAGCTCAACATTATTTTACTGTGCGCCGAGATATTGAAGAAGATACTTATGCGCCCCCAGACCGCTGGGTGATTTTGTCCACCCTGGTGATCGTCATCTTGGGGGCTGGAGTCATCTATTATGTGTTTACAATTCCGCTAGAATCATTGGGCAGTGTGATCGTCGAATAACGAGTGGCAACTTACTCCTGTGCCGCTGACACTTCGTTGTTTTCAGGACTTAAAGTTTCTGAGTTCAACTTGGCTAAGTGAGGCTTGACGACTAAACTGACGGCGATCGCCCAAGCAATGGAAACCATCCACCCCGCTACAATATCGCTCGGATAGTGAACGCCTAAGTACAACCGCGTCCAAGCGATCGCCAGGACAAATAAGCTGCCCAAGGTAGTCACCCAACCACACCAACGACTGCCCCAGGTTAAAACAACTAAGGATGCCACAAAAGCCATACTAGCCATTGCATGGCCACTGGGGAAAGCAAATTCTGGTTCTGGGGGAAAAGTCGAGTCCCACAGGTGGGGGCGTACTCGATGCAGCAGCTCCTTGGCAGTACGGTTAATCAGCATGGCTCCTGGTAATGTGATCAGGAGATAAATCAGCGATCGCCAGCGCTTCAAGAAAAACATTGCCATCACTAGAGCTGTAGAGACCGGAAACACTCCCCAGCGCGTGCCAAACTGAGTTAAGGTCAGAGCCAGGGAGTCCAAATTTGCTTGTGCTGTAGAATGAATCGCCAGCAAAATAGAGACATCCCAAGGTAGGCCGCCTTCTTGCAGCTGAATCTGCCCCGCCAAAAGGATAGCAAGTTGTAATGGCAAAAAGACTCCTAGAAAAAGTAATAGGAGCGATCGCCAATGAGTGCTCAACCACAGTTGAACAAAACGACCAAAAGTTTGCAGAAGTTTGCCAAAGTTAGATGATAAAGCTCTTTGAGAAGACATGAAAGCTAAAAAGATAGATTCTAAGATGAACAACTAAACCTAAGGATGCTTTAGACCTGATGGGCCAACTTCCAACTCACCATGACTAAAACCATGTACACGACGAAGCGCAGGGCTCGTTGTGGTGCGAGTTGGCAAAGTTTAGTCCCTACTAAAACGCCTGGTAATGATCCTATCCATATCGGGATTACCAAGCTCCAGTCAACTGTCCCTAGGGTGAGGTGTCCTAAAGCAGTAAAGCTTAAGAGAATGGCTGCTTGAGCTAAATCAGTACCAACCAGCTTGCGAGCGTCTAAACGAAAGAAGGCAATCAGCGCTAGGGCAAACATGGAGCCGGAGGAGACACTGGTTAAACCCACCACACAACCCAAGATGGCTCCGATCGCGATCGCCGCCGCTCGTCCTAAGGTCGTTTCTAAATCGATCTTGGGTAAAGAAGGGTATTTTAAGCCGGGTACAAAGGTCAGCAATAACAGTTGTACGAGCGCTGCTACAGTAACCATTAAGATGGCCACTCCGATCAACCGCAGCATAATAGCATCTAAATTGAATTCCCCGATATGCCTCAGCCAGTGCAGGATACCAACTCCTGTTAAGGCACCAGGCACACTTCCGATCGCCAACCATTTTACGACTGTTGCATCCAGGGTTTGTTGCTGCCAGTGCCGAACGCCTCCGGTGACTTTCATTAACGTTGCAGCAACCACATCAGAACTGACTGCAATAGAGGCTGGAACCTGAAAGACAAAGATCAGCATGGGGGTAATCAGAGAAGCTCCTCCAATTCCAGTTAAACCCACTACAATTCCCACAAAAAAACTCAGGCATGATAGTAGAGGGTAATTCATACTGTGGCCTTAGGATACATAGTTAAAAACAAAAGCTTTTCAAAAGCTACGTCTTCTGTGTCAGGCCTACTTGTTAGCTTTTATCACGCCTGCCTGTTAGACATAGCCATTTTGCATAGATAGCTGAGGTGATGAACATAGCGCTCAGCAACAGTTTTCTAGCTTGGTCAGCGAATGAGAAGAGGATGCTTTTAGTGCCAAAAATCCTAGTAGATGCTAGGTAGATGCTATTGCTTGACCTTGAATCAGCTGCAATGTCTCAAGGCAATACAGACAAGTCGATACAGAGCGGTATCAAAGTTATCAGTTAACTTTTTAATGTCACTAGTTGTAAAAGTGAACTGAGGTCAATCGACTTCAGATCAGAAAAAATAGCTGGAACATCTAAAATTTTCAGTTGCACCAGGGCCAAAATGACTAGAGTGTAAACTGTTGAAGAACCGATACCCATCAACAATTCTTTTTTTAAGTTCTGCTCTTTTGGCTGCTCTTGGAGCATATCGGCTGTGCCTAGTTGCATCAATAGAATACCAATAATATTGGAGAGCCAATATCCGGCGATCAAGCCAGGAGTAAATAACTTTTCAGAGAACAGACTGCAAACATAACCAAAGAAGTAGGCAACTGGCAGGTTAAACACCAAGTCATTCCACCAACAGAGGGGAGACAATAGGTATCCGATCAAAATTAGAAAGCCGCCTCGTAACTTTTTGGGCGTAATTCCTTTGAGTTTTTCCTGAACAGTTTGCCAAAACACCTCTGGAGTGGCGTCTTGTTGCTGATCAGGCTGCTCGCTGGCCTCATTGAGATTATGCATACAAACTACGGCATCTTGATAAACTTACAGTATTTTACATGCTGATGGCTTAATCACGCAAACTCGATAGGATTACCGTGTTTTTAAGGGCTCAGTAAAACTTTAGTTGTTATACTACTTTTACCTGTCTAAAGTACGGTAAGCCGATAGGTTTACGGTTACTTCTGTTCAAGGTGCATTTGCTCGTCTAGCCCTAGGTCTATCAGAATCCATGCAAATTGCTCGTGATATTACCTGCCTGATCGGTCAGACTCCTTTAGTGCAGCTCAATCACATTCCTCAAGCCGAAGGTTGTGTGGCTCGAATTGCTGTGAAACTAGAAGGTCTGAATCCCTCGTCTTCTGTCAAAGACCGCATTGGTATTGGTATGATTCAAGCGGCTGAAGCAGAAGGGCTGATTCATCCGGGCAAATCAGTTTTGGTAGAGCCTACATCGGGCAATACAGGCATTGCCTTGGCTATGGTAGCTGCAGCTAAAGGCTACCGCTTGATCTTGACCATGCCAGAAATGATGAGCTTGGAGCGGCAATTGATGCTGAAAGGCTATGGAGCCGAACTAGTACTCACCCCAGCCACCGAAGGCATGCAAGGGGCGATCGCAAAAGCAGAAGCCATTGTTGCTAGCCTTCCCGACGCTTTTATGCCGCAGCAATTTCGCAATTCTGCTAATCCTCAGGTTCATCGAGAAACTACGGCTGAAGAGATCTGGGCGGATACAGAAGGGGAAGTTGATATTTTCATGGCGGGGGTTGGAACGGGTGGCACCATTACAGGCGTCGCGGAAGTGCTAAAGCCTCGCAAATCAGGGCTACAGGTGATCGCCGTCGAACCTGTCAATAGTGCAGTTCTCACAGGTGGTGCGCCTGGAGAGCACAAGATTCAAGGAATCGGGGCAGGGTTTATTCCCCCAGTCTTGCGCCTAGAACTGATTGATGAAGTCCTGCAAGTTTCTGATGAAGCTGCGATCGCTTACAGTCGGAGATTGGCCCGCGAGGAAGGTATTTTGTCTGGCATTTCTACCGGAGCAATTTTGGCAGCAGCGATTCAAGTGGCTCAGCGCCCAGAAAATGCTGAACGGTTGATTGTGATGGTGCAGCCGAGCTTTGGGGAGCGCTATTTGAGTACTGCTTTATTTAAGGACTTGGAAGCAGAGACTTCGGAATACAGCTAAATGCTACCAAAGCTTGACAATCCCCGGTTTGCCTACGGGGAAATGATTGTATCCCAATCTGAAGTCGCCTATACTTTTTGAAAGTAAATTAATTTCTCTGTAATGGCGATCCTACAGCTAAGCAACGGCAAAGTTTGCGGTAATTCTAGTGAGATTGTTCGTGAACTTGCTCTTTTTAACGTTCAGCTCCAGCACTACAGCTTAGAAGCTCCGCAACACTGGGCCGATTTACTAGCTGAGGATGTTCTACCAGATCTGGAAAAGCGCCAAATCTTGGAACTCTGCGATCGCCAACTTGAATCGCTAAAGCAAGAAACTAGCTATCTCTGGTCTGACCTGCTAGTGTTTCACCCTGGCTCCTCTCAGCTCCACAGCATCAGCACCTACAACCGATACCATACACATAAGGCTCCAGAAGCGCTTTACATATTGTCGGGAGAGGCAATTTTTAGCTTCATAGAGCTTGATGGTCAACAGGTACAGCTCCTAGTGCAGCCAGGAGACTACGTCCAAATTGCGGCTGGCGTAGAGCACTGGTTTAGTCCTACCGCTTCACTTGAGTTTAAGGCTGTCCGCTACTTTACCACTGTGGATGGTTGGGTGCCCCAGTACACCGAGTTGGGCGAACTCAAGAAGCTACGCTGATCAGGCTTTCTAGCTTGTTTCTAACCTTGCTGAACGAGCCAAGGGAGGCGGTAACCAGAAAGAAATCTGGATTGCTCGCCAGAATTAAATATTAAAGTTAGATATAGTACATCGGGTTTTTCTGTTTACGCGCATCTCGCTTCTGGACTAGATTTTGCAGCGTATAACGGCCTAAAACGGCTTGGGCTTGACCGCTCGCCTGCTCCCAGATTTCGCGCACGATGTCTCGCTCTATCGTTGGAGTCTCATTAGATTCTGTTTCTTTGCGATCGCCATCCACTAAAACGACGATCTCCAGCAATGTAACTTGCCAAGCTTCACGAGCGAGGGTGTACCCGCCTCTAGAACCGCGCTGACTCTGAACGATGCCCCCCCGGCGCAGACTAGTCAGAATTTGCTCTAGGTAGCGATCGGGAATAGCTTGTCTGCCAGTAATTTCTCCGATTGTGAGAGGAGGGGCACTAGCTGGATGACTGGCTAATTCCAATAGAGCTAGCAGTGCGTACTTGACTCTAGAAGACAGCCCCATTAGGGCGTAATTTTGACTATTCAAGTTCCTACTCAATTACTACGGTTTTCCGATAGGGCATTGCGACTTTATCGAAAATATCATAGAAACTACGACAAATCTATCGACTTACTGTATTTACTTCTCGGAAGGTTGAGCTAGATATGAATATCAAGATGCCAGAAGGCGTTTCAGCCTTATTTTGTATGACTCAGCGCTGACAGTTTCGCCTCGCTTAAATCACTGGCTTAATGGTGGGCGATGCCAAGCATGTCTAGTCAGGCAGTTTTGCTCCTTAATGAGGGTGACCAAGATAAAGCAGCTATTTTAGACTCTGCCTCACTCCGCAATACTGCATCTTTATAAAGCTGATGGAATAGTTGCTGCTGAGCATGACTGCCACCAACAACCCACAATTTTGACAACACAGGTTTAAGATAGGCGATCGCCCCTTCCCAATCATTTCTAGCATGGGCAATCATCCCCTGCGCCGCCGGAAGAGTGATTACAGTCCAAATTCTGCGGGCTGTAGAGTCTAGCGTTTGAGCATAAGCAGTCATACTAGTGAACATTTCATGAACCAAGTCTGCTTGATTGGCTTTAGCTAAAGCATAAATATAGTGGAGGTCTTGGAAGGGCAGCGAGTGCTCATGCAGACGCGTTAATAGATGGGGGACTAAGTTATCCCATCGTTCTTCAACAGGAACTGACTGGAACTCTAGACGCAGCAGCAAGGAGATCGCTCCAACCTGGTCCTTAGGAGAATCTCGGCGAGCTTTGCCCCAAATATGCTGATCGTAGAGGGACAAAACTTTAGTAGTCTCGCTCAATTGCCCATAGAAGAGCGCAACATGCCACCAGTTATGGGTGTAGAGCATAGAATTACAATGCTCCCAGGTATCTGAAAACTTCTCCATCCACTCAATTCCATCCGCTGCTCGCCCTTGTGTTTCCATCACATGAGCAACGGCATGATGCGCCCAAGGATTGTTCCGCTTCAGGCGAGTGGCTTCGCGGGCGATCGCTTCTGCTTCCGGCAATTGATGGCATTGCTCCAACCCAAACGCGAGCATTGAAAGCAAATCTGGCTGGTTTGGATGAACTGGCAAAACTTTTTCGGCAATTTTCAGCAACCCAACTTTGTTGCCTCGATAAAAGTAGTGATATTGCCCCTGTTGTACAGAGATTAAATCTTGGGGATAGTCCTCAGCGATCGCTTCATGAACCGCGATCGCTGTATCAATAGCCCCTTTGGCCCAAGCTGCGATCGCCTGAATATAAAGCTGCTCCCGCTCGGTAGCTGACTGACTGTAAGTTTGGGCTGCTTGGAGATAAGGAATAGCTTGTTGCCGTGCGATCGCGCTTTCTTGAGATAAGTAGTGAGCCGCAGCGTACGCATTGGCAATTGCGCAGCTTGGATCGGCACTCAAGGCTTCGAAAATGGCGAGTTCTGCTTCTCGGCCATACTGTAGAGCTTGGTTAATAAAGGCATTAATAGCTGCGATCGCCACGAGCGAATGAGTCGTGACTTCTAATCCTTGAATATCTCGAAGCATTGTTACTCTCTCACACTACAAATCACCACACTGAAGCAGAGTCAGTAGCAAACACTAACTCTGGAAACAAAATCTACGGTAAATCAGTCGGAATATAGTACTTTCTAGATTCAGTATTCCACAACCCTTCAATAAATGGCAAGATTAAACACCGATAAGTTGATAGGATTATCGGTGTTTAGTGATAGATTGACCTCAAGGCTCGCTTGTCCCAAGGACGATGCCAAACGTCTATAGCAATCCCAAATGGGTTGTGAGAGGCAGCCCCTAGGAGCGTGCCTCTCACAACCCGCTAATCTCACACATAATTTAGGACAGCTATAGCGATTAGAGAAATATTCAAGGAATCAGTATGTTGCCTAGTCCCCTGAGAGCGGTTTCTTATTTGGCTCCAAATTTATTTTGGTTTTACCAGGCAGTGATTGCTTATTTAGAGCGAAGTTTAGATATCGAGATCTGCCTAGCGCAAGCTAAGTATGACCCACTCGCTGATCCAGCTTTGCTCCAGGATCAACTCGATATTGCTTTTATCTGTGGTCTCCCCTTTATTCGACACTATCAAGTTGCTCCTGCTCAGTTACAAGCAGTAGTCGCTCCGGTGATGCAAGCTGAACGCTATCAAAACCAGCCTGTCTATTTTGCAGATGTGATTGTAAATGCGGCTAGCGAAGTGAGGGCATTGGAGCAGTTGGCAGGCAAAACCTTTTGTTACAACGATCTTGGTTCTAACAGTGGTTACCATCTACTCTGGCATCGATTATTTCAAAAGCAATATTCACGAGCTTTTTTTAGCCAGACAGTGGCATCTGGTTCTCACGAGTGTTCGATTCAATGGGTCGCTGAGAATAAAGTAGATTGTGCAGCGATCGATAGTACCGTTTTAGAGCAAGCAATACGAGATATCCCCGGTTTATCTGAGCAATTGCGAATTATTGAATCCATCGGCCCATGCCCCATGCCCCCCATTGCTGTGGCTCAAAGGCTGGGAAAGCCATTCCTTCAAAAACTACAGGCACGTCTTCTCGATCCTAATTTAGACCTGCAATTACACATGCATCAGGCAGGCATTCACCGATTTGCAGTCATGGATTCACAGGACTATCAACCGATCGCCCAACTTTATAAGCAGGCGTTGCTGAAAGAGTAATGGTTAAGCCGGAAAAGAAACAGTTCGATACTTCAAATAGTGAAGCATCAAGTGAAGTGAGCACTTCAACATCTCTACTGATTTGGAATAACATAAGGTTTTGCGGTGCAACCGGGCTAGATAATGCCACAGACGAATATTCTCTCCTTCAACTCCTCTCTCAGATGCCAATCTCAGATCAACCATCTCAGATCAACCAACCACTCGTCTTATCATCAGAGGCTGCGATCGCTTCACCAAAACAGCGTATGAGCCCAAAAAGCACGAAACGCGGCATATTGGGTAGAGTTAGAAACGATGGCGATCGCTACAATATCGAGGAGTAGATGTTCTTTGCTGCGATCGTCGCGCGGGTTTCCTAGCTCAGCGAAATGGGTTAGCAGACTAGGGGAAGGTTAATCTGGTACGAGGAGTTGAACTCATCACAACTCTTTGACAGCCTGAACCAAGATTTAGATGTAGTTGCCCTGGGATTTTACTGGCTAGGGCTGCTGTCCTACATAGTCTCGTTTCATAGGCATTTTTTGGCTGATCGGGATGCACATAGGTGTGCCTGCGACGGGATCGCGCACAATGCTGCTCTTTAATCCAAACACTTCTTCTACCATCGCTTCAGTCATGATTTCTGGCGGCACACCCTGAGCATAGATATTTCCTTGCCGCATTACGACTAAATAGTCTGCATAGCGACAGGCTTGATTGAGATCATGCAACACCATGACAATTGTGCGGCCTTGGGTTTGGTTCAGTTCATATAGCAAATCTAGAACTTCGATTTGATGTGCTAGATCTAGAAATGTAGTAGGTTCGTCTAGTAATAGAACGTCTGTGTTTTGGGCTAGAGCCATTGCAATCCAGGCCCGCTGGCGCTGTCCTCCCGACAGGCTATCTAGGGGGCGATCACTCAGCTCGGTCATCCCTGTAATTACTAGCGCCTGCTCAGTCAACTGTTCGTCTTCTTTTGACCATTGTTGCAACCAGCTTTGGTGAGGGTAGCGCCCTTGTGCGACTAATTCGCGCACCGTTAAACCTTCGGGAGCTGATGGGTTTTGGGGCAGCATGCCCAAGCGCTTGGCGACTTCTTTGGTAGAGAGTTTGGCGATCGCTGCGTTATCGAGATACACCACACCACTCTGAGGCTTGATTAATCGGGCGAGTCCTTTGAGCAATGTAGATTTACCACAACCATTAGGACCCACCAGAGCGGTGATTTGATGGGCTGGAATGTCTACATGCAAATCTCGAATAATGGTAGCGCGATCGTATGCCAGAGTGAGTTTGCGAGCGGTGAGTGCTGATTCCATTGAGGTGCTGTTATGCATTCCGGTTTCGATAGAGCAGGTAGAGAAAATAGGGCGCACCCACTACGGCAGTAATCACTCCACAGGGCAGTTCAATGGGGGCAAAGAGCGACCGCCCCAAAAAGTCAGCGAGAGCTACCATCAATCCACCCACTAAAGCTGCGGTTGGTAGCAGTCCTTCATGGGCAGGACCGACTAACTGACGCGCTAAGTGAGGTGACATTAAACCCACAAACCTGATTGTACCTGCCGTTGCCACACTTGCTCCCGACAGAGCCACACAAGTGATCAGCAATAGGCCACGCCGCCACTCTATCGAGACCCCTAAACTCCGGGCAATTTCATCTCCTAAATTGAGCGTGTTTAAATCACGAGCGTAAAACAAAGAGAGCGGCATGAACACACCCAACCAAGGCAGTAACGCTCGTACCTGCTCCCAAGTTCGGCCATACACGCTGCCAGCTAGCCAAACTAGGGCGTGGCTGACATCCTCAATATTGCCAAAGGTAATCAGCAGACTGGTACAAGCAGAGGCGATCGCTCCTACACCCACACCCACTAGCAACAACCGAATCGGTGCACTGCCGCGCTCCCACGCCAGTCCATACACCAATAACGCTGCAATTAAGGCTCCTGTAAAGGCGGCAATCGGTAAAAAGAAAAGGGGCAAGGCAGGAAACAGCACAATCAGAGCCACTGCCGCCAAACCCGCCCCTGCTTCTATACCGACAATTTCCGGAGCCGCCAAGGGATTACGAGTGATTCCTTGCAGGATAGTGCCAGCGATCGCTAACCCCGTGCCAACCAAAAACGCTACGATGACGCGGGGCAAGCGTAAGGTGTTGATCACAAAACCATCATCAGGATTGGTAGTTGGTAACCCTAAAATACTTTTAATGACATCTAGGGGAGCAATGGGATATTCGCCATAGCTGACGCTCCAGACCATGACCAACAACGTCGCAACTGCAAGCCCCAAGAGCACCAGTGGCACCCGGCGGTTGATCTTAAAAGAGAGCGGCCAAGAGGAGGAACGAATGACTAGCCAAGGCAGTTCTATTGGTTTCATTGCATTCCTCTTACCGTTTGACTTGCGATCGCGCCAAGTAGATAAAAAATGGAGCCCCGACCAATGCGGTCATAATGCCAACGGGTAGCTCTTGAGGTTTGATGACTAAGCGGGCCGCGAGATCAGCGAGAGACAGTAAAATCGCCCCCCACACAGCCGCATGAGGCAGCAACCAACGATAATCGACTCCGACCCAAAAGCGCACCATGTGAGGCACTACCAAACCGATGAAGCCAATCGGGCCTGCTAATGCTACAGCGCTCCCTGCGAGCAGAACTACCACCATTGCCGCGATCGCCTTGATCCATCCGGTTTGCAGCCCTAGTCCTTTCGCGACATCTTCGCCTAATGTCAGAGCTGTTATCTGTTTGCCCATACTAAAGGCCAAGATGAAGCCAACCAGGAGGTAAGGGAGAATCTGTAAGAGAACGTTGAGATCGCGTCCGGCGACTGAACCTGCTAGCCAAAACCGTACTTCATCTAAAGTGCGCTGACTGAGAATTAAAGTTCCGGTGGTGAGCGAAAATAACAGATAGCTCAACACAGATCCCGCCAAAATTAGTTTGAGGGGGGTGCTGCCACTACGTCCGACAGAACCTAAGAGATAGACACTAATCGCCGCGATCGCTCCTCCCGCAAAGGCCACCCAAGCCTGCACCTGCACGGAGACAGTTCCCAAGAAAAACGTCGATAGCACCACAGCTAAAGCCG
This sequence comes from Trichocoleus sp. FACHB-262, assembly GCF_014696035.1. Lineage (NCBI taxonomy): Bacteria > Bacillati > Cyanobacteriota > Cyanophyceae > Leptolyngbyales > Trichocoleusaceae > Trichocoleus > Trichocoleus sp. FACHB-262. The sequence continues at coordinate 67,315 of NZ_JACJPK010000031.1, read as the reverse complement.
CCCCAGCACTAATGCCCAAAATGCCAGGATCGGCTAGAGGGTTGCGAGTTAAGCCTTGCATGAGAGCGCCTGCCACAGCCAACGCAGCTCCGACCAGCAGTGCCACCAAGGCTCTCGGCAATCGTACGTTCGTGATAATTAAGTGATTGGTGGAACCATCAAAAGCCGTTAAGGCTTGCCACACAGTACTGGGGTCAACATCGGCTGCTCCCCATGTAATGCTGGCGATGAAGCAGCCAATTAACAGCACAATTCCCACAACCAGACCGACAAGCTGGAACTTATGGGGTTGATGCTTGCCTCTAGTCGAGAAGTTGCCATCCTCTCCCCATGTCCTCATCTCCTTGTTCACCATGTTAAGGACGACGAGTTGCAATTCCTAGCTTCACACCTTGAACAGTTCTTAACTGATCCATGACAGTAATCACCTGACCATGCGGAACCTTTTCATCAGCATTGACCACAACCAACGCTTCTGAGTTATTTGCCATCGCTGCTTTCACTTTTGCTGGTAGCTCTTGAACCGTAATCGGTTGGCGATTTAGAAATACGTTTCCTTTCTCATCAACCGTGACTGCCATCTTGCTTTGCTGCTGTGATTGAGCGGTCTGTGCCTTGGGTAGGTTCACAGGTAGACCCTCAGAGCGAGTCAAAAACAAAGATGACATGATGAAGAATGTCAAAATTGCAAAGATGACATCAATCATCGGGACAATATTAATTTGGGGAATGTCATCCGCCTCTTCAGGAATGTTCATAACCACCTACTGCAACACTTTTGAGACTGAGCTGAAACCTTCATAACGACCCAAATGCAGAACCTCAAGTTGGCTGCAATATTCTTGAATGGCTGCAATTTGCCGTTTATAAAAGCCTCGAAAAATACTGGCAAAGAAGAGAGTGAACAGCGCTACGATTAAGCCCGCTGCCGTTGAGACTAGCGCTTCGCTGATACCTGATGTTACTTGTACAGCAGTTTCACTACCAGCACTTCCCAAATTGAGAGAGGCAAATGAGCGAATCAGACCTAGAACGGTTCCCAACAACCCCAACAAAGGAGCAATTGCAATCACCATGTCAAAGAGTGAGTTAAACCGTCTGAGCGTTGGTAACTCTGCTTGGGTGGCTCCTTCCATCATCAGACGAAAGGCGTGAGGCGGAAAATGATCGACTTCCACAGCTTCTAGAAAAATGCGAGCGATCGGTAGGTCAGCGTTTTGTTTGAGCTTAAGCAATGCAGCATCACCGTCATGTTGGTAAATGCGTAGTACATCACGAATCACCCGCTTTTGCCGCCGCTTCACTCGGTACCAAAAAACCAAACGTTCGATGATCAGGGCAGTCGCCACAATCGAGAACCCCACCAAGGGGACCATGACGATGCCACCAGCAATAAATAATTCAACAATTAGCATTTCTAGCTCACGCGGAAATAGAGCTGACCTGTCGAGCCAGCGAAGTTATTTGAGAGGACGATGATAAAAGAGAGCCACTATTGACATCTCTTCTCAAAAGAGATTAGGTCTTGTAGTAGTTGATGTCAAGTATTTGCATTTACTAAAAGTGATAATTTTAGAACTAATAAAATCCCTGAACTCCTTGTATCTCAATGTTTCAGCATTCAGAAATCCCTGGGAGCTTGGCGATCGCAGATTTAAACAAAATATCTAGTTAATCCCCTTTAATGGATTGACAGCACAGCAGTTGAATTTTAGGATGGGCAAGTCAGCTAGAAATATTTGCAATAAGTTTTCTCATCAATACAGCAAATGACATTCTCAGACACCGTCCTGCAAAAACGCGAACAGCAAGAAAAGACCCTCAAGCGATTTATTACCTACAGCCTGGTGGGATCATTTGCCTTGCATGGCGTGGGGCTGTGCCTGAAGGTCAATGATATCTGGAAGATGGAGCAAGCTAAATCAGAGCAAGAAGAAGTTCTTGTGGTCACAGCGGATATTCCAGAGGAAGAGTTATCCGAGTTGATCCCTGAACCACTTGAATCTGCATCCGGTGGTGATGGAGAAGCGAGTGGCGGTGGTGGTGGCGGTGGCGGTGGCGGTGAAGAGGCGGGTGGAGCCACACTGATGGTAGCTGCTTCAGTTCCTTTCGCTCCTGCTCCAGCCCCTCCTACGGAAGTAGCCCCTTCTGTGCAACCGGAGCCTGTTGCAGAGGAGGAACCTACCCCTGACCCCACTCCAGAACCTACTCCTGCACCAGTTGCTGAGGACGTAGAAGCGCCAACTCCCGAAACACCCATTGCGGAAGAGACCCCTGAAGAACCCGCTGCCACACAGCCAACCCCAGCACCGTTGAGCGAGCCGAAAGCAGAAGTGGCTCAGCCCACTCCAGCACCTAATTTGAATAACTTGCTGAGCGAACTAAGGCGGGCTCGTGAGCAGGCTAGCCAAACAGCGGCAAATCGTACGAATGCCAGCTCAACTTCAGGAACGACAACAGGCGGAGTGCCCGGAGCTGCTTCTGGGCAAGGCAGCAGTACGACCACAGCGACTGGATCAGGTAGACCTGGCTTTGGGATTGGTCCTGGCTTTGGTTTTGGAACAGGTTCCGGACTTGGCCCTGGCTCTGGTACAGGTTCTGGCTCTGGTACAGGTTCAGGGATTGGTCCTGGAACAGGCTCTGGTACGGGTCCTGGCTCTGGTACAGGTAGAGGAACGGGAGCAGAACCCGGCGGTAGTAAAGCGGGTTCCACCGAGAAGCCTTCAGAGCGAGGTAACCGATCGCGGGAGATTACATGTCGCGGCTGTGACAAGGATACGTTCGTACGTCCCAAGGAAGCTAAAGGAGCTAAAGGCGACCCTGAGCTAGAGTTTAGCTTTGGCGAGGGAGGCAAGCCACAGGTTACCCTCTCCAAATCCAGTGGTAATAGTGTGTTGGATGAAGCTGCATTAAAGCAAGCTCGTGAGCAATTAGAGAAAGAGAGTGCCTGGAAAGGAGCCAAAGCTGGTGATAGTGTCCGGCTTATAGTTGAATTCACTGATAAGGATTCAGCACGCGATCGCAGGCAAGAAGAACGCCGCAGCATTACTGTTTCTGAGCCCGTTTCCGAACCTACGGCGTCTGAGATTCCTGAAGTTCCCACCACATCTGCTTCAGAGCAACCCGATAGCTCAGAACCAACGACAACAGACGTTCCACCGACAACTCCTGAACCGATTCCCTCTGCGACACCTACAGAGCCAACCGATAGCTCAGATACTCCTGAGGAGCCAGTAGAACCCGCTTCTGCCCCTGAACCTGAGCCCATCCCTGAGTCTATTGCTGAACCAGAACCGATTCCTGAACCAGAACCTATCCCTGGGCCCGAACCGATTCCCGAACCAGAACCTGTCTTTGAGCCCGAACCCATTCCCGAAGCAGAGCCCATTCCCGAAGCGGAACCGATTCCTGAGGCAGAACCTGCTCCTGAGCCAGAGCCTATCCCTGAAGGATAACAGCTAAGCGATCGCCATTAGGGCCAATAACTGCTTTTGCTGAGCTATTGTTCAGTGATGTTTCAGCGTCCAAAATTGCGATCGCACGGGTTAGATCAGACAGATGGATAATAAAGAGTTACTCGACATCATTGATCAAGCCGCTCAATGTCAGGTCACAGAACTCGATCTTTCACTCTGTAGTTTAACCTCTTTACCTCCTGAGATTGGCAATCTCACCCATCTAGAAAGACTTAATCTGAGAAGCAATCAACTGACCAGTTTGCCGGAAGCTCTCAGCAATTGCATCAATCTTCAATGCCTTGATCTTAGGAGTAATCGCCTCAAGAGTTTGCCAGAGGCGGTTACTAATCTCACTAATCTCCAACAGCTTCAGCTTGACTATAACCGGCTGACCAGCTTGCCCAAGGCAGTTGCCAATCTCACTAATCTCCAGCAGCTTCAACTTATCCGCAATCAATTGAGCAGCTTGCCCGAAACTCTCGGCAATTGCACCAACCTCCGACAGTTTATTCCCGCTTTTAATTGCCTCAGTAGCCTGCCCGAAACTATTGGTAATCTCACAAACCTCGAATGGCTTTGCCTAGCTGGCAATCAAGTGATCAGCTTGCCAGAAACTCTCAGTAATTGCGTTAATCTTCAACACCTTGACCTTAGCGGCAATTACCTAAACAATCTGCCAGAGGTAGCCACCCGTTGCATTAGCCTGAAAACCCTTAATCTCCACCGCCTTTCCCTCAGCAGTTTGCCAGAAGCAATCGCTAACCTCACTAATCTCACACACCTTAATCTTGGCTTCAATCGCCTCAGCAGTTTGCCGCAAGGTTTGAAGTATCTATCTAAGCTAGAGAAACTAAACTTGCACGACAATCCACTACCAATCCCACCAGAAATCTTGGGTCATTACTCAAGCAATTCTGGCGAGCCTGCTGCAATCCTCAATTACTACTTTCGTCTGTGACGCTAGCTTTAATGGAATTTTAATTAAATGTCGTCATGACTGTATGACTCAGTTGTTGCCGAAGTTAGTAGTGCGAGATTTTAGATGAGCCAGGATATCTCGACGCGATCGCCAGACGGGGCGGAGTTTTTTCTGGGACATCAGGGTGAGTTGATCGCTGCCTTGCATCATATCGGGTTGAGTGGCATTGCCATAGCTGGTTAGAGCCTGCGCCCGAACTGGGTTAGAGAATTCGATCGCGGCGACGAAGCTATCTCCATCGATGGCTTGAAACTGGCCTTCGTCGGCAGGGGTATAGTTGACAGTGCGAAAGATGCCTAGCCCACCAGGGCCACCATTAGCAGGCAAATTATTCACCTCAGACTTAAGCCGAAAAACGTCTCCCCAAGCAATATCTAGCGCTCCATAGTTCTTGAGAACTTCAGTGGCAGCAGTTTTGAGACCAGCGATCGCCGCTTCAGGATCAGCTAAGCCATCTGGGGTGCTAAGAGGGGATTTCTCATCCCAAGGTATGGCAAACAGTTGGGAGCGATCCATTAAGTCATTCCAGGCTTTGAAAAGAACAGCACCACGGCTATTGGCTTCGGCTTGGCGATCCCACTTTTGCAAAACTGCGATCGCTTGTTTAACGAGGGGATCGTTAGAAGATTTAGCGGCAGTCGTGAGATCATCCAGAATCCGATCGGCTAGTTCCATTCTCGTGGAGTGCTTATAGCGAATCAGTTCCTCAAAGGAGATCTTCGGGTCTTCCATCAACATTCGCAGCGATCGCTGGGCGCGGAAGTAAAGCACATCACGAGGGGCGATATAAGCGGGGAAATCATCAGGATTTAAGGCTGCGGGTAAGGTGGTTGTCCAAGGCGCATCATTGGCATTTTGCAACCAACCAGTTTTGGGATCAACAACACGAGGGAGATCCTCGTAAGCATGGGTGCGAGTCCACAGCGTCTTTGAGGTATTACCAGGAATTACGCCTGACCAATCTGCAAAAGTACCTTCTTGGCGAACCGGAACTTGACCATTGAAGAAGTTGAGAATATGTCCGTCGCGATCGGCATACAGAACCGTAAACATAGGAAGCTGCATGCGTTTGAGAGCTGTTTCAAATTCTCTCAAGTTAGTGGCGCGGGCCATCTCCCACCATTGCTCTAAACCTCTGGCTTTATTTAACCCTGCTACCCGGAGGGCGATCGCTTGTCCCTTGGGTTCTGCGACCACGAGGCCATGCACCGAGCGTTGAATCGTTAAGGTTTGCTCTTGCCAAGAACCATCTTTTTGCTTGACTTTGAGGGTTTGAGTCTCCGTATCGAAGGGACGCACTTGCCCATCAAACTCATAGCCGCCATCTCGCAAAGTTAATGCGTAAGCGTCCCAGCCGTCATAGGTGTTGACGGTGTGAGTCCAGCCCATCGCGTCATTAAAGGCGATCGCTAGCACTGGAACGCCCACCAGAGTTGCACCGTAAGCATCAATGCCAGGAGCCGTTATTTGAGCTTCGTACCAAAGAAACAAATCTGCCCAAGGGAGATGCGGGTTTGCCAACAACATTGCCTTGCCACTGGCAGAGTGAGACGGCGCGATCGCCCAACCATTTGATCCGCCTAAAGGCTCTCCAGGATCTATTTTGGCGAGTGTCGCTTGCAGTTCTTCTGGATTGACGACAAAGGTAAAATGCAGTACCCGTTGGCTATGTGCCAAGACATCTGTGCCGGTGACAGGTAAAACAGTTTTTAGATCATCCTCGATCTGGTCAGGATGAGCTTTGGCATAGGCGTTGATCCCAGCGGTAAAGGTATCCAGATATTGGCGAAACTTGGGCGTTTGGGCTTTATACCAAGCTTGCGATCGCTCTGGGATGCCCATTTTACGTACCCATTGATCCGATTCCACATAGTCTTCGCCCCAGTATTCCGCTGCCCGTCCGCGAGCCTGACCATAAAGCCGTAACAGGAGATTGGCGTGGCTCTTCATCTGTGCCCATCCAAAAGCTCGAAACAGATCAGGTGTGCGGTTGCTAGAGATATGTGGCACTCCATAGGTATCCCACAAAATCTCGGTGTTAGCAGCTTGACCCGAAGGACCAGATGTAATGATGATCAATATCAATACAATAGCTAGCAGCAGTGAGTACAGCCGAATAAGTTGCCGCTGAGATAGGCGAGAGACGAAATACTTCATGAGCTAAATATGGACTGTAAATATATAAATTCTTTGGAGCAACTTAAAGCTCTTGCCAACTCCTCCCTAAATCCCTCCCCTGTGAGGTGAGGGATTTTGAATTTAGTGCTTCTTCCCTACTAGAGAAGGGGTTGGGGAAGAGGTCTTAATATCATAATCAGGTACCAGTGTTTCTACATCTCGTAAAGTACGAAAAGCATATCCACCTACACCTACCAGCACGCCTAAAATAGAGAATAAAGTGAATTGCAGCGCAATACCTGCACCGTTTCCTGTGCCGAAGATACCGCTAAAAAGAGGCGTGAGAAAGCCTCCGGGTTGCATGGCAGGCTCAAAAACTTTATCAGCTAAGGGACCCGCGATCGCCAGTCCTAGGGGTGCCGCCAACTGGGCGATTAGATAACGCGAGGCAAATACTTTTCCTTGAACCGCTGGATCGACTTTGGAGAGCCAAATAGCTTGATTGGAGCTACCAATGAACGGAGAAAAGATAGCAGCCAGGAACCCTGTGCCCATCCAAAGTGGTAAGGATTTCGACAATCCCAAAAATACACTGCTGAGTTCGCCAAAAGTTTGGCCCAAAAGTAGACCATGAATGCGCCGTTTGGGACCGCCCCAGACACTCAGCAGCACACCACCAACCACGCCCCCAATTCCGATCGCGGCTTGAACGCTAGCAAGGGCTGTGGCATTATCTTGACTGCACGCCAAGATCATCACAGGTTGAATTGCCCAGGCTGCATTGGTAAGGAGATTGGAATTTAATAAAAACAGGAGAATTGCTAATAAGCTGGGATGGCGGAAAATATAGCGGAAACCAAAGGTAAATTCTTCCCAAAGCTGCTCTTTAGAGAAGGGTTTCGCTTCAACTTTGGGTTGCGGAATGGCGGTAAACCAAACGGTACCAACCGCGATCAGGAATGTAGCGAGATCAATTAGGAGAAGGCCAGGAAGCTTAATCAGGGGATACAGCACGCCAGCGATCGCCGGAGCTAAGATTGCCGAACCGGAATAGGTGAGATAGGAGTCCATTGCGGTGGCTCTGGCATAGTGCTGCTTGGGCACAACTTGCGACATGGAAGTCGAGTAGGCTAGGTCTTGAAAGTAACCAAACAGACCATTCACTGCTCCCGCAATATACAGATGCCAAATCGCTAACTGATCAGTGAGCAGCAAGCTGAGAAGCACCACTGTAGATATCCCTGCCATGCCATCGCCGATCATCATCAATTGCTTGCGATTCCAGCGATCGACCAGTACACCTGCAAAGGAAGCCGCAATTACCTTTGGAGTACGGGTAAAAAAGAAAATCAAGGCCAGCGGTGTTGCCTGACCTGTGAGTTCCCAAGCCCAAAGCGTGATCGCAAAGTTGGTCATCTCTGTGCCGAGCACTGAGGCTACCTGCCCACTCCAAAGAATGAGAAATTTCCGCAGGCTAGTAGGTTGATTGGGTTCCATTCAAGCAGCCGAGGGCGAAGGAATACGGACTAGCAGTTTGGGCAGCAACGATTCTGGCATCTTGGGCGGTTTGACATAGCCATCTCCACTCTCCTGGTACTGAGCGGCAAAGGTCAATAGATCGCTGGCTTGATCTGGTGACAAATCTGTGAAGTGATAGCTGTACTTGCCGGGACAGATCAAGGAGGCAGAGCAGGGGCGATCGCAAGTCCACAGACAGCTTGTCGCTTCAATTTGCAACCCGGATGGTTGAGCTGCATTAGCCAACAACACTTCATCTAATAGATGAGGAGAGCTGCTTTTGCGGTCAGGGCCACAGCTTTTGCAAATGAACAAAGTATGCTCAGACATATCTAAGCCTCATCGACCAAATATTTGAACAAGTCATCAATCACCAAATTGGCGGCGATCGGGCCACTGCCAATCCAGTACTTGGGTACTTGATAAACGCGGTTTTGTTTCACGGCTGTTAGGTTGGCCCAGAGGGGATCAGACTTGAGTTGCTCCAATTGCTTCTGAGCAGCCTGAGTTGATTTGGCATCATTCTCCCCTGTCCAGACAAACAAGACATCTCCATCTGCCTGACTCAACAGCTCTCGACTAATCGACAACTGCACCGAATTGCCACCCAAAGCCTTTGCTTCTGAAGCACTCAAATTTTGAGAAGACGGACGAGATAACCCTGCATCTGCCAAGATCGTGCCACAGAAGGAGTCCTTTAAATAAAGGCTGATGCCATCTGGATAGACCCGCACCACTGATACCTGAGTTTGATCTGGCTGGGAACCAGCAGTACCCGCACCCATCTTCTGTTTAAACTCTTCTAAACGGGCTTTGTACTTGGCCATCAGTTGCTCAGCTTCAGCCGTTTTGCCAAGGGCTTGGGCATAGAGTTGCAATGTCTTCTTCCAGGCTCCGCTACCCTCTCCATCATCAATCACCGTAGACGCAATGCGAGACAATTGCGGATAGATGGCTTTGTGGTCTGTCTGCCACCCCAAAATCAGATCAGGCTTGAGCGCCAAAATCTTTTCTAGGCTCGGAGCCCCAGACCGTCCCACATTTGGGATATTCGCCGTCCGCTCTTGTAGATAAGAATCATTCACCTGGTTGCTACCAATCGGTTGTACACCGAGGGAGAGCACGGTATCTAACCAACTCAAAGACACAACTCGCTGGGGAGCGGCAGGCACTTGAGTCGTCCCCATCGCATGCTGAACCGATCGCGTCTCGCTAGTGGTAGCCGCAGGAGAGTTTAACGACGGTTGAGAGCCAGAGTCAGAAACGACATCTCGACCACAGGCAACTGTTGTCATGAGGGTGAGCAAGAGCAGCAGACTCAACCGCAGCCAGCGATCGCGATATCTTTGCAATTGCGCTGATACTTGCGATCGCCAGATCTTTCCCATCTCTTGTGAGTAGAACTTGAGTTGTCGAACCACCCTGAGCATGTTCATGACATACGTAAAATATGGATCAAATATCTCTAGCTCCCCTTCCCTATGAGGGAAGGGGCTGGGGGTTAGGTATCCTTAGAACGATACAGACAAGGAACCAATGATCGTGAGGGGCTCGCCGGGACTTATATATTCGCGGAAGCCTTCACTGTTCTCGACATAATTGATATCAAACAGGTTCTTGATGTTAATCGCAGCTCGCCAGTTATCCCGACGGTAGAAGACAACCGCATCGGTGCGGACATAGCTAGGTAGCTCGAAGGTAGCATCGAGGTCCCCTGCGCGATCGCCCACGAAGAACAAACCTGCACCAAAGCCAAAGCCTTGCAAGTTGCCGCTCTGAATCTCATAGGTAGACCATAAACTGCCACTGTTGCGGGGCACGTTGGTCAGCCGATTGCCTACGGTCAACAAGTTATCTTTAGTGATTTCGGCCTCAATGTTGGCATAGGAGGCAATGACGTTCCAACCTGGAGCTAGTTCTCCGGTGACATCCAGTTCAATCCCTCGGCTACGAACTTCACCCACAGGGAGACTAAAGCGTCTGTTGTTCGGGTCACGGGTGGCAATGTTGGTTTTCGTCAGCTCAAAAGCAGCTAAGTTCGTAACCAACCGACCATCTAGAAACTCACCCCGCACCCCAACTTCATACTGAGTACCACGTTCGGGATCTAGGGGAGAGCCGTCGGCCCGGATGGATCGAGAGGGGACAAAGGAGCGGCTGAAGCTGCCATAAAGAGAAATCGGTTCAATTGGCTGGTAGACCAAACCAACTTGTGGACTGAAGGCATTATCGTCCTGCTCAAACTCTCGGCCTGACAAGTTGTTGGTGGTGGATTGATCAAAGAAGTCGATGCGTCCACCCGCAAGCAAGATCAAGTTATCAGTCAGGTCAATTTGGTCTTGCAGGTAAAGCCCTACCGTATTGATCCGACTGCCATCGTCCCGAACTGGCTCAGTCAGTTCCGAGATATCAGGGCGATCGCCATAAACCGGATTAAAGATATCAATCGGGAAGTCAGGATCACCAGGTAAAGATTTTTGTGTCCCTTCTCGCGATGTCCGACCAAAATCCACCCCAACCAAGAGTGTGTGGTCGATCGCACCCGTCGAGAACTTCCCAGTGATGTTGGTCTGTACGTCTAGGGTGTCTGACTCGTCATCGTTAGACAAGAAACGGCGATCGAGTTGACCGCTATCTTGAATAAACCAAGAGTCAGCGCGGTAGTCGAAGGTGTCAGCCTTGGTAAACCGCAAGCCGTTGCGAATTTTCCAGTTATCGTTGAGTTCATGTTCCAGCTGATAGCCAACCGAAAATTCTTCAACTTCACCTTCGTCATCGGGATGACCCAATACGCGATCGTAAGGAATATCCGCAATTCCTTCGCCAATTGCCACAATGCCTCGGTCAAACGGACGCTTGTCTTTGAGGTAGTCAGCCTCGAATACCACAGATGTGCGATCGCCAATATCCCAAGCCAGAACAGGAGCCACAAAGAAGCGATCGGTATCTTGATCAAAGTCGCGGAAGTTACCGCCGCCTTCAAACACAGCGTTGAGGCGATAGCGCACCGAGCCATCATCGTTGACTGGGCCTGTCAGGTCTACGCTGGGGCGGAACAGACCAAAACTACCAACTGATAGTTCGGCACTATAGGCAGGATCAAACAGGGGTTGCTCAGTAACCAGGTTGACTACCCCGCCGGGTTCTAGCTGTCCATAGAGAACTGAAGCGGGGCCACGCAAAACTTCAATCCGCTCAACGTTGACGCTTTCCCGCAAGCTGCGTTGGTTTTGGCGGAAGCCATTCCGCAAAAAAGTGTCCTGAGAGAATCCGCGAATGGTAAAGCGATCGCGCGTTCCCCCAAAGCTATCATCTTGAGCGACACCCGCAACGTTCTGGAGCGCCTCTCCAACGCGAACTGCCCGCTGATCTTCTAAAACTTGCTCTGGTACCACCTGAACTGAACGGGGTGTATCTCGCAGTGGGGCTTCTGTTCTGGTGGCAGAGGTGGCGCGTCTAACTGTGTAGCCTTCCTCCTCATCATCGGTCGCGACAATCCGAATTGCATCACTCTCACCCTCAGCGCTCTCATCACCAGCGCTACTATCTGCGGCACTATCATCTGTTTCAGTAGTGGTTTCCGCTTCTGTGGTGGTTTCAGTATTTGCCTCGGTTGTATCTGCCTCGGTTGTATCTGTTTCAGTGGTGGCAGATTCCGTCGTGTTAGATTCTGTGGGAGATGTTTCAGTCGCGATCGCGCCCGCAGAATTGATGTTTAAAAATACTGTATTTCCCTGACGAGTTAGCGCACTGATGGGGACAGCCGACTCTCCCACGATTGTCACCCGTACGCTATTTGTGGTCAGTGAGGTGACAGTGACTTCGGCAATACCCGCCGCTGGATTGGTTTGACGAAAAGATTCTTGGCCCGCTAAGCGCAGTTGTGCATTTGTGATATCCGTGGTGAGCGTATTTCCAGAACTGGTGGTCAAAGCTCGAACCGCAGCACCATTGCTGGTTTCCAAGACAACTTCTAAGCCGCCATCCTTGGGATTTAGTTGAACGTTTGTAATTTGGCTGCTCTGTGCCCAAGCAGGGCTAGCAATCAGAGCGGGCACCACCCCAAGCAGGCCAAGGCTACAACTCAGGAACTGCGGTCTACTGGTCATATCTCCTCACGTATCAATGAAAAGCACGTTAACTGCAACTGGCTGATTTATCAGCAGCATATTCTGAGACACCTCATCAACGATGAACTCGCTGGGTATCTAGAACCTTGACTAGACTAATTCTCAATTAGAAGTCATAGGAAGTCTGAATGGCATCTTACTACACTTAGAATAGTTCTCAACAAAATTGTGTCAAGAAATTTGATTCAATCCTGTATTCCATTCACTGCCAGTACTTGGAAGATATTCGAAGTGGGTTCAAAGGTAGGAGATTGGATGGATGGCTAGATAAAACTTGCTCCTAGTTGACAATAATTTTCTTTTAGGGGTTGCCAAGGGTTTAAGTTGAACCTATATTAATTGAGAACTAATGTCATTTACAAACAGTTTGTGTTTATCTTGAAATTCTAGAAATGTTTCAATTTAGCGATTACATCATGGCTGGCTAAAACGCTAGAAGCCCTACCTGACAAGGTAATCAGTCATTCAACGGAATTTTTAGCAATCTATTGACTCATCTCCTCGGCTTGAATTTTGGAATGACCAACGGGATCGCGATCGTCACTCCCAGTTCCAATCGGCTCGAGGAGTGATGACTCACATCAGCCCTCAGTTTTCTGCCTGATGCATCTACAAGGAAGGTAAAGTGTGACTCAGCATCATCTGGAATTTGCAATTGGTTATCCAACGATGGTGGAACTGCTCCGCGAGCGAGCATCCCAGCAAGCAAACCAACGAGCCTTTACATTCTTAGCGGATGGTGAAACTGAGTCAGACTGGCTCACTTATGCAGACTTTGATCAACGGAGTCGAGCGATCGCGGCTCAACTCCAAGCCCTGAACTTGCAAGGAGAACGGGCATTACTGCTATATCCTCCTGGGTTGGATTATTTGACGGCATTCTTTGGTTGTCTCTATGCAGGGGTCGTAGCAGTTCCAGCGTATCCCCCCCGCAATGCCCGCAACACGCCCAGAATCCTCAGCATGGTGCAGGATGCCGAAGCCGCGATCGCCCTCACCACTTCTAGTTTGGTTGATAAGATTCAATCTTTGCTAAGCGAGCATACGGCACTAGATTCGCTGCAATGGTTAACGACCGATCAACTACCAAAGCATCTGGCAAACGATTGGCAAGAGCCGCAATTAGATAAGGATACGTTGGCTTTTCTGCAATATACTTCTGGCTCCACCGGTACTCCCAAGGGGGTGATGGTCAGCCACGGCAACTTACTCCACAATGCCGCCACGACCTATCAATATATGGGGCATTCTCCTGAGAGCGTGTTTGTCTCCTGGTTGCCTGCTTATCACGATATGGGCTTGATCGGGGGGATCTTACAACCGCTCTATGGTGGGTTTCCTTGTGTGCTGATGCCACCTGCGACGTTTTTGCAGCGCCCTTATCGTTGGCTCCAGGCGATCTCCCGCTACAAAGCCACGACCAGCGGCGGCCCCAATTTTGCCTACGACCTCTGCGCACAAAAAATCACGCTGGAACAGCGACAAACCCTGGATTTAAGCAATTGGCAAGTAGCATTCAACGGTGCAGAGCCTGTGCGGGGTGAAACACTGAAAGCCTTTGCTGAAACCTTTGCCGAATGCGGATTCCGCCCAGAAGCCTTCTATCCCTGCTATGGCATGGCAGAGGCAACATTAATGGTATCAGGCGGTTCACCTGGAATTGCACCCCCGATCAAAACCGTGCAAGCGATCGCTTTAGAGCAAGATCAGATCCTTGAGGCGACACCTGACACTGAGGATACGCGCCTATTGGTAGGTTGCGGTCAAAGTATCCCGGATCAAACTGTGGCGATCGCCCATCCCCAAAACCTGACCTCCTGTGCAGAGGGTCAAGTTGGGGAAGTCTGGGTGACAGGCCCTAGCGTTGGTCAAGGCTACTGGAATCGCCTCGAAGAAACTCAGGCTACCTTTGGTGCTTATCTGGCAGATACAGTTGCAGGCCCCTTCTTGAGAACCGGGGATCTGGGCTTCTTGCAAGAGGGAGAGTTGTTTATCACTGGACGGGTGAAAGACCTGATCATCATTCGCGGTCGCAATCTGTATCCTCAAGATATTGAACGCACTGCCGAGCAAAGCCATCCTTCTCTAAAGATTGGGGCTGGGGCTGCGTTTACCGTTGAGGTGAATCAGGAAGAGCGGCTGGTCGTGGTGCAGGAACTAGAATTCCGCCAACAGCCTGACATGGAGAAAGTCGCAGGAGCCATTCGAGGCGCGATCGCCCAAGCCTTTGAGGTGCAGGTATATGCAGTAGTGCTGCTAAAACCAGGACATATCCCCAAGACCACCAGTGGCAAAATTCAACGTCGCGCTTGTCGAGCCGACTTTTTAGCAGGAAGTTTAGCTGCTGCGGGTAGCAGCATTATCGATGTCATACACGATGACAGTGCAGCGAATGAATTAACTCGCGCTGACTTGTTGGCGATCGCATCTACAGAGCGTCAGGCTGTCTTGGAAGTTGAACTTCAGCGGCAAGTGGCGGCTGTGGTGGGGGTTCGTCCAGATCAGATCAATCCTGAGCAACCCCTAAATACGCTAGGGATCGACTCGATCATGGCAGTGACCCTGAAAAACGATTTAGAGATCAATCTAAGAGTGACGATTTCCGCGATTGATTTCTTAGATGATGTGAGTCTGACAGAACTGACGCAACAAATTCTAGCTCAGCTTGAAGAAGGAGGTGAGCGATCGCACTCAATCCTCAAACGGGATGCGATTGCTGACACCTATTTCTTATCTTTTGCCCAACAACGTCTCTGGTTTGTGCACCAAATAGAACCGGATAGCCCGTTCTACAACTTGCCTGTGGCAATTCAGCTCACCGGGGCGTTATCCGTTCCGGTGCTAGAGCAGAGTTTGCAGGCGATCGCCCAACGCCACGAAATTCTGCGGACTCGGTTCATGGCGCAGGGTGGGCAACCTGTGCAGATCATTGAGTCTGGCTTGCCATTCCAACTGGCGATTGTGGATTGCACCTCATTCAATGATCCAGAAACAGAACTGCGATCGCTACTGCAATCTGAGGCCAGCAGACCTTTTGATCTCGAGCAGTATCCTCTTTGGCGGGTGCAATTGTTGCGATTGAGTGACACTCACCATGTGCTATTGCTCGCCTTCCATCACACGATCGCCGATGGTTGGTCGATGACACGGGTATTGATTGAGGAATTAGCGGTTCACTACGAAGCCATTCAGTTAGGCCAAGATCCTGCTCTCCCAGAGTTACCCATTCAATACGTAGACTTCGCGCTGTGGCAGCGGCAACAGTGGCAAACCGGAGCCTTCCAACTGCATCAAACCTATTGGCAGCAGCAATTAGAGGGATTACCTGTCCTGCAACTACCCACAACTTATCCACGCCCAGCCGTACCCAGCTTCCGAGGCGATAAACTTGCCTTTACCCTCTCGGCTGATCAAACTACTGCGCTCAAAGCGTTGAGTCAGCGAGAAGGCGTGACGCTGTTTATGACACTGTTGGCAGCTTTTAAGGTGTTGCTATATCGCTACAGTGGTCAGACCGATCTCCTGGTCGGTTCTCCTATTGCCAATCGCAATCAGCCAGCGCTGGAGAACTTGATGGGTTGCTTCGTCAATACCATTGTGTTGCGAACTGAGTTAAGCGGTAATCCCAGCTTTCAAGAACTGTTGAAGCGAGTGCGACGGGTGGCGTTAGATGCTTACTTGCATCAAGATTTACCCTTCGATCAACTCGTGCAACAACTGCATTCCGATCGCGATATCAGCCGCAACCCCCTCTTCCAAACCTGGTTTTCGCTGCAAAACATGCCAGCTTCTAGCTTGGAGTTCGCAGGACTTTCCCTAGAATCCTTAGATGTGGATACGGGAACCTCTCAGTTTGACCTCAGCTTGGATATGGAAGAGCGCCACGGCACACTGATGGGCTGGGTGGAATACAGCACCGATTTGTTTGACCAATCTGCGATCGCCCGTTTTGTAGAGCATTTCCAAACACTCCTCGCCAGTATCCTTCAAGCACCCGATCAATCGCTCGCCACGCTGCCAATTCTGCCATCTGCTGAGCGTCAACAGCTTTTGGTGGATTGGAACTCAGGCACTCATGATCTGCCACAACTATCGTTCCAGAAACAATTTGAGCAACAGGCGATCGCCACTCCAGATATGCCAGCGTTAGTTGATGCAGAGACATCCTTAACTTACAGAGAACTGAATGAGCGTGTTAATCAGCTTACTCACTACTTGCAAAGCTTAGGAGTAACAAAAGACACATTTGTAGGAGTTTGTTTAGAGCGATCGCCTGAGCTAATCATTAGCATTCTGGCAATTCTCAAAGCTGGGGGCGCGTATGTACCGCTAGATCCCAACTATCCAGAAGAACGCCTCTTGTTCATGCTGGAAGATGCTCAGGTTGCCATCTTGTTAACTCAACAAGACATCACTTTGCCGGTCCCTCCCACCCTGCAGCGCATTAACCTCGACACAAGTTGGACAGAGATTGCCCAGTATCCAATCACTTCTCCTATTTGTGCTGCCACAGAAGACGATTTAGCTTATCTCATCTACACCTCAGGTTCTACAGGCAAGCCCAAGGGCGTGATGATCGAGCGACGATCGCTAACTCACTTTGTTGATAGTGCCATTCAGATCTACGAGATTAAATCAGGCGATCAGGTGCTGCAATTTGCCTCGATTAGCTTTGATGTGGCAGTAGAAGAGATTTTCTCAACCTTGGCAGCAGGGGCAACGCTGGTCTTGCGTACAGGCTCAATGCTTGAGTCAATGGCTAGCTTCTTGCAGCATTGTCGTCACCAAGCCATTACTGTTCTAAATTTGCCAACTGCCTTTTGGCACCAACTGGTTCATGCGCTCTCTACGGCAACCCTCACCCTGCCCGAATCGTTGCGGCTGGTGATGATTGGGAGTGAAAAGGCACTCCCTGACTCAGTGCATCTGTGGAAACAATACGCAAATTCGCAGATCCGATTAGTGAATGCCTACGGGCCAACAGAAACCACGGTAACAGCGACCTATTGCGATATTGCGGGTCCACGCGCTGTGCCATTCGATCACGAGGTTCCCATCGGGCGATCGCTCCCCAATGTGCAGCTCTATGTGCTAGATGCCCATCAGCAACCCGTACCTATTGGGATTCCTGGTGAACTCTATATCGGTGGAGTCGGTGTCGCCAGAGGCTACCTCAATCGTCCTGATCTCACGAATGAACGCTTTATTCCCAATCCATTCAAGGATCTTCCTCGCCCCTCTTATTCCTCACTCTTATATAAAACTGGCGATCGCGTCCGCTACCGCACTGACGGGCATCTAGAGTTCTTGGGACGGGTGGATCATCAGGTTAAAATTCGGGGTTTTCGGATTGAAGTGGGAGAAATTGAAGCGACACTCGCTCAACATCCCAACGTGCAAGAAGCTTTGGTGCTGGCGCGAGAAGATCAACCGGGTCAAGTTCGTTTGGTTGCTTATGTAGTCCTGGTCAACAGCCACCCTGAAACCCAGCAAGAGTTGCGCGATTTTCTCAAACAACGGCTACCAGCTTACATGCTGCCTGCTGCTTATGTGATATTGGATGCGTTTCCGCTCACGCCCAACGGTAAGGTAGACCGCCAATCGCTCCCCGAGCCAGAAGGCGATCGCCCTACACTTCAGGTCAATTATGTCGCACCGCAAAATGAGCTAGAGCAAGCGATCGCAGGCATTTGGCAAGCGGCTTTGGCAGTAGAGCAAGTCGGCATTGATGACAACTTCTTTGAATTGGGCGGACATTCTCTCTTAGTGATTCAGGTACAACATGCGCTGCAATCAAGTTTGAAGCGAGAGATCGCCGTCATTGATTTGTTCAAATATCCAACCGTGCGATCGCTGACGCAGTATCTCAATCAGCAAGATATCCCAACTGATTTGCAACCTGTGTATGACCGCGCCCAACGTCGCAAAGCCGCTTTACAAGACCGACGGGCTAGCAGATCTGCAAGGCGATAACGTCTCTCTCCGCCTCTAACCTTCATTCATCGCGAGAACGAAATCCATGACGACCAACTCACTCGATGGAATCGCCATTATCGGCATGATAGGTCGCTTTCCAGGCGCGAAAAACATTCAGGAATTCTGGCACAACTTGCAAAATGGCGTAGAAGCGATCGCCTGGTTTAGCGATGAGGAATTGTTGGCGGCGGGGGTAGATCCCGATCTCTTACAGCGCCCCAACTATGTAAAAGCGGGCGCTGTCTTGGATGGCATTGATCAATTTGATGCGATCTTCTTTGGCTACAGCCCACGGGAAGCGGAGACGCTAGACCCCCAGCAGCGCTTATTTTTGGAGTGTGCTTGGGAGGGATTAGAGCACGCCGGATACGACCCACAACGATATGACGGACGGATTGGTGTTTATGCAGGTGTAGGTTGGGATAGTTATTTAGTCTTCAACCTGGCGGGCCATCCCCAGTTGCTTGATCAAACCCACGGCTATCAAACCGTGCTCAGTAATGAAAAAGATCATCTCACCACGCGAGTTTCCTACAAGCTCAATTTGAAGGGGCCAAGCCTCGATATCCAGACTGCTTGTTCTACCTCTTTGGTCGCGACTAATCTCGCTTGTCAGAGTTTGCTCAGCTATCAGTGTGATATGGCATTGGCAGGTGGAGTAACGATCTCTGTGCCTCATCGCACCGGATATTTACATCAAACAGGAGGGATTCTCTCACCGGATGGTCGCTGTCGCGCTTTTGATGCTCAGGCAGCAGGCACCGTGGCAGGCAATGGTGTCGGTGTCGTAGTACTGAAGCGATTGGAAGATGCGATCGCCGAGCGAGACATGATCTACGCTGTGATTAAGGGTACTGCAATCAACAATGATGGCGCAGTGAAAGTGGGATATACGGCTCCTAGTGTGGAAGGACAGGCCGAGGCGATCGCGGAAGCCCTGGCAGTGGCGGAAATTGAACCAGAGACTATCAGCTACGTTGAAACCCACGGCACCGGAACTGCCCTCGGTGACCCGATTGAAATTAGTGCTCTGACGCAAGCCTTCCGCAGCCAAACTCAAAAAAAACAGTTCTGTGCGATCGGTTCCGTTAAGACAAATATCGGCCATTTAGACGCGGCGGCGGGTGTGACCAGTCTGATCAAAACCACACTGGCGCTACATCACCAACAAATTCCGCCCAGCCTGCATTTTGAGCAACCGAATCCACAAATTGATTTTGCCAACAGTCCGTTTTATGTAAATACCCAACTCACAGATTGGAAAACGAATCATGCTCCGCGACGGGCAGGTGTAAGCTCCTTTGGCATCGGTGGCACGAATGCCCATGCGGTACTCGAAGAAGCGCCAAACCTCCCCTCATCTGGTACTTCTCGACCCTGGCAACTGCTTTTGTTATCTGCCAAAACCACAACTGCTTTAGAAGCGGCAACGACTCGTTTGCGCGATCATTTAGCTCAGCACCCAGAGCAGAATTTAGCGGATGTTGCCCATACTCTCCAGGTAGGACGGCAGCGGTTTAATCATCGGCGGATGGTGGTCTGTCGAGATAACGCTGAAGCAATCCAAATCCTGCGATCGCAAGAGCCCAAACAGATTGTCACCCACGTAGAAGCACCGCAAAGCCGCTCTATCACTTTCCTCTTCCCAGGGCAGGGAGCGCAATATGCCGGCATGGGGCGGGATCTATATCAAACAGAACCTGTGTTTCGAGAATGGATCGATCGCGGCTCTGAGCTGTTGAAATCCATCCTGGGGCTAGATTTGCGAGATCTCTTGTACTGCACAGAAACTGAATCTGGTAGCGAACAACTACAACAAACAGCGATCGCTCAACCTGCGTTGTTCTTGGTGGAATATGCCTTGGCGCAACTCTGGATGTCTTGGGGAGTGCAGCCGCAAGCATTGACTGGCCATAGCGTGGGTGAATATGTCGCCGCTTGTTTGGCGGGTGTGTTCTCGTTTGAGGATGCGCTCAGGTTGGTGGCAAAACGGAGTCAGCTCATGCAATCCCTGCCCACGGGGTCGATGCTGGCGGTTTCCCTATCTGAGACACAAATCAAACTTTGGCTGAACCATGATCTCTCTTTAGCAGCCATCAATGCTCCCAATCTATGTGTGGTGTCGGGTACAACGGCTGCAATTGAAGAGTTGCGCGATCGCCTAACTGCCCAAAACGTAGAATGTCGCTTGCTCCACACATCTCACGCATTCCACTCTGCCATGATGGAACCGATCTTGGTCTCTTTCCGAGCAGCGGTGAGTCAGGTGAAGTTGCAGCCTCCGACTCTGCGGCTACTGTCGAACCTGACAGGCACCTGGATGACCTCAGCAGAAGCAACCAGCCCTGACTATTGGGTGCAGCATCTACGGCAACCAGTACGCTTTTCGGCGGGAGTGAGCCAACTGCTGCAAGAGCCAAACTGCATTCTGCTTGAAGTTGGCCCCGGTCGCACCCTCAGCACCCTGATCCGCCAGCATCAATCGCAAGCCAGCGGGCAAATCATCCTCTCCTCTCTGCGTCATCCCAAAGATGCGCCAAAAGAGATCGAATCAGATATTTCCTTTTTGCTCAATGTCCTAGGGCGGCTGTGGTTAGCAGGTTTAGAAATTGACTGGTCAGGCTTCTATGCCCATGAGCAACGACGACGGTTACCCTTGCCCACCTATCCCTTTGAGCGTCAACGGTATTGGATTGATCCGCCTACCAAGCAGGCAAATTCCACACCAGCAGCCCCTGCTTTAGGCAAAAAGTCAAATGTCAGTGATTGGTTTTATGTCCCTTCCTGGCAGCAATCGCCATTAGTAGCACCTACGATCGCCAATCCTCAACATTACCTAATCCTGGCGGACTCATCAGGCGTTGGATCTGAGCTTGCTAGTCAGTTAGGACAAGCGAGACATGCAGTGACAACCGTGATGATGGGCGATCGCTTTACTCAGAAAGATGAGCGCACCTACACCATCAATCCCCAAACGCCAGAAGACTATCAAACACTCTTTCAGACAATCTCTCAACAGCCAACGGCGATCGCTCACTGCTGGAACTTAGAGGGAGAAGCGCGATCGCCTGAAGAGAAGCAATCTTTGGAATTCTATAGTCTGCTTTATCTAACCCAAGCTTTGGCGCAACAGAATTTCAGCGATCGAGTTCATCTGACCGTAATTACGCAAGACTTGTACGATATCACAGGTCAAGAAGCGCTTGATCCAACCGCAGCAACCAGCCTAGGGTTCTGTCGTGTCTTGCCCAGAGAACAGCTCAACCTGACCTGCTCTCACATCGATCTCGATTCACGTACGACCAATGCGTCTGGTTCCCCACAAGGTTGGAGGGCTAGAGGGTCAACAATTCAACACCTCACCACAGAACTTTGTTCCACCACTTCAGAGCAACCCTTTCAGCAGATTGCTTATCGTGGGCGGCATCGTTGGGTACAATCTCTAGAGCCTGTAAATCTGGAGTCCCCATCAACCCCTCAAATTCAATTACAACCGGGTGGTGTTTACCTAATCACAGGTGGATTGGGTGGCATTGGTTTATCTCTCGCTCGTTACCTGGCTGAATCGGTACAGGCCAAGCTGGTTCTAATCAGCCGTTCGGGACAAGCAGAGTCTCAAACCCTACAAGCACTGGAAGCCTTGGGCGCAGAGGTTCTGGTCGTTCAAGCAGATGTGACAAATCGAGAGCAGATGAGAGAGGCGATCGCTCAGACGCTACAACGATTTGGCAAGTTGAATGGAGTAATCCACGCCGCAGGAATTGCTGGGGGTGGCATTGCCCAACTGAAAACCTTTGAAGCCGCAGCGGCGGTTCTCGCGCCGAAAGTGCAAGGCACCCTCGTTTTGAAGGAAGTGCTACAAGAGATCTCGCTGGATTTCCTCTGCCTGTGTTCTTCCCTCAGCAGCATCATTGGCGAATTTGGTCAGAGCGATTACTGTGCTGCCAATGCCTTCCTCGATGCGTTTGCTCACTATTGGACTGCCAAATATGGTTCCCCGGCGATCGCGATTAATTGGGATACTTGGCAACAGGTGGGAATGGCAGTAAATACAACGCTTCCAGAAGCCTTGCAGCAACAGCGAGCAGCTAGTTTACAGCAGGGATTGACCACCGAGGAGGGCATTGAAGTCTTCCAACGAATTCTGCAAAGTGGCTTGCCGCAGGTGATTGTCTCGACGCAAGATTTACAGGCCGTGGTTGAGCAGCATCAGCAAACGGTGTTGCAGCAAACTCAGTCTGCTTCTATCGATCAGTTTGTCTCCGCATCAGAAGGGCGATCGCGTCATCATCTCCTGCCGCACAGTGCCTATGTCGCGCCTCACAGTGCCGTAGAACAACAGATTGCTGATATCTGGCAAGACCTCTTGGGGGTTGAACCGATTGGCATTCATGACAGTTTCTTTGAGTTGGGTGGGCATTCCCTTTTGGCAGTCCAGGCGGTCTCCCGATTGCGCGATCTATTCCAGGTGGAATTACCTTTGCGAGTGCTGTTGGGCGAGGCTTCCACGATCGCTGAATTGGCGCAGTGGATTGAGTCTCAGCAACCGCAAGGTGAGGATTTAGAGGCGATCGCGCAACTCCTGGCAGATATTGAAAATCTCACGCCTGAGCAGCTTCAAAATCAATTGGAAACTTCTCGCTAATCATCATGCAGTTTGGTCTCTTTTACTTCTCTGGCGACGGTTCTACCCACAGTTCCGATAAATATCGGCTCCTAACAGAAGGTGCAAAATTCGCCGATCGCCACGGGTTTTCTTCCATCTGGATTCCCGAACGGCACTTTCATGACTTTGGCGGGCTGTATCCCAACCCAGCGGTGATTAATGCCGCTCTGGCGATGATTACTGAGCGGGTACAGTTGCGATCGGGGAGTGTGGTTTTACCCCTGCAAGAGCCGCTGCGGGTAGCCGAAGAGTGGGCAGTGGTGGATAACTTATCCAACGGTCGGGTGGGTCTTACGTTTGCCTATGGCTGGCATGTGGATGACTTTGTGTTGTTGCCCAAAAATTATCGCGATCGCCAAGCCGTGATGTGGCGCGAAATCGATACGGTGCAACGGTTGTGGGAAGGTGAAGCGATTGAACGCAAAAATGGATCGGGGCAGCCTGTGCAAGTTCGCACCTTGCCTCGCCCAGTTCAGCCCAAACTGCCGATTTGGATTACCTGCCATTCTGATCACACGTTTACAGAGGCAGCACGGCTCGGTGCTAATGTTTTGACTTCCCTGCTGCACTCATCGGTAGATGAACTGGCACCGAAAATCCAGCTTTACCGGAAGGCTCGCGCTCAATACGGTCATGATCCCGATGCAGGCCAAGTCTCCCTAATGATGCATACCTTTATCAGTGAAGACTATGAGCAGGTGAAGCGGCAGGTGCAAGCTCCCTTTTGTAATTACTTAAAAACTCACTTTGACCTGATTGAAAGCTTGGTCAAGCGAGAGAATTTGCCTATCAACCTAGCACAATTTACCGAAAGTGATATTGAGACGCTGCTGCAATTTGGCTTTGAGCGTTATCTCGATGGCAAAACCTTAATTGGTACCGCTGAAACCTGTGAACCCGTGATTCAACGCCTCCGGGAAATTGGGGTAGATGAAGTCGCTTGCCTGATTGATTTTGGCATTGACTTTGATCTAGCGATCGCCAGTTTGGAGCATCTCAACCATTTCAAAGATCGCATCCAACAATCTCTCTCCCTTGAACCTGTTGCGGCTGCCTCTTCAGGCCAATACTCAGCTTTGAGTTTCTTTTGATCATCATGGGCGCTGAAACGATGAATGACCTGGCTAAACGGATTGCGGCTCTCTCTCCAGAACAACGAAAGCTATTTGAGCAGCGACTCAAACAACAAAGAGAACAGTCTGCTCAGGTTCTCACGATTCCGCGTCGACAATCTGGAAATTCGCTACCTTTATCCTTTGACCAGGAGCGGATTTGGTTTTTTGAACAGCTAGAACCCAATAGTTGCCTCTATAATATTCCCTTTGCGGTGCGGTTAGAAGGGGCACTCAACGCGATCGCCCTTCAGCAAAGTTTTAGTGCCATCATGCAGCGCCACGAAAGCCTGCGGACCACCTTCACTACACAAGATGGTCAACCGATTCAAGTCATTCATCCTACATTAGCTTGCCAGTTAGTACTCAGAGAGATTAGCGATCGCCAAATCCTCGAATCCCAAGAATCTGAGCTGGCCTCCCTCTTACTCCAAGAATCTCAGCATCCGTTTGACCTCGCTCATGGCCCCTTGCTGCGAGCGGTTTTGCTGCGCCTCAATGCCACTCACCATGTGCTGTTGGTGATTCTCCATCACCTGATTGCCGATGGTTGGTCGCGGGGGGTATTTATTGAAGAATTGGCGGCTTGCTATCAGGCGTTCAGCTGTCAAGTGCCTGTGTCTTTGCCAGAACTACCGATTCAATATGGTGATGTGGCCGTGTGGCAACGGCAATGGCAAACCAGTGAAACCGCCAAAACTCAACTTGCCTATTGGCAGCAGCAGTTACAGGATTTGCCAATTCTCAACTTGCCCACAGATAAGTCGCGCCCCTCCTCCCAAACTTTTAATGGTGCGAAACTTCCGGTGCAGCTTTCAGATTCCCTAACGCGATCGCTGAAAGCCCTAAGCCAGAGAGAAGGTGCGACGCTATTTATGACGCTCCTCACCGCTTTTAACCTGCTGCTGCACTACTACAGCGGGCAAGAGGATGTGGTCGTAGGCACCGATGTCGCCAATCGCAACCGTACCGAAACCGAACGGTTGATTGGGCTGTTTGTGAATCAGTTGGTGCTGCGAACCGATCTATCTGGAAATCCCACCTTTCGGCAGCTATTGGCACGGGTGCGACAGGTGACAGTAGACGCCTACGCCCATCAAGACCTCCCATTCAACACGCTGGTAGAGACTCTCAACCCCGATCGAACCTCAGGGCGATCGCCACTGTTCCAGGTTAAGTTTGTCCTACAAAACGCCCCAATGCCACCCCTGACTCTCCCCGGTTTAACCGTGACATCCCTAGAGGAGATCGACACCCATACGGCAACATTAGATTTGTTCTTTGCCCTCTCTGAAACCGAGCAAGGTCTAACGGGAGCGATCGAGTACAACACCGATTTGTTTAAATCGGCCACTGTGCAACGCCTGCTGGGACACTTCCAGCATCTGTTGGAGCAGGTTGTTGCCAATCCCGATCGCCATCTGTCAGAGTTTTGTTTGTTGACTACGGCAGAGTGGCAGCAAATTATCAAATGGAATCAGACCGAGCAAGAGTTTGCTGTAGAGCCAGGTTCGAACTTGGTTGAGCTGTTTGAAGCTCAGGTAGCCCGGACACCCGATGCGATCGCCGTTACCTACGAAGACCAATCTCTCACCTACAGCGAACTCAACCAACGCGCTAACCAACTGGCTCACTATCTGCGATCGCTCGGTGTTGGCCCAGAAGTGCTGGTTGGCCTTTGTGTTGAGCGATCGCTAGAGATGATCATTAGCATCCTCGCGATTCTCAAAGCGGGGGGTGCCTATGTGCCACTAGACCCCTCCTACCCAGCAGAGCGTCTAGCGTTCATGCTCAATGATGCTCAGGTGCCAGTATTGGTAACGATGAGCAGCCACGAGCAGCAGTTATCTCCTCAGGGAACTAAGGTCGTTTGCCTCGATCGCGATGCTCCCGTCATCAGCCAACAAAGCCTTGACAATTTGGTGAGTGGCGTGACAGCCGACCATCTCGCCTATGTCATTTACACGTCTGGCTCTACAGGTAAACCGAAAGGCGTATTAGTCAACCATCGCAATGTCGTGCGTCTCTTTACCGCCACTCAATCCTGCTACCACTTCAACGAACAGGATGTTTGGACGCTCTTTCACTCCTACGCCTTTGACTTCTCCGTTTGGGAGATCTGGGGGGCATTGCTGTATGGTGGGCGATTGGTCGTGGTGTCTTATTGGAACACGCGATCGCCGGAAGCATTTTATAAATTGTTGTGCCAAGAACGGGTGACCGTCCTTAATCAAACACCCTCAGCGTTCCGTCAGCTGATTCAAGCAGAAACAGCTTTGGAAGTATCTCCAGATCTCAGCCTCCGTTTAGTCATTTTTGGTGGAGAAGCGTTATCTTATCCCAGCTTGCAACCCTGGTTTGAGCGGCATGGCGACCAAGTTCCTCAGCTCGTCAACATGTACGGCATTACAGAAACCACGGTGCATGTAACATATCACCCGCTCTCCATGACTGTTCTTGATGCTACCAAAAGTGTAATCGGTAAGACGATTTCAGACCTCCAGGTATCTATCCTGAATCAGTATCAGCAACCAGTCCCGATCGGTGTGCCTGGTGAAATGTATGTGGGTGGAGCAGGTGTTGCTCGTGGCTATCTCAACCGCCCTGAGTTAAACCAGGAACGATTCATTGTCAATTCCTTCAGCGAACACTCCTCACCCCTCTCCTCACTTCTCTACAAAAGCGGAGATCTAGCGCGGTATCTTTCCGATGGCACGATTGAGTACTTGGGACGCATTGATCACCAAGTGAAGCTGCGCGGCTTCCGAGTCGAACTGGGTGAAATTGAAGCCGCTCTCAGCCAACATCCCGGTGTGCAAGAGCAAGCAGTAATTGTGCAAGAGGGACAAGGTGAAAAAGGCGAGCAACTGGTGGCCTATATTGTGCCGCAAGCAGAAACCACACCAGATCTAATTTCTCAGTTACGAGATTGGCTGAAGGCAAGACTACCGGAATATATGGTTCCCAGCACTTTTGTGCCTTTGTCATCAATCCCGCTGACCCCCAATGGCAAGCTCGATCGCAAGAATTTACCTGCTCCTACGGGCGATGCTGTGGTGCGATCGCAACTGATTCCACCTCGCACCGCTACCGAGAAACAACTGGCTGAGATCTGGTCGCAACTGCTCGTCACTGATGCTATTGGCATTCAGGACAATTTCTTTGAACTGGGTGGACATTCCCTCTTGGCCACTCAGGTGATCTCTCGCGTTCGGGAAACTTTAGGGGTGGACATATCCCTGCGGCAAATATTTGCTTATCCCACGATCGCGGAATTTGCCACTCAGGTAGAACAAGCTAGCAGCACAACCGCAGCAGTTCCGCCTCTACAACGCCTCGCTCAGCGGCAGCAACTCCCTCTCTCTTTTGCTCAACAGCGGCTCTGGTTCTTGCATCAACTCAACCCTGATGATTTGTCCTATAACTGTGCAGGCGCAATTCAACTTCAGGGACATCTCGACATTACAGCGCTAGAGCAAAGTTTGAATGCACTTGTCCAGCGGCATGAGGTGTTACGGACACAATTTGTTGTCGAGGAAGGACAACAAATTCAGGTAATTCTGCCAACGCTCCCGGTGGATTTGCCTGTAGTGGATTTGCGTCAGGACAACGCTGATCTCAGCTCGTGGCTCCAGCAGGCAAGCCAACACCGCTTCGATCTCAACCAAGCGCCTCTCTTTCAATTCACGCTCCTGCATTTGAGAGATCACGAATATACTCTCCTACTGAGCTTACACCACATCATTTCG
Source organism: Trichocoleus sp. FACHB-262 (assembly GCF_014696035.1). NCBI lineage: Bacteria > Bacillati > Cyanobacteriota > Cyanophyceae > Leptolyngbyales > Trichocoleusaceae > Trichocoleus > Trichocoleus sp. FACHB-262. The sequence goes on along the minus strand of NZ_JACJPK010000031.1, from coordinate 39,609 downwards.
GATGCTTGGTCGATCGGGGTCTTCTTGCAAGAGGTGGCGGATTTGTATGCTGCTTTTGCTCAAGGAGAAGCCCCAAGCCTGCCAAATCTCCCCATTCAATATGCCGACTTTGCCGTTTGGCAGCGTCAGTGGTTGCAAGGAGAGGTGCTGGAATCGCAGCTTGCCTACTGGAAAGCCCAGTTCAAGGAGATTCCGCCACCGTTAAAGTTTGCGATCGCCAATTCCTCTTCAGAAGCACCAGCCACATCTCAAGGCGCACGATATCCGCTCACGTTCGCTGCTAACTTAACCACAGCGCTCAAAACGTTGAGTCAAGAAATCGACGCCACTTTATTTATGACGCTGTTGGCAGGGTTTAATGCCTTGCTTCACTATGCCACCCAGCAAACGGATATTGCTGTGGGTTCTCCGATCGCGAACCGTAATCATCGGGAAATTGAGGGCTTGATTGGCTTCTTTGTGAATACGCTGGTGCTGCGAACCGACTTATCTGGTGATCCTACTTTTCGAGAATTGGTGTTGCGGGTGCGAGAGACGGCACTGGGAGCTTATGCCAATCAGGATGTGCCGTTTGAGCGACTAGTAACCGAACTCCAGATCGATCGCCAACTGGGGCAATCGCCTCTCTTCCAAACTTGGTTTGTACTGCAAAATACCCCTATGCCCAGCGTTGAGATGCCTGGATTGCAATTAACGCTGTCTGACATAGATGTCGGTGTGGTGCGGCATGACCTGAAGCTGGATCTTACAGAAACCACGGCTGGACTGGAGGGCTTTTTTGAATATAAAACCGCTCGATTTGAGGCGATCGCCATTACTCGCCTAGCCCGCCTCTACCAAACCTTACTAGAAACTGTCATTGCCCAACTGGATATCCGCCTGAGTCGTTTAACGCAGATCTTAGCCGAAACTGAGAAACAGCAGCAACAGCAGGCAGGGCAAGCCTTTAAAGCCACCCAGCGACAAAAACTCAGCCAAATTAAACGTAAACGGTCTTAAAAAACACCTTTAAACCATGAGTCACCCAGAATCCCCTTCCCGTCTCAAACTCCAAGGCATTAAACGCCGCGCCGTCAGCTTTTCGGCTGCGACAGAACTAGTCACGACGAGCCAGTTGCAACCAGACCAGCCTTTACCGCTAATTATTCAACCCCAAGTAGAAGGGTTAAATTTAGAAACCTGGGTATTGAATCAGCAGCAGTGGCTGGAAACTCAACTGTTGCAACATGGCGGCATTCTGTTTCGTAACTTCAATATCAACAGCGTGCCCGCCTTTGAGCAGTGGATGCAATCTCTTTATGGCTCTTTGCTCGATTACTCCTATCGCTCCACACCCCGCAGCACGGTCAGCGGCAAGATCTATACCTCAACGGAATATCCAGCTGATCAGTGGATTCCGCTCCACAATGAGATGGCCTATAGCCGTAGCTATCCTTTGAGAATCGCCTTTTACTGCGTACAGCCCGCCATTAAAGACGGGGCCACCCCGATCGCGGACAGCCGTAAAATTTTCCAAAAATTAGACCCCCGAATTAAGGAGCGCTTCATCGAGAAGCAGGTGATGTATGCCCGCAACTATGGCGGTGGCCTCGATCTTCCCTGGCAAACAGTTTTCCAAACCTCAGAGCGTTCAGAAGTAGAAGTCTACTGTCGTCAAGCAGGAATTGAATGGGAATGGCGTAGTGACGATCGCCTGAGAACACGGCAGGTCTGTCAAGCGATCGTGGTTCATCCCGCTACGGGCGATCGCGTTTGGTTTAATCAAGCCCATTTGTTCCATGTGTCGAGTTTAGCGCCAACAGTGCGAGAGTCTTTGCTGGCAGTGGTTCCCCCCGAAGAATTGCCTCGCAATGCCTACTACGGCGATGGAACGCCTATTGAAAATTCCGTTCTGAATGAGATTCGGGAAGTCTATCAGCAAGAAATGGTGATTTTTCCCTGGCAGCAGGGCGATATTTTGTTACTCGACAACCTGCTCGCCGCTCACGGACGGACTCCCTTTGTCGGTCCCCGCAAAGTGGTGGTGGGGATGGCAGAACCTTGTGAATCGCGATCGCCTGACATCAATTAGATACCTCGTAGGGGCAGGTTTTGAATATCCCTCGCTGAACTGACTCAATATCTTCTGCTAAACCCAGCCCTACACCAACCATTAACCGTCTGTCCCTGCGATCGCTTCCTCTAGATCCGATATTTCAGATTCAACCATGCACACTCCAACCCTTGAAGGATTTCAGCTTTCACCGCAGCAACAGCGATGTCAGTTTCAGCAAGATCAACAGTCCGCCAATTGGGCAACCTGTCTGGTTCTCATTGAGGGAGATCTGCAATTTCAGGTTCTAGAAGCAGCGATCCAGCAGGTAGCGCAGCAGCACGAAATTCTCCGCACTGCGATCGCTGTTTTGCCCGGAACGGATCTCCCTTTACAGGTGATTACTGACCATCTCCCCACCCTCAAATCCTGGGATGGACAAGCATTAGAATTTGAGCCCGATGCTTTGACTACGGCTCGTTCTCCGCTGACAGCACGTTTGGCAAAACTGGAAACCGATCAACATCTCCTGCAACTGGTTCTTCCGGTTTGGTGTACCGATGCGATCGCTCTGACCCATTTAGTAGATCAAATCAGTCAAGCCTATGCCGCGATTGTGCAGGCAGAAGAATATGCGGTTGATCCGGTGCAGTATGCCGATCTCGCTGCTTGGCAATGTGAACTGTTAGAAAGTGAGGAAGCCGTAGCCGGAAGAGCCTACTGGCGGCAACAAACCTGGGTACCCTTGGAGCGTTTGCAACTGCCAGGCCAACAGCGATCGCCAGAGAAACTGGGGTTTCAGTTCCAGCAGCTAACTCTAACTATTTCCAATGAACAGACTCAAGCGCTAACGACGATCGCCCAATCTCATCAAGTTTCTCTTTCCACCTTACTCCTGGCTGCTTGGCAGGTTTTACTGTGGCGGCATACTGATCAATCCACTTTTATCTTGGGTGTAACGGATGCGGGACGGCAGTATGAGGAACTGGAGTCGGCTCTGGGGCTGCTAGCAAAAGTCTTGCCGATCGCCTCTGAGCTAGAAGCAACTCTGCCCTTTGATACCCTGCTCCAGCAGTTCCACTCCTCCCTCCAAACAGCGGCTCAATGGCAGGAAGCGTTTACCTGGAAAGATGTGCCAGAACTAGCGATTGCGCATCATCCACCTTTTCTTCCTTTTGGCTTTGAATGGCTGGATCAATCACCATCATTTGCGTCTGACAATCTTAACTGGACAATCCAGCAGCGACAAATCCACATCGAGTCGTTTCAGCTAAAGCTGGTAGGTCAGCAGCGTGAAGAACTAAACTTGGAACTGCACTACAACGCTCAAGCATTTGAAGCTGAAGCTGTTCAGCAATTGGCAAGACGCTTGATAGTTCTCTTGGAGAACGTGATTGGCGATCCGCAGACAGCTATTGGCAAATTGGAGATCCTAACCGAGAGCGATCGCCAGCAACTCCTTACCCTCAATCAAACCGCTGTAGAGTATCCGCAACTTTGCATTCATGAGCTGTTTGAGGCACAGGTTAAGCGATCGCTAGGTCAAGTTGCGGTGGTCTTTGAAAATGAATCGCTCACCTACCAGCAGCTCAACGATAAGGCGAATCAACTTGCCTATGAGTTGCAGCAACGAGGTGTGGAGCTAGAAACTCCGGTAGCGATTTACCTGGAGCGATCGCTGGAGATGATCATTAGCTTGCTTGCCATCCTCAAGGCGGGGGGCGCGTATGTTCCTTTCGATCCTAGCTTGCCACCTGCGGCCTTAGCAGCACGACTGCAAGAGGCAGAGATTCCAGTTCTGATCACGCAATCCTCTTTACTGACAAAACTTCCTGCCGATGCAGCATCAACCGTGATTCGTTTGGATCATGAGATTGCCTCAGCGTGTGAGTTTGACTCCGTTTCTCCCCAAAGTTGGGGGGGTAGGGGGGCTAAAACTGCTGTAATCACGCCTGCAAATCTAGCCTATATCCTGTTTACCTCTGGCTCCACTGGGAAACCCAAAGGTGTGTCAGTCGAACATCGGCAACTCAGCAACTATTTGTATGGAGTACGGCGATCGCTCAAATTCGACGAACTACCTCCAGGCGCTAATTTTGCCCTCGTCTCTACCTTCGCAGCAGATCTGGGCAACACGATGATTTTTGCCTCCCTCTGTTTTGGGGGATGTCTCCATATCCTCTCCCAAGATCGGGTGATGAACCCAGCAGCCTTAGCGGAATATGGCGATCGCTACCCCATCGACTGTCTCAAGATTGTGCCATCCCATTTACGGGCACTGCTGACCTCACCTGATGTACATCGCTTTCTCCCACGTCAGCGCTTGATTCTAGGCGGAGAAGCATTGAGTGGAGCGTTGGTTGAGCAAGTGCGGCAGCAGGCTCCTAGTTGCCAAATCTTCAATCACTACGGCCCTACAGAGACAGCTGTGGGCGTTCTCACCTATGCAGTTCCTGAGACATTGCCTGAGTCCGAGATAGTGCCTTTGGGAACTCCGATCGCTAATATCCAAATCTATCTCCTCAACGAGTACCGACAACCTGTTCCCGTCGGTGTTCCTGGCGAAATCTACATTGGCGGAGCGAATGTAGCACGAGGTTATTGGCAACAGGCAAAACTGACGGAGGAACGATTCGTTCCTAATCTGTTGAAGCTGCAAAATGTCCCCTGCTCCTCACGCCTTTACCAGACTGCAGATCTCGCTCGTTATCTCCCTGATGGCACGATCGAGTTTCTGGGTCGGGCAGATGATCAGGTAAAAATTCGCGGCTTTCGGATTGAACTAGGTGAAATTGAGGCAGTACTAGGGCAACATCCAGACGTGCGATCGCTGGTGGTGATCAAACGAGAAGATCAACCCAATCAACCGCACTTGGTGGCTTATGTGGTGTCGCAAACGCCGAATAAACCAGGCTTGGCAGAGACGCTGCGAGCGTTTTTAGCAGAACGATTACCAGAATATATGGTGCCCTCTGCTTTCGTTGGCTTAAAAGCTTTGCCCCTGACTGCCAATGGCAAATTGGATCGGCAAGCTCTACCCGCTCCCAAGGCTCAGGATTCGATCGCCAAACCTGCCTTTGCTGCGCCTCACAACGAAATTGAACGTCAGCTAGCGGCTATCTGGGCAAGCGTTTTAGGTGTGGCTGAGGTGGGCATTCATGACAACTTCTTTGAGTTGGGGGGAGATTCCATCCTGAGCATTCAGGCGATCGCCAAAGCCAACCAAATCGGGTTACGCTTCACACCTCGGCAGTTGTTTGAACACCAGACGATCGCTCAGTTGGCGCTGGTGGTTGAGGCGCAGCCGCAGGAAGATTTCGCTGCACCTCAAACTCTTGTCACGGGCGAGGTCCCTCTGACCCCAATTCAGCATCGCTTCTTTGAGCAAAACTTGGCAGAACCTCACCACTGGAATCAAGCTGTTTTCCTGGAAGCGCAAGCTCCGCTGCAAGCTGAAATTTTGCAGCAGGCCATCCAGCACTTGATCAGCCACCATGATGCGCTGCGGCTGAGATTTCAGCGTGTCGAGGATACCTGGCAACAGGTGAATGGTGGTCTTGAAAAAGAGATTCCATTCACGGTGATGGATCTATCGAATCAAGTTGAAAGTCAGCAAGAGGCGATCGCTCAAGCGGCTCACTGGGCGCAAACTAGCCTGAATCTAGAAACAGGGCCACTACTGCGAGTGGTGCTATTTCAACGAGGGGCACAGCAATCGGATCAACTGCTGATTGTGATTCACCATTTGGCAGTGGATGGGCTGTCTTGGCGGGTACTATTGGAGGATTTGCAAACAGCCTATCACCAACTGGTGCAAGGCCAATTGGTGCAGTTATCTCCTAAAACAACCTCCTTCCAGCAGTGGGCAAAGCAGTTGCAAACCTATGTGCAGTCGGAAGCTTGCCAGAAAACAGTTGATTACTGGTTGCAAACCTTGAATGCTCCTGTGGCTGCATTACCGGGAGATCGAACTGGAGAGAATGCGATCGCCACTGCCCAAACCTTCTCTGTCTCACTCAATGCGGACGAAACCCAAACATTAGTCCAGACCATGCCCAAGACTTACCGGGCACAGGTGGATGAAGTATTACTGACGGCATTAGCCCACAGCCTCGCGACTTGGACAGGCAAGACAGACTTTCTAATTGATTTGGAAGGACATGGACGGGAAGTACTGTCAAAAGTGGATGTTTCCCGGACAGTGGGCTGGTTTACTGCCATCTACCCTGCCCGCTTAACAGTAGATGTTCAGGCAGAAGTCAGGGAGATGCTGAAGTCTGTGAAAGAGCAGTTGCGGCAGATTCCTCAGAGTGGCGTAGATTATGGCATTTTGCGTTATCTCAGCTCCGATGAATTAGTACGAACCAACCTGCAAAACGCACCCCAAGCTGAGATTCTGTTCAACTATCTAGGACAGTTTGACGCGACTTTAGCCGCTTCCTCACTATTCCGCATGGCGACCATTGACACCGGAGCGACCCGCAGCCCTCAAGCTCAGCGGCAGTATTTGCTCGAAGTCAATGCCTTGGTATTAGAAGGACGTTTGCAATTGGATTGGACTTACAACCCGCAAACTCATGCTCTGCCAACAATTGAACGACTGACGCAGCAGTTTTTGACGAGCTTGCGATCGCTCCTCCACCCTGATGCAGCTCCAGTGAGTAACTTCACGCCTTCTGACTTCCCGCAAGCCAACGTTAGCCAAGCTGACCTCGACAAACTGTTCGCCCGAATGAGCCAAACCCGTGGGGGTGCCCAATGAACCTGAATCAAATTGAAAACCTATACGAGCTGTCTCCTACCCAACAGGGGATTCTGTTTCATAGCCTCTACACGTCAGAAGCAGATATCTACGTGGGTCAGTTTGGCTGTGTGCTTCAGGGAGATGTTCATCCACAGCAACTAGAACAGGCATGGCAGACGGTCGTCCAGCACCACGTTATCCTCCGGACTAGCTTTCAGTGGGAAGGGTTAGAAAAGCCCTTGCAAATCGTTTATCGGCAAGTGGCACTGACGCTAGAGCAGTTCGATTGGCGATCGCAGTCTCCGGAACAACAGCACCAGCAGTTACAAACATACATCCAGCAGGATCGACAGCGAGGTTTCGATCTCACTTGTCCACCCTTGATGCGGCTGATCCTAATTCGGTTGAGTGACGATCGCTATCACTTGATCTGGAGCAAGCACCATCTAATTTTGGATGGTTGGTCCACGGCAGTGGTGTTGCAGCAAGTCTGGACAACTTACGCAGCATTGCGTCAGGGAGAGGCACTTCCCATTATCAACAGTCGCCCCTTTGGAGACTACATCGCTTGGCTGCAACAGCAAGACTTAGCCGCCGCGAAAACCTTCTGGCAAGACAGTCTCAAGGATACTGCTGCACCAACCGCACTCGCGATTGACCGTCGCCCAGGCGATCGCCACATCTCCAACTCCATTGCGCGTCAATCGCTCCAGCTAGACTCAGAGATCACCTATGCCCTGAGCCAATTTGCCCGCCAACATCAGCTCACCCTGAACACCTTGATGCAGGGAGCCTGGGCATTATTGTTGAGTCGTTACAGCGGGGAAGCACAGGTTGTGTTTGGCAGCACCGTTTCCGGTCGTCCTCCCTCTTTAGCCGCTGCTGAAATGATTGTGGGATTGCTGATCAACACCTTGCCTGTCTGTGTTCAGGTGTCACCCGAAGCAACCTTGCTGCCTTGGCTGCAACAGCTGCAACTGCAACAGGCAGAGATGCGGCATTACGAATACACGCCCTTGGTGCAGATCCAATCTTGGAGCCAGATCCCTAAAGGCACGCCGCTATTTGACAGCTTGTTAATCTTTGAGAATTATCCGATTGATGCCAGTCTGCAACAGGCAACAGATTCTGTGGCGGTTCAGGATATCTGGACATTTGAGCAGACCAACTATCCGTTGACAGTGGTCATTCAACCCGGCACATTCTGGCAAATTGAACTGACCTACAACGAGCAACGATTTGAGCCACAGGCGATCGCTCGTCTCCTCGGTCATCTCCGCACTTTACTGGAAGGTATGATTGCCAATCCAAATCAATCGCTGGCAGAGATCCCGCTGCTCCCGGCGGCGGAACAACACCAGTTATTGTTCGAGTGGAATACTCGCGATCGCAATGCTCAACCTCTTCCCGCTGCCTGTGTTCATGAATGGTTTGAGATACAGGTTGAGCGTACCCCTGATGCGATTGCAGTTACCTACGTAGATCAATCCTTGACCTATCAAGAACTCAATCAACGAGCCAATCAACTGGCTCACTATCTGCATTCTCTCGGTGTTGGTCCAGAGGTGCTGGTTGCCATTGCGGTAGAGCGATCGCTCGATCTGATCGTGGGCTTACTCGGCATCTTGAAAGCGGGGGGTGCGTATGTGCCGCTCGACCCTGCCTATCCATCCGATCGCATTGCCCTGATGCTGGAGGATTCTCAAGTTCCAGTACTGATCACACAGCGATCGCTGTTAGAGACCTTACCTCAACATAGCGCTCAGTTTGTTTGTCTGGATAGCGATTGGGACGCAATACGAGCAAGCTCAGGCTTCGCCAACGCCCGTTGCAACTCTGAGAACCCCATGAGCCAGGCTACAGGCGAAAATCTGGCTTACACGATCTATACCTCAGGCTCCACGGGCAAGCCCAAAGGCGTACAGATCCCGCATCATGCCCTCACCAACTTCTTACACTCAATGCGTCAAGAGCCAGGACTCACCGCAGAAGATGTGCTGTTATCTGTCACGACCATCTGTTTTGACATTGCAGCGCTAGAAGTCTATCTGCCCCTTATCACGGGTGCTCGCCTAGTGCTTTCCAGCCGAGGGACAGCAATGGATGCTCAACAGCTCATCCAACTGATGAGGCAATCTGGCGCAACTGTGATGCAAGCAACTCCTGCTACCTGGCGACTGTTGTTAGCGGCAGGATGGCAGGGAAATTCCCAGCTTAAGATTCTCTGCGGTGGGGAGGCTTTATCCCGTGAACTGGCCGATCAACTCCTAGTCAAAAGCCAGTCACTTTGGAACATGTACGGCCCCACCGAAACTACCATTTGGTCAATGGTGGAACGAGTAGAACCAGGGAATGCTCCGGTGCGGTTAGGTCGCGCGATCGCCAATACCCAAATCTATGTGCTCAATCAAAGCCTCCAACCTGTTCCAATCGGTGTTCCAGGGGAGTTACACATCGGTGGTGCAGGATTGGCAAGAGGATATCTCAATCGACCTGAGCTGACTCAGGAGAGGTTTATCGTCAATCCGTTTCGGCATATGTCTAGCCTCCCAATTCTGGGGGAAATAGAGGTGGGGGGGGCCGATCGCTTCTACAAAACTGGGGATTTGGTTCGTTACTTATCTGATGGAACGATCGAATTCTTAGGACGCATTGACCATCAGGTGAAGCTGCGGGGTTTCCGGATTGAACTGGGTGAAATTGAGGCAGTCCTAGGTCAACATCTGGATGTGCGGGAACAGGTAGTGATTCTCCGGCAGGATGGGGGAGGCAATCAGCAGCTCGTGGCTTATGTGGTTCCGCAAGCAGACGCCACGCCCGATCCCTCTCAACTGCGAGATTGGCTAAAGGCAAAACTACCGGAATATATGGTTCCGGGTGCTTTTGTGATCCTACAAGCACTACCCCTCACACCCAATGGCAAGATCGATCGCAAACAATTACCTGCCCCAGATTGGACGGAACTCACCAAGACGTTTGTAGCGCCCCGAACTGATGCTGAAGCGGCGATCGCCGAACTTTGGGCAAAAGTTTTGGGAGTAGGTACCATTGGCATTCATGACAACTTCTTTGAGTTGGGCGGACATTCTCTGCTAGCAACCCAAGTGATGTCCCGGATTCGGGAAGCTTTTGATGCGGAGCTACCGTTGCGGTGTTTGTTTGAATCGCCCACTGTCGAGGAGTTAGCAGCAACCGTTAGACAGCACACCCAAGACAACACCAATGCCTCAGCTCCCTTAAAACCAGTCGATCGCGATACCGCTCCCTTACCACTTTCACTCTCCCAACAACGCCTCTGGTTTCTCCATCAACTGGAGCCAAACAGCTCTGCTTATCACCTCTCAGCAGTATTCCGATTCACAGGGAATTTGGATGTAGCGATTTTGGAGCACAGCTTGAATGTGATTCTGGAACGTCACGAAATTCTCAGAACTCAGTTCCAAATCTTGGATGGGGAGCCAGTACAGGCGATCGCCCCTACCTTGAAAATCAATATTCCACTTGTCGATTGGCAAGATCTACCACCTTCTATTCAAGAGACCAAAACGGCACAGTTCATTCAAACTGAAATTGAGCAGGTCTTTGATCTGGGTCAAGCACCCCTATTCCGAATTAAGCTGCTGCGGTTGAGTCCCACTCATCACCTAGCTGTCTTGACCATGCACCATATCATCACCGATGGCTGGTCAATGAATGTTTTTGTGCGAGAACTCACCGAGCTATATACAGCATTCATCACTCCACCCTGCGGGACCGCTTTCAGCGAACACTCCTCACCCCTCTCTCCTCTCCCGATTCAATATGCCGATTTCGCTATTTGGCAACGGCAGCGCTTACAGGGAGACTTTCTAGAGCAACAGCTTTCTTACTGGAAACAGCAGCTCCAAGATGCATCTGCTCAGCTTGCCTTGCCTACGGATCATTTAGCGCCTGGATTTAAAGGAGAGAAGCGATCGCATATCCTTCCCCCTACTCTGAGTGACGCGGTGAAAGGATTGGGCCATCAAGAAGGCGCAACCTTATTTATGACGCTGTTAGCTGCATTCAAGCTGTTGCTCCACCGTTACACCGATCAGAGCGATCTCTGTGTCGGTTCTCCGATCGCCGGACGCACTCAACAAGAGACAGAAGCGTTGATTGGCTTCTTCGTGAATACGCTGGTGCTACGAACCGATTTGAGTGGACAGCCCAGTTTCCGGGAGTTGTTGCAGCGGGTGCGCGAGGTGACACTGGATGCCTATGCTCATCAAGACGTGCCGTTTGAAAAGCTGGTGGAGGTTCTGCAACCAGAACGGCAGCTCAATCAAACGCCCCTATTCCAGGTATTTTTTAATCTGCTCAACTACCGCGACTCGAAGCTAGAATTGCCCGGAGTCACTGTAGAGGCGGTCGCCGATGACCACACCCATTCTAAGTTTGACCTCACCCTCTATGCCTGGGAGCAAGCGGATCAGATTCATCTAGAGTGGGTCTACAACGCGCACCGCTTTTGCCCGGAACGCATTGCCATCATGCAAGAGCAGTTCCAGGAGTTGCTAGAGCAAGTTGTGACCAATCCAGAGCAGGCCATTACTCAGTTCTCCCTGGTAACGCCGACCACCCAAACCTTACTGCCTAATCCAGAAGCTCCATTACTAGAAAGCTGGGCAGGTTCGATTCAGAGCCATTTCACAGAGCAGGCAAAACGCCATCCCAATCAGCTTGCCATTGTCGATCGTGATCAAGCTTGGAGCTACGCTGAGCTAGATGCCTGGAGTAATCAACTGGCGCATTACCTGCAATCGCACGGTATTCAATCTCAAGATGTCGTGGCAATCTACGGCGATCGCAGTGCCGCTTTAGTTCTAGCATTGCTAGGTATCTGGAAAGCGGGTGCTGCTTTCTTAATTCTTGACCCGTCCTATCCCGTCGCAGCCTTGCGCGATCGCCTGCAAATTGCTCGTCCTCAAGGATGGCTTCAAATCAGTGCAAATCTGCCTGATGAATTGCAAGCAGTTGTCCAAGAACTCTCCTGTCGTTGTGAGCTGGATTTATCGGCGCGATCTGCAATTGAGCACTGCCTGCAAGACTACAGCTCAGACAATCCGGGCATTGAAGTCAAGGCTCACGATCTGGCTTATGTGACATTCACCTCTGGTACAACCGGAGAGCCAAAAGCGGTTTTGGGAGAACATGCGCCGTTATCTCACTTCTTCCAGTGGTATCACAAGACTTTGCAGCTAGAGCCCAGCGATCGCTTTAGTCTACTCTCTGGATTGGCTCATGATCCTCTCTTGCGAGATATCTTTGCACCCCTATGGGTTGGGGCAACGCTATATATCCCCAATGCTGAGCAAATCGGCACACCGGGATGGTTGCAAACCTGGATGCGGCAACAGGAGATCACAATTAGTCACCTTACGCCTGCAATGGTGCAACTCCTGCTGAGTGAAGGTGTAGAGGACACTCAGCCCCAGGGCATTCCATTCCTACGCTATGTCTGCTGTGGCGGAGAGATCCTCACGCGATCGCTGGTTGAACGATTACGGGCGATCGCGCCTGCTGTAACTTGCATTAATGTCTATGGTGCAACCGAAACGCCGCAAATCATGGGGCATTATGTAATTCCTCCCACAGTTGCGATTGAAGGGTTGCGCGATCGCCTTCCTATCGGTAAGGGTATTGATGATGTGCAGTTGCTGGTTTTCAATGAGTCGCAACAGTTAGCAGGTATTGGTGAGGTGGGCGAGATCTATGTGCGATCGCCCTACTTAGCGCGAGGATATCTAAATGATGTCTTGTTAACTCAAGCACGGTTTATCTCAAGAACTAACACTCCAGAAGATCGCCTCTACAAAACTGGAGACTTTGGTCGCTATCTCCCCGATGGGAATGTTGAGTACTTAGGGCGGCGAGATCAACAGGTTAAGCTTCGCGGATTTCGGGTGGAACTAGGAGCGATCGCAGCTGTCTTCACGCAGCATCCTGAGGTGCAAGATGCCGTAGTGATTGTTCATGAGGAAGTCTCTCAGCCCCAGAGACTCATTGCCTATGTGGTATCGCCCTCACAGACAGTAGATCTGGTAGATTCCCTCCGAACCACTCTAAAAGCACAATTGCCATCCTACATGGTGCCCTCGGATATTGTGGTTTTGGAGGCGCTGCCGCTGACACCCAATGGCAAAATCGATCGCAAAGCTCTGCCAATACCTGAGCGTCAGGAGGTTGCCATCTCCAACCATGCGCGATCGCCTGTGGAGGAGGTCTTAACCGGAATCTGGGCACAAGTTTTGGGATTGGAGAGTGTCGGTATTCACGATAACTTCTTTGACTTGGGCGGGCATTCGCTTCTGGCAACGCAAGTGATCTCTCGGCTCAATCGGGCTTTTCAGATTGAATCACCCCTGAGAGATTTGTTTGAAGCGCCGACTGTGGCGGGCTTGGCAGGACGAATCGAGACTGCACTACGGTCTGTCGCAGGAGAACCGATTCCAGCCATTCAGCCGCTTTCAAGAGAACAGACTATCTTGCCGCTCTCGTTTGCCCAGCGGCGACTGTGGGTATTGGATCAGCTCGAACCAGGTAATCCTTTTTACAACATTCCCATCGCGGTGAAGCTGAGTGGTGCGTTAGAGATTGCGGCTTTAGCGCAGAGTTTCCAGGAGATTATCCAGCGCCATGCCAACCTGCGAACCACCTTTACCACCGTAGAGGGAGAACCTGCCCAAGCGATCGCGCCTTATCTCCCGTTCGAGCTGCTCATCATCGATCTGCAAGCCTTACCAGCAGCAGAACAAACCGTTGAGGTTCAGCGGCTTATCACGGTAGAAGCCCAACATGCTTTTGATCTGTCTCAAGGGCCACTGCTACGGGCAACACTGCTTAAACTCAGTGACTCTGAACATATCCTGTTGCTGAACCTCCATCACATTGTTTCAGATGCTTGGTCGATGGGCGTTTTGGTGCGAGAACTGGCAGATTTGTATGCGGCTTTTGTGAGCCAACGTCCCTCTCCGCTTGCCCCTCTCCCGGTTCAATATCCTGACTTTGCGGTGTGGCAGCAGCAATGGTTACAGGGCGATCGCTATCAAGCCCAACTGGATTACTGGAAGCAGCAACTTGGTGAAAACTTGCCTGTTTTAGCTTTACCGACGGATCATCCGCGTCCAGCGATGCAAGGCTTTAAGGGGGCGAGACATACGATTCAACTCTCCAAGGATTTATCTCAACAAGTGCGATCGCTCAGTCAGCAGTCAGGCGTGACCTTGTTTATGACCTTACTGACGGCATTTGAGGCATTGCTGCATTGGTATACCGGGCAGGAAAATCTGGTAGTCGGCACAGATATCGCTAATCGTCACCCAGTGGAAACCGAGGGCTTAATTGGTTTCTTCGTGAATCAACTGGTATTGCGGACGGATGCCTCAGGCAATCCCACCTTGACCGATTTGCTGCATCGCGTTCGCCAGATAACACTAGATGCCTACACCCATCAAGACTTGCCGTTTGATCAATTGGTTGAAGCTTTGAATCCGCCACGGGATTTGAGCCGCACGCCCTTATTCCAGGTGAAATTTGTGCTACAAAACGCGCCGATGCCCTCCTTATCACTTGCCGATCTGCACTTAGAAGTGTTGGAAGTCGATCGCGGCACTGCCAAATTTGACCTGCTGATTAATCTGGCAGATACACCAGAAGGCATCCAAGGCTCGCTCTACTACAGCACCGATTTGTTTGAAGCGGCCAGTATGACGCGACTGTGGGAACGATTTGAATTTGCCCTGCAATATCTGGTGGCTCAACCGCAAAGCCATTTGAGCGACTTGGCGATCGCCCTTACCGAATCGGATCGCGCCCAACATCGGCGATCGCAGCAGCAGAAATTACGCCAAATGCGCCGCAAGGTCACACCCATTTCGTAAATCACCTCTCCCTCCCAGCCTCCCTTTCCTAAGAGGAGATGGAGGAGCAAGAATTCTTCCTCAAATAACTCGCACCATGCAACAGCTCACTCAACCCTCAGCAAACCTGGAAGGCTACGAACTTTCCCCGCAGCAAAAGCACCTGTGGATTGTGCATCAACTCACGGGAGCCAATACGGTTCAGCCTTATCGAGTTCAGGCAGCCATCTCCATTACAGGCGCGATCGCTCCCACGATTTTTCAAGCTGCTCTACAGGATGTCATCGAGCGCCATGAGATTTTGCGAACCACCTTCAAATCCGTTCCTGGTTTGTATCTGCCGCTTCAAGTAATTCAGGAAACACCTACTGAGGCGATCGCCACGCTCGATTGGAGCCACCTTTCAGAACCCGATCAAGCCGTTGAACTGAAGAATCTGTGGCAACAGTGGCAAGCGCAGAATTTGCCTCTAGAGCAGAGTTTACAGTGGTGCTTGATTCGTCAGTCATCTGAGCAACATTGCTTGATGCTGAGTCTGTCTGCTCTCTGCGGTGATGCTGCCACTCTCAAGAATTTGGTACAGGAAATTGCCCAACAGTACGCTGTGTGTCTGCAAGCGTCTCCTTCATTAGAAGCAGAGAAACCGTTACAGTATGCAGACTTAGCAACCTGGCAAAATGAACTGCTTCAGGAAAACAGCGCCACACCGAACTATTGGCGGAAGCTGGATGATGCTGGGCTAGAAACGCTCTCGCTGCCTGTTCAACCTGCCGAGCGATATGCGGCACTGCAAGCAGAAAAGCTCACCTGGATAGTGCCATCTGCCTTGGTTAACCAAATGGGGAGTGACGCGATCGCGGATTCCCTCCTCACGGCTTGGCGAATTTTACTGTGGCGACTGACGGGGCGAGAAACATTGACACTGGGTGTGAGCCTGGATGGTCGCAATTATGAGGAATTGGAACCTGCGATCGGTTTGTTGTCTCGTACCTTGCCATTGTCGAGCCAGTTGCAACCCGATTTGACCTTTCAACAAGCGCTGAAGCAGGTGCAAGCTGCTCAGCAGGAGATGGCAGTGCATCAAGATGCGTTTGCCTGGGCGCAGGGGTTGCCGATTCAAGGTGCAGGTTTAGAAACGCGAGTTTTACCGTTAGCGTTTGAATTTATTGAGCAGTCTGACTCCTGGGAAACTGCGGGGATAGGTTATGCGATCGCCCAAGTAGAAAGTTGCACAGATTATTTTTGGGTCAAGCTGTGCGGGATTCAGCAGGCGAACGGTCTCACAGCCGAGCTACGTTACAACGCCGTCCAGTTCAAGGCAGCAGACATGCAGCGGTTGATTGAGGAACTGCAAACCCTCCTCACCCATGCGATTCAGGCTCCGGATACGGCGATCGCGCAACTGGAGATTCTAAGTCCCGCCGAACGCGAACAACTGCTGGTCACGTTCAACCAAACCGCAACCAATCTGCCTCCTTTTGAGTGCTTGACTCCCTGGTTTGAGGCGCAAGTTTGCCGTACGCCTGATGAGATTGCCGTGATTTTTGGCGATCGCCAGCTCACCCACTCTCAACTCAATGCCCGCGCAAATCAACTGGCGCATTACCTGCGATCGCAAGGAGTTGGGGCTGATACGTTAGTGGGCTTGTGTGTGGAGCGTTCCTTAGAGATGGTGGTTGCCCTGCTGGGGATTCTCAAAGCGGGGGGAGCCTATGTGCCAATCGATCCGAGTTATCCGCGCGATCGCATTGCCTTTATCTTGTCAGACACGCAAACCCCTTTGCTGCTCACGCAATCACACTTGTTGTCTCGATTGCCAGACACTCAGACTCCGATCTTTTGCCTCGATCGCGATTGGCAAACTGTTGCTACATCCCCGACCGAAAATCCCGACTCCATCACAGAATCTGACCATTTAGCCTATGTGATTTATACCTCTGGTTCGACTGGGCAACCGAAAGGAGCGCTGATTCATCATCGGGGCTTGACCAACTATCTCAACTGGGCAATTCAAGCTTACGAAGTGGCTCAAGGAGAGGGCAGTCTAGTGCATTCCTCCCTAGCGTTTGACTTGACCGTCACCAGCCTGTGGTCTCCTTTACTGGTGGGACGCAGTGTAGAGTTGCTACCTGATGACCCCAGCTTAGAAACCTTGCGGGATGCTTTGGTGCGGCGGAGAAATCTCAGTCTGGTCAAGATTACGCCTGCTCACCTCAGTGTGTTAAGTCAGCAGTTGTCTCCTGAGCAGGTGCGGGGATGTACCCGTCGATTTATTATTGGTGGCGAAAATCTTACAGCAGAGTCACTAAGTTTCTGGCGGCAGGCAGATCCAGAGACGCTGTTGGTGAATGAGTATGGCCCCACTGAAACCGTGGTAGGCTGCTGCGGTTACACGGTTACACCAAATGATCCCGAAACAGGATCAGTGCCGATCGGTCGCCCCATTGCCAATACGCAGCTTTATATCCTGGATGAGCACCTGCAACCCGTTCCGATCGGTGTCGTTGGAGAATTGTTCATTGGTGGGACAGGACTGGCGAGAGGATATCTCAACCGTCCAGAGCTAACCGCAGAACGCTTTATCCCCAACCCATTAGCGCTGCCCCATTCCTCTCACCCCACCCTACGGGAACGCTTTCAGCGAACACTTCTCACTCCTCACTCCTCACTCCTCTACAAAACCGGAGATCTGGCTCGCTATCGCCCCGATGGAACGCTGGAATATTTAGGGCGTACCGATCATCAGGTGAAATTCAAAGGCTTTCGGATTGAACTGGGTGAAATTGAAACGGTATTGCGGCAGCATCCTGAAGTGCAAGATGCGATCGCCCTTGTTCACACCGATGCATCTGGTCAGCAACGTTTGGTCGCCTATGGAGTACCAGAATCTTCTACTAAAACATTGGATTCTGAGATACTACGATCGCATCTCCAGGTGCGATTGCCAGAGTATATGGTGCCTGCAATTTTCATGTCGGTTGCGGCCTTCCCCCTCACTGCCAATGGCAAAGTCGATCGCCGCGCCCTACCTGATCCCACAGCACAAGCACAAAATCGTCAGGCACAGTTCATCGCGCCTACCACGCCTGCTGAAGCTAAGTTAGCCGAGATTTGGGCACAGCTGCTGCGCTTAGAGCGAGTTGGCATTCATGAGAACTTCTTTGAGTTGGGTGGTGACTCTATCCTCAGCATTCAGATGACTGCCAGGGCCAATCAAGCGGGGCTAAAAATTACACCGAAGCAGGTCTTTGAACATCAGACGATCGCTAAGCTGGCTGCGATCGCCGCTCCTGCCACTGCCGTTACAGCCGAACAAGGGAAGATCACAGGAGCGTTACCACTCACCCCAATTCAGCACTGGTTCTTTGAACAAAACATTGCTGAGTCGCACTATTGGAATCAATCCCTACTCTTGGAAGTTCAACAACCCCTGACGCCAGAAGTATTGCAGCAGATCGCCACCCATTTAATTCAGCATCATGATGCTCTGCGATCGCAATTTACCCAAACTGGAAATGCTTGGACAGCCGCCCATGCAGATCAAGATATCCCTGCACCTGTGACTGTCGTGGATCTGTCAGGTGAAGCTGAAATTGTTCAGCGTCAAAAGATAACCGCAATCGCCTCTGAACTACAAGCTCAACTCCAGTTAGATCAAGCCCCTTTAATGCGGGTGGCGCTGTTTCAGTTAGGTGCCAATCAACCTAGCCGTTTGCTAATCGTCATTCATCACTTGCTAATTGATGGAGTTTCTTGGCGGATTTTGCTAGAAGACTTCCAGACCGCTTACGCTCAACTGCAACAGCAGCAACCGATCCAGCTACTCGCTAAAACCACCTCTTTCCAACAGTGGGGCGAAGCGTTGCAAACCTACGCGCGATCGCAGACGTTGCAACAAGAGCAATCATTCTGGCTGCATCAGGCACGGCAAGCGCAACAACATGATGTATCTCTTCCCATCAATTATTCAAGTGGGGAGAATACTGTGGGGCGATCGCAGACGATTACGCTCACCTTAACTCCTGACGAAACTCAAGTTCTCCTGCGAGATCTCCCTACCAAGCATCAGGTGCAGATCCAGGAAGTTTTGCTCACGGCGCTGACCCAAACCCTAACAGCTTGGACAGGACAATCGGCGCTTTGGGTTGATTTGGAAGGACACGGACGCGAAGAAATCTCGGAGGCGCTCGATCTCTCACGCACAGTGGGTTGGTTTACAGCCATCTTCCCACGCCTACTGCACTACAAGCCACAGGATACCTTGAGTCTCCTCAAATCGATTCAAACCCAACTGCGGCAAGTTCCCAACAATGGCATTGGCTATGGCATTCTGCGGTATCTCAGCCAAGAACCAGAGCTGCAAGCAGTTCCCTGTCCTCAAGTTTGTTTCAACTACTTAGGGCAAACTGACGCCACATTTAACACCGCCTCTCTCTTCCGTCCAGCCCAGGAGTCTACGGGGGCTTCACGGAGTCTTCAGGGACAGCGATCGCACCTGTTAGAAATCAACTGCATTATTGCCGAGCAACAGTTGCGTGTGCATTGGACGTTTAGTAACGTGATCCACCAAGTCAAAACGATTGAAGCGCTCATACAACAATTTCAGGATAATTTGCGATCGCTCCTCTCCCTAACTCAACAAACTCAACCAACCCCCAGCTTCTCTGCTGCCAACCTCAGCGCCTCCGACCTTCAGAAACTTATGGTTCAGCTGCAATCCGGGAAGAAACGCTAATGCAGATGGAAAACATTGAAGACATTTACGAACTCTCGCCCACTCAGCAAGGATTGCTGTTTCACACCCTGCATGCGCCTGAATCGGGGGTTTATTTTGAGCAGTTTTGTTGGCAGCTAAGCGGGCCACTGCATCGGTCTGCGTTCCAACAAGCTTGGCAGTGTTTGTGCGATCGCCACTCCATTCTCCGCACTGCCTTTTGCTGGGAAGGGCTAGAGCAACCCTACCAGGTGGTGTATCGACAGGTTGAGTTGCCCTGGGAAGAGCAAGATTGGCGACAGGTATCTGCTTCAGAGCAGGAAGAGAAATTGCAGAACTTCTTGCAGGAGGATCGCGATCGCGGTTTTGTCTTGCCCCAAGCACCTCTTATGCGCTGTACGCTGATTCAAATAGATGAGGAGGCTCATTACTTTATTTGGAGCCACCATCATCTCCTGTTAGATGGCTGGTCTACAGCGCTGTTGTTCAAGGAGATTCTGGCAGACTATCAAGCTCTCTCGCAGCAGCAATTCTTGAGGTTAGAATCTCCTCGCCCCTATCGTGATTACATTCTCTGGCTACAACAGCAAAATCCGCTCAGTGCTGAACCCTTTTGGTGGCGATATCTTCGAGGTTTTAGCGCACCCACAGCAATTAATTTAGAGCAACCACAATCTATCAACTCGGCAGGCGATCGCGCTGAACAACAGATTTATCTCCCAGTTGCCACCACTCAGGCGCTCAAAACCTTTGCCCAACAGCAACGGCTGACACTCAATACATTGGTACAAGCGGCCTGGACTTTGGCACTGAGTTGCTATAGCGGTGAATCGGATGTGGTCTTCGGTACCGTCGTTGCAGGTCGCCCGCCCACCTTGCCTGGTGTAGAATCAATGGTGGGGCTGTTTATCAACACGCTACCCCTGCGAGTGCAAGTGCCGCCAGAAGCAGAGCTAATTCCCTGGCTGCAACAACTTCAGGCTCAACAGATAGAACGTCAGGCGTACGAATATAGCTCTCTGGTGCAAATTCGCCGTTGGAGCGAGGTGCCTGCCACTCAACCTCTGTTCAATAGCATCCTGATATTTGAGAACTATCCTATTGATACCACAGTGCGATCGCCTGCCACGGATCTCATGATCGAACGCATTAGCACCTTTGAACAGACCAATTATCCTCTCACGATCACCGCAATTCCTGGTGAAGAGTTATTGCTCCAGATTACTTACAACTCACAACAGTTCACAAATGGCGCGATCGCTCGTCTCCTTGGACATTTGCAAACGCTTTTGGAAGGCTTTATTACCCAGTCTCGAACTCGCCTCCAAGAGATCTCCATCCTCACCCCTGGTGAACAGCATCAACTTCTAATCGAGTGGAATGATCTAGAACATCCATCTATATCAGACCCAACCCTTTGTTTACATCATCTCTTTGAAGCTCAGGTAGAACGCACACCTGATGCGATCGCGCTCATTCACGACGCTCAGCAACTCACCTATCGCGAACTCAATCAGCGAACCAACCAACTGGCACATCATTTGCAATCTCTGGGCGTTGGCCCGGAAGTACTTGTCGGGGTTTGTTTACCGCGATCGCCGCATCTGATTATGAGTCTCTTGGCAATCCTCAAAGCTGGGGGCGCTTATGTGCCGCTTGACCCCAACTACCCAGAAGAGCGGCTTTTGTTCATGCTGTCAGATGCCCAAGTTGCAGTCTTGCTCACCCAAGACCAGATGGAGGGCGAGCGCATCCCCACAGTTCCCGACTGTCACCGAGTTGCCTTAGATACAGCTTGGGAGCACATCAGCCAATTACCCGATACAAACCCTGCAAGCACGGTCACAGCTACAAATCTAGCCTACGTAATTTATACCTCTGGCTCTACAGGCGTGCCCAAAGGGGTGGCAATTCAGCACTCCAGTCCTGTGGTGTTGGCCGAGTGGGCCAACACTGTCTTCGCCGACGCAGAGTTAGCAGGGGTTCTGGCAGCAACTTCTATCTGTTTCGATCTATCTGTTTTTGAGATCTTTGTGCCTCTAAGTTGGGGGGGTCGGGTAATCCTATCAGAGAACGCTTTGCACCTACCCATCATCCCTGCCGCTTCTCAAGTGACATTGGTCAACACCGTACCTTCTGCGATCGCTGCCCTTCTACAGTCTGGCCCGCTCCCCGATTCTGTTCGCACCGTTAATCTTGCGGGAGAACCCCTACAGCCAGCTCTGGTGCAGCGGCTCTATCAACAGCCGACGATTCAGCGGGTGTATAACTTGTATGGCCCCTCGGAAGATACCACCTATTCCACTGTGGCACTGATGCAGCGTGGGGATTGGAGCACTCCTTCCATTGGACGGGCGATTGCCCAATCCCAAATTTATCTTCTAGATACTCATCTCCGTCCCGTTCCAGTTGGAGTACCCGGAGAAATTTATATTGGTGGTGCAGGACTGGCGCGAGGATACCTGAATCGCCCCGAATTAACCAACGAACGATTTATTCCCAACTCATTATCGCTGCCCAATACTCCTCACTCCTCTCCCCTCCCGCCTCACTCCTCCCGCCTCTACAAAACTGGAGATCTCGCTCGTTACCGCTCTGATGGCAGCTTGGAATTCTTGGGCCGCATCGATCATCAAGTTAAAATTCGCGGTTTTCGGATTGAACTGGGTGAGATTTCAGCGGTACTCAGCCAACATCCCAGCGTCCAAGAAGTTACTGTCGTGGCCCGAGAGGATCAGCCCGATCAATCGCGTCTCGTGGCATACATCGTCCTTGCCGAAACGATAAATCGCGATCGCACATCTGTATCTCTCCATCAAATTTGGCGAGACTACCTAGGGCAGCGGTTGCCACCCTACATGGTGCCTGCGGCGTTTGTGATTCTAGATGTCTTTCCCCTCACACCCAACGGCAAAATCGATCACAAAGCGCTCCCATCCCCTGACTTTAACTCGCTAGAATCAGCCGCGATCGCCCCACCCACAACTCCCACAGAAATTCAGTTGGCGCAGATCTGGAGCGAACTGCTCAATGTCGGCTCCATCGGCGTTCACGATAACTTCTTTGAGCTAGGCGGTCACTCTCTTCTCACCACACAACTGCTCTCCCGGATGCAAACGACCTTTGCCGTTGATCTATCGCTGCGACAGTTGTTTGCATCTCCCACGATCGCTGCATTAGCAGCCTTGGTTGATCGGAAACTGCAACCGGATCAGTTAGAAATAGTGTCTAGGGATGCATCGCCGGATATCATGGCAGATACAATACTGCCTACCGATATTCAGCTTAGCTCATCCTTCCAGCCCAAGGTTCTTGAGCATTTGCTACTCACCGGAGCCACTGGCTTTTTGGGTGCCTTCCTCCTAGCTGAGTTATTGAGACAAACCACGGCTACCATCCATTGTTTGGTACGAGCCGAGGATGAACCAATTGCCCATCAACGGTTACAGCGATCGCTTCAGACTTACAAGATCTGGCAAGATGAATGGCGCGATCGTATTGTGGCGATTCCTGGCGACTTGGCTCAACCCAATCTAGGGCTGTCTGTGGCTCAGTTCCAATTCCTAGCTGAAACGCTAGATGCCATTTATCACAATGGAGCTTGGGTGCATCATGCCCTACCCTATGCCAGCCTCAGAGTCGCCAATGTTGTGGGAACAGAAACAGTGCTGCGCTTGGCTTGTCAGCATCGCACCAAACCTGTCCACTTAATTTCTACTAACAGTGTCTTTGCACCGACTGCTAAGAGTGGCGTGCAGACAGTTTGGGAACAAGATATCCCCAACCTAGAAGCTGTCCCCGATAATGGTTATGTGCAGACGAAGTGGGTGGCGGAACGACAGGTGATGAATGCTCGCGATCGCGGTCTACCCGTTGCCATCTATCGTCCCGGACGCATTTCTGGAGATAGTCAAACCGGAGTCTTTAACGCCAACGACTTCCTCTATCAGTTGATTATTGGCTGTGTGCAGCTTGGTAGTGCGCCAGAAGGAGAGATGCCCATTGACTTCATACCTGTAAATTATGTCAGTCAAGCGATCGTGCATCTGTCACTGCAACCGACAGCACTGGGGCAAGCTTTCCACTTGGTGAATCCTCATCCCTTATCGGCCGAGCACTTGATCCACAAAATCCGCTCTCTCGGTTATCCCTTGCAACGATTGCCTTACAGCGAGTGGCGATCGCAATTGCTAGAGATTGCCCAACATCAACCGGATCATCCCCTGTATCCTTTGATTTCCATGTTTCCCCCTGCTACGGAAACCGCTTCTAGCATCGCCTCCCTGCACTTTGACTGCCGCAATACCTTAGCAGGATTGGCAGGCACTTCAATTCACTGCCCTCTTATCTCCTCACTTTTCGATACCTACTTCACCTACCTAATCGAAAACGGCAACTTAACTCCACCTATATCTGTAGCAGCCCATGCAAACTCCTCTTGCTAAACCGATCGCCGATTTCTCATCTGTCTTGGCTGCCCGTGCTGCCAGTGCAGGCTTAAACGCTCGTCAGCAAGCCTATTTAGAGCACTTTATTACCCAATACGATCAGCGGCACCGTACCTCCAAGCAATTCGCCCAAACCTATCGTCCAGTTTTGGCAGATCCGCGAGTAGCGGCTGGTTTTGATCCACTATTGAAAGAGATGGTGTATCCCATTGTGGGCGATCGCGCCGCTGGCTCTAGAGCTTGGGACGCTGACGGCAACGAATATGTCGATTTCCTCATGGGGTTTGGCGTGCATCTCTTGGGGCACAATTCCCCAGTCGTGCAGCAGGCCCTAATCGAACGTTTGCAGCAAGGCATGGCCTTGGGTCTTCAGTCTGGCTTGGTGGGAGAAGTTGCCACCTTAATTCGCGATCTCACCGGGATGGAGCGAGTCGCCTTTAGCAATACAGGCACCGAAGCGGTGATGACTGCCATCCGATTGGCACGAGCTACCACCAAACGCCAGAAAATCGCTCTATTTGCCGGGTCTTACCACGGGCATTTTGATGGCACCTTAATCAAAGCAGATCCCGATCAAACAGCGGCAGGTCAAGCAATCCCTCGCTTTCCCGGAGTTCCTGCTGCGATCGCTCAAGATGTCTTGGTGTTGCAATATGATGATCCGCGATCGTTAGAAATCATTAAAACTCATGCCGCTCAACTGGCAGCTGTTTTAGTAGAACCTGTGCAGAGACGGCGTTTAAATCTCCAGCCTCAAGCCTTTCTGCAACAGCTCCGTCAACTGACTCAGGATCAGGGAATTGCTCTAATATTCGACGAAATGTTGACTGGGTTCCGCATTCATCCTGGTGGAGCGCAAGCTTGGTTTGGGGTTCGGGCTGACATTGCCATCTATGGCAAAATCATTGGTGGAGGCATGCCGATTGGTGTGATCGCCGGAAGCGCTGAATACCTCGACAAAATCGACGGGGGGCAATGGCAGTATGGAGATGACTCTGCTCCTCAAGTGGAAACAACCTTCTTTGCGGGTACCTACTGCAAACATCCTTTAGTCATGACCGCAGCCAAAGCGATCTTGCAACATCTTCAAGCTGAAGGAGCCGCGCTACAACAGCAGCTCAATCAACGCACCCAAGCATTAAGCGATCGCCTCAACCAATACTTTACTCAGGTGGGTATTCCCATCCAAATGGTGAATTTTGGTTCTCTCTTTGGCCCCGTCAGTGGTGATGCGGCTACCGAAACGCCTGAGCAATCCGCAGCCTCGATCACCATGCTCCTCCTGTCTTATCACCTGCAAGACCAAGGTATCCTGCTATTCCCTGATGGCAGTGGTATTCTCTCAACCGCTCATACCGATGCTGATAGCGATCGCCTGCTCAGCGCCGTCCAAAATAGTATTGGAGCTTTAGCACAAGGCGGTTTTCTGGAGAGTTAAGCAGACAACTCGACTTGCAAACCTTTGAATGTGAGCATTGAAACCGAGAAGTAAATTGCCACTTCCAGCAACCGAGCGATTCTAAGAGGCATCAAAGGCAGTTTGCCAAGCAGGAGGGACATCACCAGCGCGCTGAGAAAAAGCAGAAAGGGGTTGATTGGCTCAGCTATCTATGCGATACTCCTGACCTATACGCTTAAACTACGGTTAATCGATAGAGTAACTGTAGTTTATTGACTAGGGAATTCAAAAATTTCTAGCTCAGGCGGATTGTTTCACTTTCGTCAACGACTGCAATGCAAGTTCTTTGGTTTATTCCAACGCATGGAGATGGTCGCTACCTAGCAACAGCTGAAGGGGGGCGAACCACAGATTACGCCTATCTCAGGCAGATTGCGCAAGCGGTCGATCATCTGGGTTACACAGGGGCACTGCTGCCAACTGGACGATCTTGTGAAGATGCTTGGGTTGTAGCTTCCACGCTGGTTTCTCATACCCAGCGAATGCGCTTTTTGGTGGCAATTCGTCCGGGTTTGATGTCTCCGGGAGTTGCAGCTCGGATGGCAGCCACCTTCGATCGCCTATCTGGAGGGCGATTGTTGATTAATGTGGTGACTGGCGGTGATCCGGTTGAGCTGGCAGGAGATGGCGTGCATCTCAGCCATGACGATCGCTACCGTTTGACTGATGAGTTTCTAACCGTATGGCGGGCGACTTTAAGGGGAGAGGAATCTCATTTTAAAGGAGATTATCTGGATGTTCAGGGCAGCAAACTGCTGTTTCCGGCTATCCAGAAACCTTATCCGCCACTGTGGTTCGGCGGCTCATCTCCCATTGCTCAACAAATTGCTGCAAAGCATGTCGATGTCTACCTCACTTGGGGAGAGCCGCCTGCTCAGGTGGCTGAGAAGATTGCGGCGGTACGCCGACTGGCAGAGGCAGAGGGACGAACGCTGAAATTTGGCATTCGCTTGCATGTAATTGTGCGAGAAACCGAAAGTACAGCATGGGAGGCGGCTGAGCAGTTGATTCGGTATGTAGATGAGTCAGCGATCGCCGCAGCCCAAAAAGCCTACGCTCGGATGGACTCGGAAGGCCAGCGTCGCATGACCCATCTGCATCATGGCAGCCGCGAAGCCTTGGAAATTAGCCCGAATTTATGGGCTGGGATTGGCCTGGTGAGAGGTGGGGCAGGCACGGCGTTGGTAGGCGATCCAGATACGGTGGCTGCCCGCATGTTGGAGTATGCCGAGTTGGGTATCGATACCTTTATCCTGTCAGGCTATCCCCATCTGGAAGAGGCATACAGAACCGCAGAGCTGTTATTTCCTCGGCTGCCTTTAGAAAATCAGCCTGCCACCCAACAGCATGTCATGTTTAGCCCCTTTGGTGAAATTGTCGCCAACGAAGTTGATCCCAAACAGTTAGACAACCAAACCACACTTGCAACTGTAGATTAATTAACGAGGTTTTGTAACTATGGCTTATGTTTTAGCGATCGCAGGTAGCCCTTCTCATCCTTCCCGCACTTACAGCTTGTTGGAGGATGCCACTCAGCGCCTACAACAGCAGGGTATTGAAACTGGGATTCTCTCGGTGCGTGACATTGCCGCTGAAGATTTAGCTTATGGCCGCTATGATAGTCCTGCTTTGGAACAACCCAAGGCCCTGATTGAGAAAGCCGATGGTTTGATTATCGCCACTCCCATCTACAAAGCTTCTTATACGGGAGTGTTGAAGGCATTTCTAGATCTGTTGCCGCAGAAGGCACTAGTCGGAAAAGTAGTGCTGCCTTTAGCCACAGGAGGCACGCTCGCTCACTATCTCTCCATCGACTATTCCCTCAAACCTGTGCTCTCAGAGTTGGGTGCCCGGAATTATATCAGCACGGTCTATGCGATCGACAAGCAAATTCAGCGTTTAGAAGAGGGTGGTATTCAACTGGATGATGAAGTTGAGCAACGGTTGAATCTCTCCATCCAAGAGTTAGCGATCGCGGTGACTCAGGCTCAGGCAGCATCCAAAGAACTGGCTCCTGCATAGGATTGGATGAAAGATAATGATTCGTCGCAATGATTCATTTTTCAGGCGCTTCCCTATCTGGTTAATCGGTGTTGCCTGCGTCTTCTGTTTTTCGATCTTGAGCAGTTGCAGTAGCCACCAAGCTGCCGCTGATCGCCCCAATGTCATTCGTCTCGACTACGCCTATTACAATCCGGTGAGTCTGGTTCTGAAGCAGAACGGTTGGCTAGAAACAGATCTAAAGCGAGAGAATGTGCAGGTGGAATGGGTCTTGAGCCAAGGCAGCAACAAGGCATTGGAATTTCTCAACGCCCGCAGTATTGACTTTGGTTCTACCGCAGGTGCCGCTGCCCTGATTGGCAAAGCGAATGGGAACCCGATCAAGTCCATTTATGTGTATTCCAAACCGGAATGGACCGCCTTGGTCACCCGTGCCGATTCACCGATTAAAACCGTGGCTGACCTGAAAGGCAAGAAAGTTGCTGCCACGAGAGGGACTGACCCCTATATCTTTCTGTTGCGATCGCTGGATCAAGTCGGTTTGAGCGAGAAGGATATTGAGTTAATCCAGTTGCAACATGCCGATGGTCGAGCGGCGTTGGAAAAAGGAGATGTGGATGCCTGGGCAGGACTCGATCCTCACATGGCAAAAACAGAGCTGGAAAAAGGCTCAAAACTGTTCTTTCGTAAGCCTGATTTCAATAGCTACGGCGTCCTGAATGTGCGGGAGGAGTTTGCTCAGAAATATCCCAAGTATGTAGAGCAAGTCTTAGCCAACTATGAAAAAGCCCGCCAATGGGCACAGCAAAGTCCCGCAGAACTAAAGCAAGTCTTGGTGCGGGAAGCAAAGCTGACGAATACCGTGGCGGCTAAACAGCTAGAACGAACTGATCTATCCAACTCGCGGATTGGCGAGGAGCAGAAACAGGTGATTTTGGCGGCAGGGAACGTGCTGAAAAAGAGTGGCGTGATTCAGGATGCCGTGGATGTGGAGCAAACTGTTACTGCACTAATCGATCCCCAATTCATCGCCAAGGTTGCTAGCCGATAAATTCATGAGCAGTTCTCTTCAAACCTCTCGGCGATCGCAATCGATTACTGTCCATAAAAAACTCCAGCTAGGGAAGCTTGCTGTATCTCGCAAGCGGCGCTTCCGCTCGGCTGGAGTAAGAGGATTCGTTTTGCCTGTGCTCCTCCTGATTGGGTGGGAAGCCTTATCTCGCATGGGAGTCTTTCCACCCAATCTTCTTCCTGCACCTTCTACGGTAATCGCTGCCATTTGGCAGTTAGCCCTGAGGGGAGATTTATTGAAGCACATTGGCATCACGTTATATCGTGTTGCTTTTGGTTTTGTCATCGGGAGTGGCATGGCGACGATTCTCGGTGCCTTGACGGGCTACTCTCGACCTGCCCGCCAGTTCCTCGATCCACTGTTGCAATCCCTCCGCAACATTCCCTCTCTAGCTTGGGTGCCGCTGTTTATCCTGTGGATGGGGATTCAGGAACCCTCGAAAATTGCCCTAATTGCAGTGGGCGTGTTTTTTCCGGTTTATTTGAATCTCATGAGTGGCGTGCAGGCGGTCGATCGCAAGTTGGTGGAAGTGGGTCAGGTGTATCGGCTAAATAGTCTGCAACTAATTTGGCGTATCTTTCTCCCTGCGACGCTCCCTGCCTACACGGTGGGATTACGCAGCGGTCTAGGGCTGGGCTGGATGTTCGTCGTCGCGGCGGAAATGATGGGAGCTAGTCAGGGATTAGGCTATTTGCTAGTAGATGGCCAAACCACAGGTCGCCCAGAGATCATTCTAGCCAGCATTCTGTTATTTGCCCTGTTTGGGAAACTGACAGATACGGCTCTGGCAACCATGGAAAAACGCCTGCTCTACTGGCAAGACGCTTACAGCTCACAGAGGTAACGGAAATGCTCCAACTAGAAAACGTTGCTAAACAGTTCTCAAACCAATTTATTGCCTTAGAAGAGATCAATCTGACCGTTGCTGCAGGTGAGATTGTGAGTTTAGTGGGAACCAGCGGTTGCGGCAAAAGCACATTGCTACGACTGATCGCTGGCCTCGACTCTCCCACACTAGGCCAGGTTTTGATTGATCAACAAGCGATTGCATCTCCACATCCCAAAATTGGCATTATCTTTCAAGAGCCACGCCTAATGCCTTGGCTCTCGGTGCGAGAGAATGTGCAATTTGGCCTGGAAGATGTTTCCCGGTCAGAGAAAGAACGGCTAACTGATGTAATTTTAGAGCGTGTCGGTTTGATGGCGTTTTCCCAGGCACTGCCCCGTCAGCTTTCCGGTGGGATGGCTCAGCGAGTGGCGATCGCTCGTGCTTTAGTCACAAAACCCTCGATTCTGCTGTTAGACGAACCCTTCAGCGCCTTGGATGCCTTAATTCGTATGAAGCTACAGGATCACCTACTCAAAATTTGGGAATACGATCGCCCAACGCTGATTTTGGTGACTCATGATATCGAAGAAGCTTTGGTATTGAGCGATCGCGTCATTGTATTGCGGAGTAATCCTGGTCATATCCATCAGGAATTAGTGCTAGATTCACCTCGGCCTCGCAAACGCACTGACTCCCAATTTCAGCAGTGGAAGGAACAACTCCTGCAAGCTCTGGATCTCACGGTTGAGGAGCGATCGCCGGAATCTGACATCCACTTATTAACGGTTGAAGTTTGATGGAGATGCAGAGTATACAGTTCATGATTGATAATTGATTGCATTATGCAACTATTGAATTCGGCCACCTCACAGGATTATTTAGCGATCGCCGAAGCTTTAGCCGCAGAGTTTGCCAAGACAGCCGTGGAGCGAGACAAAGCAGGCGGCACACCCAAACAAGAGCGCGATCGAATTCGGGAAAGTGGTCTGCTGCATCTCATGATCCCAACCGAGTATGGTGGCGTGGGAGGAGATTGGATTACGGCATTTAGGATTAGCCGAGAATTTGCCAAAGTCGATGCCGCGATCGCCCATGTTTACTCTTACCACCATCTGGGGGTGGTAATTCCTCATATCTTTGGCACCGCAGAACAGCGAGACTATTATTACGCTCAAACGCTGCAACACAACTGGTTTTGGTGCAATGCGCTCAATCCCCTCGATCGCCGGACGATTTTGACTCCTGAGGGTGATCAGTTTCGACTCAACGGAATTAAAGGCTTCTGCTCAGGCTCCAAAGATTCTGATATCTTGCCTATTACTGCCACTCATCAGGAAACAGGTGAGCTATTGGTTCTAGCCATTCCCACTCAACGCGACGGCGTTAGCATTCAAGATGATTGGGATAATATGGGCCAGCGCCAAACCGATAGCGGCAGCATTGTATTTGAGAACGTGTTGGTGCAGGCCAATGAAATTTTTGGCAAGCGGACAGGTCACAATCAACCGTTTAGCACCTTCCGGGCTTTGTTGACGCAGCTCAATCTGGCTAACATCTACCTTGGAATTGCCCAGGGTGCCTTTGCCGCCGCCAAAGACTACACTCGCACCACCACTCGTCCTTGGTTGACCTCAGGAGTCGAGAGCGCTACGCAAGATCCCTATATCTTGCAACAGTACGGTGATCTGTATGTGAATTTGCAAGCCGCCGAATTGTTAGCTGACAAAGCGGGAGACTTGCTTCAAGCCGCTTGGCATCAACAGTGGAGCTTGAGTGCCGAACAACGGGGAGAATGCGCGATCGCGATCGCCACTGCCAAAGTTGCTGCAACTCGAATTGGGCTAGAAGTGACCAACCGCATGTTTGAAGTCATGGGTGCCCGCTCTACCAGCAGTAGTTATGGATTCGATCGCTACTGGCGGAATCTCCGCACCTTTACCTTGCACGATCCAGTCGATTACAAAGTGCAAGACATTGGGAATTGGGCCTTGAATGATGAATTCCCCAAGCCCAATTTCTATTCGTAAGCTTAATCGGCTTCGGCAGTAGCTAACGTTATCCTTTCCTAGGAGCCACAGGCAATCAGCAGGACGGCTCAAAATGCTTGCTGACGTAGCTCGGGAAAAACCTTGGCAACTTTGTTCAACACATAGTCACCGTAAGTGCCACGGAACTCATGAACATTGGCTTTGTCCCATCGATCGCTGTGGTCATCATCTATAGCCGCTCCTGCGAGTTCAATCGGATGGATTTCAGCAGCGAAATTTGGATCGAAGAAAAACGGAAAGGATAAGCGATCGCGGCCAGATAAATTTTTAACTCGATGAGGAGTAGAACGATATAGCCCACCTGTCAGGCGATCAAGCATATCACCAATATTACAAATGAATGAATTGGGTACAGGTGGTGCGTCAATCCAGCCTGATTTTGACTTCACCTGCAAACCGCCAGCATCATCTTGTTTAAGGATCGTTAACAGACCATAATCGCTATGTTCACCCACCCCCCAAGAAGGTTCCTGCGGATTATTTGCAGATGGGTAGTTGAAGATGCGAAATAGAATCAGAGGATCATCGGTGTAGCGATCGCGGAAGTAAGATGCCTCCAGCCCCAGGCTAAGCGCAATTCCGGCCATCAATGTGTGCCCTAGCTGGGTCATTGCTGCCAAATATTCCAATACTGTTTCACGAAATTGGGGGATATCTGGAAACAGGTTTGACCCATGCATGGGTATCTCGTTTTGAATTGACGGATGGGTTGCATCTAACTCTGCCCCAAAATAGATTCCCTCTTTGAGATCGGGTTGCCCCGAAGTTAACTCACCTCCTATGGGGAAATAGCCCCGCCAGGCTCGTCCGCCTTTTGCCATTTGGATCTGCATTTTAGTCGCTAAATCTTGAGCAAAAAATTGACGACTCTGGTGTTCTAAGCGTTGTTGTAATGCTTCATCAATGCCATGCCCCACTACATAGAAAAAGCCTGTGTTGCAGCAAGCCTGACGAATTTGAGCCGCTACAGTATCTGGTTTGCGACTAGACACTAAAGGACTGACATTAATGATGGGAATTTGAGAGGATGGAGTTGCCATAATTGCCGCTTCAAACCATCTGACTGAACTGAGTATCTACTGAAACAACCCAAGAAGGTTAAAAAATATGGTAAATCGATCAGCTTACTGTTTATAGATATTAAATCTAGACCTAGAATGAAATCAGTCTCCCAAGTTTACACATCAGTGGAGGTCGCTCTATGTCTCACGCTTGCTGTGGTCCCGGTTATGCTTCGCCTGAAGCCGCTATGCAGGGAGAGCGGGAGAAACTACTGTATACGATCGCTCTTTATACTGGCTCCACGATTGTAGAACCCGACTACTTAGCTACCGTTGATGTTGATCCAGAATCACCCACCTACTCTCAAGTGATTCATCGTCTCCCCATGCCCTATGTTGGCGATGAGCTGCATCATTTTGGTTGGAATGCTTGTAGCTCCTGTCATGGAGATGCAAATAAATCTCGGCGTTATTTAGTGATCCCAGGGATACGCTCCAGCCGAATCTACATTATAGATACGATCGAGGCCAAAGCTCCTAAGATTCACAAAGTGATTGAACCGGAGGAGATCAAAGCAAAAGCTAACTTGACTGCGCCTCACACCGTTCATTGCTTAGCAAACGGGCAGGTAATGATCTCTATGCTGGGCGATCGCGAGGGCAATGGTCCTGGTGGTTTTTTGCTCCTCGATGATAACTTCGATATTCTCGGTCGCTGGGAGCAAAACGCCAGTGGCATGAAATTCAACTATGACTTTTGGTACCAACCTCGCCACAATATTATGGTGAGCAGTGAGTGGGGCGCACCCAAGACCTTCTATCGTGGTTTTGACCTTAATGATGTAGCTGCTGGAAACTATGGGCAGCATCTCCACTTTTGGAACTGGGAGAAGCACGAAATCATTCAAAGCATGGATCTAGGCGAGGAGGGGTTGGTTCCTTTAGAAGTGCGGTTCCACCACGATCCGGATAGCACTCACGGGTTTGTTGGTGCTGCATTAAGTAGTAATATTTGGCACTGGTACAAAAATGGTACCTGGCAAGTCAATAAAGTCATTGATGTGCCCAGTGTAGATTTAGAAGGATTTCCGATCCCCTTACCCTCTTTAATTACGGATTTGATTCTGTCCTTGGACGATCGCTTCCTCTACTTCTCGAATTGGTTGCATGGGGATATTCGTCAGTATGACATTAGCGATCCGCACAATCCGAAGCAGACAGGTCAAGTGTGGGTCGGTGGCCTGCTAGGTAAAAGCGGTGAAATAAATGGTCACAAGCCCGTGGGTGGTCCCCAAATGTTGCAACTGAGCCTCGATGGCAAACGTCTGTATGTGACTAATTCCTTATTCAGCACTTGGGATGACCAATTCTATCCCGATCTAGCGAAAGCAGGCTCTTACATGCTGCAAATTGACTGTGATATCGAGTCCGGCGGATTGGCAGTTAATCCCAATTTCTATATTGATTTTGGGGCAGAACCACAAGGTCCGTCGCGAGCCCATGAAATGCGTTATCCCGGTGGCGATTGCACCTCGGATATTTGGGTATAAAAGGCTGGGATGAAAACTTACCGAGTTGAGTTGGTTAACCGCGATCGCGTTACGCTAGAAGTTCCAGAGAACCAGACGATTCTGGAAGCTCTGGAACAGGCGGGAATACAACTCCCGGTGGGTTGTCGTTATGGCGCTTGTGTTACCTGTGCCGCTAAACTGCTTCAGGGAGAAATAGATCAGACCCAACAACAGTGCTTAAAACCTGCTCAGTTAGCGGCAGGCTTTGTGCTGTTGTGTATTGCTTATCCTCGCTCAGACTGCCAATTAGAGGTCGGTCGGGAATGCCAAAACTCTCTCTACATTAACCCATTTAAGGTACTCAAGGCTGAGACTGCGCCACCTCCTGAACTTTGATCGGCTTCGGCAGTAGCTTTAACTCGACGAAGGCATCCGCCACCTGCTGCTGATAGTTCACGACATCCGGTTTGAGAGGCTGTTGAACGCCATAGGGACGCTCCTTCAAAATCTCCGTTAACGTTGGTGGATCAATCCCAATCTGCGGTGACAAGAGAGCGGCTGCCTGAGTGAAATTGCTCTGTGTCCACTCATTCACCTTTTGGGTTTCTTCGATAATTGCCTGGAGGCGATCGGGATGTTGTTCGGTAAATTGCTGGGAGGCGAGGTAAAACTGACGATTGGCGACCAAATCTGACCCATCCTGCAAGACTCGGGCATCCAGCGCTTTCTTGGCAACCGTTAGATAAGGCTCCCAAATCACCCAGGCATCTACGTTTCCTTGCTCAAACGCAGCTCGGGCATCCGCAGGAGCTAAATATACAGGTTGGATATCACTATATTTCAACCCTGCCTCTGCCAGTGCTCGAATTAACAAGTAATGCACATTGGAGCCTTTGTTGAAGGCAACTTTTTTACCCTTCAAATCAGCAACTTTTTGTAGTGGAGAATCCTTGGCTACTAATATCGCCTCGCCTTTGGGGTCAGGGGGTTCATGGGCTACATAAACCAATGGGGTGCCAGCAGCCTGGGCAAAGATTGGCGGTGTCTCTCCGGTAGAGCCATAGTCAATACTACCTGCGTTGAGCGCTTCCAACAGCGGTGGTCCTGCGGGAAACTGCACCCACTGCACAGAGATCCCCTGCTCCTTCAACCGCTGATCTAAATCTCCGCGCGCCTTCAGCAGAAAGAGGGTGCCATATTTTTGATATCCAATCCGCACCACATTGCTCTCTGCCTGATTTGAAGTGGAGCGATTACTGGTATTGGCTGTACCAGTAGGTGCCGCACTCAGAGTTGATGTGTTTGTGGCGTTAGAAGAACTATCAGATGAGCAGGCAGAGAGACCGCTAATGCTGACGCCCAACACTAATAGGAGGGCTAGAGGCTGAAGGGAAAATCGGACCGAAAACACAAATAACTCCTGATCTAGCGTACTGTTTTTTGAGAGAGAGATATGCATCGCCTGAAGGCTAACTACATACGGTTTTGGAAGATGTCTGTAGGGGCGGGTTTTGTCATAAAGTCAGCTGCACAGTTAATAAGCTACCTATTAAACCTGCCCCTACAAATACTCAACTAGCGGTTTACGCTGTTACCAGGCTCTTATCTTCTGCTTGAGATGCCACAGGCTTGACCTGGGATTCGATCGCTGTGCCCTTAAAGAAATCAGGGTTGGCTTCGGTGTAGAACTTGTAGGGGTTTTCAAATACATAGGCTTTAAAGTCAGCTTCAGAAATTACTCCTTCTTCCACCAGTTCCCAGCTCTCAGCCAATGGAGCAGTCAGGTCAGGCACATCCCAGTGACCGACATCCGAGGAGTAGATGGCGTTGATCTTGACTCCCAACGGATTTGCTTTGTCGTTGAAGGCAGCGGCGATCGTGCGATCGTCGGATTCAGAACCAAAGAAGAAACTATTGACCCAGCGATCGCGGATATCCTCAATGGTTTCAATTCCAGCAGCGGCGAAATCTTCTAACTCGCTACCCACAGGCGATCGGCTGTGGCGATTAAAGGAAGACCCGAGAACTGTGTGTTTGAGTTCCTCTTTGTTCAGGGAATGGCCTTGAGTTATTTCGCCCCCGAAGCGCTCAAACAACTCGAACAGTTCATTGGCGTTTGCCAGATCTGGATTGTAGTTTTGTAGCGCCTGAAAATTGCGCTTGGAGAAGCGATCGACGAGATGAATGTAAACATGGGCACCCCAGTCTGCACCACCTTCTAGCATACCGACGCGCAATTGTGGGAATCGCCGAGTTACACCCCCAAAGAACAAAGCTTTAGCAAAGGCTTGTGAGCCATCGGCAAAGTGCCCGATGTGGTTGTTCATGTAGTTGCTGATGGAGGAGCGCCCCGTCCATCCTTGGCTACCGTAGTGAGTGGTGACAGGTACGCCCAATTCTACGACTTTCGCCCAGAACGGATCATAGTCGTATTCACTGTCTAATCCGTAGAAGTCAATATAGGAGGCGTATTTGGCAATTTCAGGATATTGATCGGGTGGATATTTATCCGCGATCGCCTTGATGGGTCGCTTCACACCGCCAGGGATGTTGATCACCTTCAAGCCGAGGGTTTTGACTGCGAATTCTAACTCCTCGATCGCTTCCTGGGGCGTCGTCATGGGGATGCCTGCCACCGGAGTAAGGCGATCGCTATATTTGCGATAGATATCCGCATGATAATGATTTACAGCCCGTTGCAAGGCTTGACGGTGCTCTGGACCAGCGCCTGCGGGTGCTAAGACATTGTTGGGAAACAGCACTGAGTAGTCTGAGCCTTGCTCTGCCTGCCGCTCATAGAAGAGTTCGGGAAGCGTATATGTGGCGAGATCGAGGGTGTTGCGGGTGACTCTGGCCCACCAAGGCGATCGCAGCGTGCGGTTATACTGACGCTCTTCTGGGGTTTGTTGATACCAGTCTTTACCATCGGTCTTAGAGTTGAGACGAGAGGATTCTGCCTTCCGCAACGCATCTACTAGTTTTGCTCCAACGTACTTATCGATGTAATCTTCTAGCGCAGGTGTAAAATCATTGGTGTGAACATCGGTATCGATGACCGGATAAGGCAACTTAGCCCGGATTGCAGCGGAAGGTGAGTTCTTCAAGCGGCTATACTCAACCATGTTTTTTCTCCAGAAATACAGGTTTTGAATCAGACAACTCGTAACTTACGCTAGTACCAATTGCTCTTCTTTGCGTTTAGTAGCAAGACTGTGAGCAGGGCGGCGTAATCCTAGGTTCTCCCGCAACGTACTGCCCTCATAGGCGGTTCGGAACAGTCCGCGTTTCTGCAACACGGGAATCACCAGGTTGACAAAATCATTTAATCCAGTCGGCAGGATGGGTGGCATGATATTAAAGCCATCTGCCGCACCGTTGTTAAACCATTCTTCCAGTTGATCAGCAATGGTTTCAGGAGTGCCCAAAATCGTGCGATGACCGCGTGCTGTTGCCAAAGAAAGATACAGTTGACGCAGCGTCAGATTGCCACGAGCTGCTAAATCGCTAACTAGTTTGAGTCGGCTCTTGTTGGTATTGGTGTCACTGGGCAACTCAGGAGCCAGATCATCCAAGGAATATTTCGACAGATCCACGCCTTTGTAGTAATTTTTCAGAATCCCCCAAGCCACATCGGGGTGAATCAAAGATTGCAGAAATTCATACTTCTCCTGCGCTTCCTCCTCAGTGCGACCAATGATCGGGAAGGCACCAGGCATGATTTTGAGATCATCCGGCGATCGCCCATACTTTGCCAACCGCCCTTTCACGTCGGCATAAAATTCTTGGGCATCAGCCAAGGTTTGATTCGCCGTAAAAATCACTTCCGCAGTGCGAGCCGCTAAATCTCGTCCCGCTTCTGAGGCTCCTGCTTGCACAATCACGGGATATCCCTGCGGTGGACGACCTACATTCAACGGACCCTTAACGGAAAAATGTTTACCTTTGTGATTCAGGACATGGAGTTTATCGCGATCGAAATAGACACCTGATTCGCGATCGCGGATAAAGGCATCATCCTCCCAGCTATCCCACAATCCTTTTACTACTTCCACAAACTCTTCGGCCCGCTCGTAGCGTTGGCTGTGGTTTGGGTGATGCTGCAAACCAAAGTTTTGAGCAGCGTTCTCGTTGCCTGTCGTGACTACGTTCCAACCTGCTCGGCCCTGGCTCAAGTGATCCAAGGAGGCAAACTTCCGAGCCAGTGTGTAAGGCTCTTCATAGGTCGTCGAAGCAGTGGCAATGAAACCAATATTTTTGGTCACGGAGGATAGGGCAGAGAAAAGCGTCACTGGCTCAAAATGGACAATTTTACCGTTGCGGCTCTGAGTCTCCGGTGCACCGCCCCAAACTCCAGGGCTATCTGCGAGAAACACCGCATCAAACAAACCCCGCTCAGCAGTCTGAGTAATCTCCTTGTAATGCTCAAAATTTAGACCTGCATCGATCTGAGCTTCAGGATGTCGCCAAGCAGAAACATGATGCCCGGTAGCTTGGATAAATGCGCCTAAACGAAACTGACGTTTTGTGCTCATAGACTTATTTCTATGTTGTAATAACTGTATTTGCGATCCGCAAAAGGCTTTTTGAGGTAGCAGTGTCAGATGCTGACTATTATTTGGTGAATTCTTGATTACTTAAGGATCACTATCTACGTTTGCCAGATGTGAGTGTGATGAGGAATCCTGTTGAACAGCCAGCCCTATTCGGAACACTGACCTCTTGCTAAGCAATGACCTGACCGAGGGGTAAGCCAGACTAAAGCGGAACTTTAGTAAGGGGAGGTTCTGCATTAGCCATGAATGTATAATACACGAATTGTTAGTTTGTCTAACAAAAATTTTAAGGTATTGTGTGATTCATGGTTGAACTACTAGCCCTGAAATGAGATTCGTGAAAAAGTCTTTTAGTCAGCAACGACGAGCGCGATCGCCAGCCCATCGTAGCCCTTACCACCAACAGTCTGAACAATAGTTGCACTAACGTTCGGTTCTAAAGAAAGAGCGGCATTGAAGCGACGGATACCCTGAACATTTTCATCTTCACTGTTCGCATCAATCACAGCTCCCTTCCGCACTACGTTGTCTGTGATAATCAGACTGCCGCGTCGGGTTAGTTTAAGCGCCCAAGCAAAATACTCAGCCGTGTTCGCTTTGTCAGCATCGATAAACACGAGATCGAAAGGAGCGTGTCCTTCCGTGGCTAACTGTGGCAACGTCTCTAAAGCTGGGCCGAGACGCACTCCACCGTATTGCTCAATCCAGCCTGAGCGAGATTAGCACGAGCCACTTCAGCATGTTTGGGATTGGCTTCCAGGGTGATCAGTTTGCCGTGGGCAGGGAGCGATCGCGCTAGCCAGATGGTACTGTAACCCGCTAAAGTGCCGATCTCCAAGATTCTAGTTGCGCCATGCGATCGCGCGAGGATATGTAGCAGTTTCCCTTGATTAGGTGCGACATTAATCCTAGGCAAATCAGCATCAATGGTAGATTGAAGTGCTGCTTCTAAAGCTGGATCAGGAGGCACAAATAAACCATTGATATAGTCGTCAACGGCTGTCCATTGATCTTGAGTCATGCTTCCTCACATCTAAATTTTGAGCATTAAACTTGCGGCTAGCGATCGCCTTCTGACTGCACTACTATTTCGTAGTGCTCTACAGTTGGAAAAGGATCATAAAAGTGATGGAGTAGAGAACGCCATTGCTGATATGCCGCAGACTGTCTAAATCCAACCGTATGATCTTCTAATCTTTGCCAACTCACATCTTGCACCTTGTGATGTGAACCTCCCATCCTTGCTTCTGTAACAACCTTCGCTTTTGCGCGACTTCCTCAAGGAGCAGAGCAATAACTACTTCACTCAGGCAGACT
>NZ_JACJPK010000030.1:0-5147 GCF_014696035.1 Trichocoleus sp. FACHB-262 | reverse complement strand
ATACCCGACTGAGGCAT
The DNA here is from genome assembly GCF_014696035.1 of Trichocoleus sp. FACHB-262. Classification (NCBI taxonomy): domain Bacteria; kingdom Bacillati; phylum Cyanobacteriota; class Cyanophyceae; order Leptolyngbyales; family Trichocoleusaceae; genus Trichocoleus; species Trichocoleus sp. FACHB-262. Next base: position 5,130 of record NZ_JACJPK010000030.1, on the reverse strand, counting down.
TATTTAGCACGATTGCACCGGAAGACCTTGTGCTACTCCAAATCAGTTGAGATGTTGAAGTGTTCACTTCGGTTGCTGCTGCATTATTTGAAGTATCGGACAATTCCTCTCTCAGCTTAAATCATTACCTATTCAGCAACGCCCAAAATCAGTTACAAAATTTGACCGTTCGCCTGGATTAAGTTGGGTTGCGTAGGGGTAGGCAGAGAGAACAGATTGTTGAGTTAGCAACTGCTTCATCACATCTAGCCCATCGTCTCCCTGTTCAAACCATAACTCTCTTAAGTTGCGAGAGCGAGCTTCAGCCTCACTAACTTGAAGCAGTTGGTTCATCGCCTGGTTTGTCCAAACTTTCCAGTCGCCTTCCATGAGCACTACAGCTTGAGGGTAATTAGGCTCTACATTATTGATTAATTTGACAGTACCTGCTGGCCAGTAATTTGCTCTAGAAGGTGGGCTTGAATCGAACTCATGGCGGCTTGAGCAATTTCCTGCCAATCGGACTCGGTGAGTAGGGAGCACAGCCTTTGGTGAAGTTGAGATCGCAGTGGTTTCTCCACAGAGTTCGCTTCCGCTTCGGCAAGCAGGGCTTCAAAGAATTCCTGTTGTTCTAGGCTGAGTTGAGATAGACGAGCTTGGATAAATTGCCGCCCCTGGACTAAAGCAGCCTCGGTGCCTGATCCTAAGTCTGCCCGCTCTAGAAGGTGACGCAGTTCACCAAAGAGAATTGATAATAGCTGCACCCGCTTGAGCTGAGTTTGTAGTTGGGCGGGCTCAATGGCAAGAGGACGGGAAGTTGGAACGCCGATCTGAAGATCCTGCTCAGATGCCTCTTCCAGTTGAACGGCTGTTTGAAGCCAGTCTCGGTCGTAAGTAAAAGTTTCCCAGTCAAATTGCATCGTCGTTTTCTCCGAACGGACGCGGGTTTAAGACGCCGTACTCAAAGTAGACCATTTCTCGCTCAGCCTCGTACCCGAAATTCAACATGTTCCGCGACTCATAGAATGCCTCTGAGTCTGGTAAGGCATGTAACCCCAGTCTACCCTGATAGCCTAAATCTAGACTTCGCTTGCGGGCAAATTGTAGCAGGATGGTGCCGACACCTCTGAGCCAAGGATTAGGGTTAATCAACCGTCGATTCCAAGGGGCCGATGCCAGTGCTTCCACATACACGAGGGGTTGCCCAATCGTCCATTGCGATCGATGCTGTCGAGTTTCGAGCCATAAAAGCCCTTGTGTTAGCTCGTCTTGTTCAATGGCGTAAGCCTCGTAACGATCATCTGAGAGCGCTAGGCGCTTTTTTCGGGTCCAGTCCCAAAAGGTATCCTCAGCCCTTAGAGTTTCTAGCATCGCCTGCCAAATATTGTTGAAATCACTCAGATGGCGAGGAGCCATGTCGCATAAGCACGCCTCTACCCATTGACCATTGCCTTGAAGTAACTGGATTTTTTGCTCCATAGGTTTTACGGTGACATAACTTCAAGTATCCGTTTCAAAGTTGAAAATTTGGCGTTGCAGAATAGCGGTCATATTCGATGCAATACCCAGAATGCCAATCCAATGACATCCGTAGAAACGGCAAGATACAAGCGATCGCGCCCCTTAGCGTCTGTCACGCTCTAGTCTTTGAATGTCGGCTTTCCAGTACCATGCCTCCGGATGTCCGCTTGCTAAAACACTTTTTTCGTAGAGCACCATGCTTTGAGCGGCCCGGCGATCGCCTCTAAGCAGGCCCATGAGTTGCTGTTTGAGCCCAGGTAGAGAATCAGCATAGCGTTCACAAAGTTGGGTGGTTCCTAGTTGGGAGGACGGTAGCTGGTAGAAGTGCTTGAAGTTGAAAGGCTATCGGTGGAAGGCTCCAGCGGGACGGTCATGAAGATGAAGATTAATAGACCAGAGCCGCCAGCAATGACAGTTGCTAGAAAAAATGAGTGGCTATGAAACATCAAGACAATGCCAAAGGCGAGGGTGCCATGTTTCACCATGCGCCGTCTGGCAACTCGACGCTGAGCCGGTTTAAGTCCTCCTAGCTCCGACACAATGGCGTAGACTATCCCGCAGAGGATAGCGGTAAAGGCAAGGGCGATCGCAATCGACCCGATGAGCATTTCAGTCATGGGAATACGAGGGTGAGTCATGCGAGCCTCTCTTAGATTTCTCTAGGAGAAGCTTTATTCATGGTTCCCGTGACTCGGCGATCGCTCCCCTAGAGCAGCTGATAGCTGACTCTACGATTGTCTTGGGCCGAGTCAACTTTTAGAATCAGGCTTTTTCTGAGGGTTTCTCATCTTGTGTAAGCCCAGATCGCCACGCATTTGGTTTAGCTTCACTTCGACGGGATCAATAAGCCGATCTGGGTTTCGAAGGCTAGCTTTAGCCGAGGACGCAAACTTTTTAGAGAAAAATCTTCTACGAATCAGCAGCTCCCCTTGGAAGCAGTAAGCAGCAGTAACGAACCAAACGAGGAAGCTGAGTGTATTCGCTCGTTCAATTTGAGCTTGGGTAGAGTAGCGAGAGTCAGGAGAGATAGCTAGGAGCAGGGCTACCACAAGAGTGACATTGAGAACTAAGACTGCGTAGAAACCTGCCCACCAACTGGTTCGGTGGGGAAACCAGCGAGGCGGCTGGCGATTTTTCTGACTCTGTAGCCAGTGGCGCCCTTCCGTGTACAAAAGGATTGAGAGCAGAATGACCGGGATAATGTAAAGCAAAGCGATCGCGGAGGGCGAGTTTTCCTCGTGCCAGGCGAGGATAATGAAGGGCCATATAGCGGTGAGAGCTGCGCCAGGAAGGAGGGGGAATAGAGACAAAACTCTCAACCAGGAACTGGGGTAAGGAATCCAGACGGGCCACCAAGATTTAGTTTGATTCATGACTTGAAGGGCTTGGGCTTGAGCTGGCAGATACCATCGCTCGCATGCCTAATATAGATCAGGTGTGCCCTTGCTTCACCTGGGCGATCGCTGAGTTGATATGTGCGTGGGCATTGTTAGCTGCTTAGCAAGTGATTGTTGCTCAACTTTGCCATTCCCGCTTTAACAGGGAGAAGCATTGCATATCCCAAAACTGGTCTTTCCAGAAGCCGTATTCCCTCAAAATACCCTCCTCAATAAACCCCAATTTACTAAGTACTTGAATTGATCGCTCATTACCAGGAATAACAAACGCCTCAAGCCGATTGAGTTGAAGTTCTGCAAATCCATATTCAATCATTGCGTGAAGCGCTTCTTGCATATACCCTTGCTTCCAATGCTCCCGCTTCAACTCGTAGCCGATAACGGCGCGTCTACTACTTGAGTAGACAGCATTGTAACCACAGGTACCAATCAAACGATTAGTAGACTTCAATGCGATCGCCCAGCGAATACCTTTATTGGTTGCAAACTTTTCGTTCATCTGATTGATAAATTGCTCAGCTCGTTCAATAGTAATGAATGTTGCTAAGTCGTAATACTTAGTTATTTCTTCATTAGAAAAAATCTCAAAGACATCCTTTGCATCCAAGAGAGATAGTTGGCGTAAGCAGAGCCTTTTGGTTTCAAGCTGGGGAAATTGCTTGGTTGATTCTTGTACCGCCATCACAACCTCTACAAATTCGGTTCCAACTAACTGCTAGAAAGCTAACTATTATTAGACGGAAAGTTTTGGCATAACTCCTCTACACCAGGTGATTAGGCCGAAAATTTCTGTATATTTTCCCCGCAAAAATCCCCTTTCATCAGCCTATCATTTCCAAATCATTGGCCCATACTAAAGGCAGTATCAGCTATGAGGTCTCTTATTGAGGAAGGCATCCGGTTGAGCCATGACTAAGGCTTCGACGATGGGCAACTGCTCTTTTCCTAACTTGGCAATAGCTCCTCCTCCGTGAGGTTTCGGTTGCACCGTTCCCGTTTCCCGGTAGTGTCGCATCAAATCTCTGATAAACGATAGACTGGGTGCGTGTCACCTTCTTGGTAGAAAAATTAGTCTGAAAGGTAATGCATCTTTTTCAGACGTTTTATGACACCCGAAGACGAAGCCCTCCTCCAGCAGAGTGTTGAAACGATTGCTGCGATCCTCCATCGCAACACGCCACCCGAACAACTGAAGACGCTTGAAGGGATTGAACAAGCCATTCGCGAACAAACGCAACAATCCGTATTGCCGCAACTCGGTGTTTTTTTATTGCAGCAGCAACGGATACAACAGATGGGTACGAGCGAACTCTGAGGAGTATTTTGGGTTCCTTAAAGTTGACCAGTGAGCAAGCTAAGCGCTTGCAGGTCAAACCCGGCAGTCAAATCAGTCCCTTACTGGAGCGCTGTTGTTTGCGGGTGAGTGCCAATGTTTCTTATCAGCACACGACCGACGATGTCGAGTTATTTACGGGCATCCGAATCAGCGCCAAAACGCAGCAACGACTAGCCCAACGGCAAACTTTCCCATCTCCTATCGCGAGTGACCCTGTGCAAGAAGCCAGTATTGATGGGGGAAATGTACGTTTAGTTGTGCCACCGGGGCACCAACCACAGTGGAAACAGTATAAAGCCCTGCGTGTCGCTCCGATAAAGCTACATGGAGCTTGGTGGGACGACAATGAGAGTTTACTCCAATGGCTCCATGAGCAACCGTTAGCAGCTACCTTGACCTGTTTAGGGGACGGTCATGATGGCATCTGGAACCTATTTAGTCAAATTACCCCAGAGGTTGAACGACGGGAAATTCTCGACTGGTTTCACTTGATGGAAAACCTTCACAAGGTCGGAGGTTCTCTCAGGCGCTTAGCTCAGGCTCGCACCTTGTTATGGCAGGGCAAAGTCGATGAAACCTTACAGTTGTTTGATGGGTCTCAATTGGCGCAGGTTCGTCGTTTTTGCCAATATCTGAAAAAGCATCGCCAGCGCATCCCCAACTACGACTACTTGCAAGCAGAAGACATCTGTTCGGTTGGGTCTGGGGCGGTTGAATCAACGGTCAAGCAAATCGACCGACGCTTACAAATCTCTGGGTCCCGGTGGAAATTAAAGAACGTTAACTCACATCTTGCACCAAGGCTTGAAAGGTGAGAAGAAGGGGCGTGAAACCAATACTCTGCAAGAACAATGGATATTCTTGCCCACGCCCAAGAGCTAATCTACCACTTGCTCG
>NZ_JACJPK010000003.1:0-2024 GCF_014696035.1 Trichocoleus sp. FACHB-262 | reverse complement strand
GATAGTGCTGCTGGAGCTCCTCTGAACTCAAATGGTCCACTAGTTCTAAGATTCTTCCCATCTCCGCATCTTAATAGCAGGTACTGTTAGACGGAAACCGTATGAGTCAACCAATGTTGAGCGGTTTGGATGAGACCCAGCTTTTTGAGGTTGGCGATCGCTTTTCTTAAGCCGTACTCGCTCATCCAAGGAAACCGTTTTTGCCAAGCTTTAAGGGAGTTATAGATCCATTTCATCCCATTGCTCAGCCAACCCCTCGTCTCCGAATTGACGGTCCAGTATTGCAATTGTTGCAGGAATGCGCCTTCATCAAATCCGGTGCCTGTTCTGCCCAGCGCTCGCTTTAGCAGCCCAGTCAGCTGAGGGGGAATCGGAATGGAATTGACTTCCAAAGTTTTTGAGTTCATTTCTGTATTTCTCCAATAAGTTCGAAGGCTTGATGGAAGTGGTTTAACCTATCTGCTGTGAGTGCTGGGAAGCTGCTCGTTGGAGTCGCCTGCCAGCCCCCCGCACAAGCTGTTGAAGTCGGGTAATCTCTGCCTCAACGGCTTGACGTTGTTGCTCTAGGGCTGCGACTTGATGACCTCGGGCGATCGCGGTTCTGACTTCTCCCACGACGCGATGAGAGAGATGTTTGGTCTTGACTTTGGGCTGGCCTGAGGGTTTGTATTCTCCCGTCAGCCAGCGCAGTTGGTAGTAGAGATATTGCTTGCCGTTCTTGCTCTTGGTGTAGGTCTCAATCCATTGGTCTCGGTAAACCTCTCCTTCCCCGACAATGGCTTGAATTGCCTCAGTTAAGCGATCGCGGTCTTGGTGAAGGGAGTTGAGAAGTGTAAGGTAGGTGGAAAGCCAATGAAGTTCTGGGAATGCGTCGAGGTCTAAAACGAGAGGATTTCCCAAAACAGCAGGCAAGCTTGAGCCTCTGGAGGAACTGGATTCGGCAGTAGCAGAAGCGAAATATGACATCAGAAACTGACCCACAACTGAGGTGGTTACCAGAAGGAATGATTGTTTGGGTCTTTAATTGTTGGGTAGTAGGGAGAGAACTGAGGTTCTATCCCCCTACTGGGGCAATGATTAATTGATGAGAGGGCTGGTTGGAAGAGCGATCGCCGCCCTCTTGAGAGTCAAGCGATCGCTCTCCTTCAGAGATGCTTGGGCGGATGATTAGAACGGCAAAGCCAGATCATGCAAGTCTTTGGAGACCAGCACTAACCACCAGCCATTGTGGTAGCCGAGGGCAACCGTGCCGAAGCCGAAGCGTTTTTGGTCTTGCTCCCAAATCCACATTGCTTGAAGCGCTGAGTCGAGGGTAGAACGGCGTGAGAAGAGAATGAGTTCGAAAACTGCTTGCCCAGCCTTTCGAGCAGATCTCTGGATAGAACTTGAGGTGATAGTAATGTTCAACCGCTCCTCATCCTGTTTATATGTTGGGCAGCTGAGTCGGATCTGGGTACCGTGGGTATAGGTATCAGGGATAGAATGGCATCCTTCGCTGTAGCCTTGGAGATAAGTGCTGTTGTGGCAGAACTGCGGGTGATAAGCCCGTCGATTCATGCCATCGCGAAAGCCAGCACTAAAAATCTGATCAGGCGCAACGTTGAGGTTGCGTCGAGAAAATCTTGGTAGCATAGGTATATACCTTTTGATTAAGGGTTATTTGAGGGCGATCGCTAACCGTCGGAAGTGGGCGATCGCTTTCTCATTGGCTCCCTCTGCATTTCTCAACCTGGCTGGGGACAGGCTAGGGCTGCATTACTCCCTACCTAAAAGCTTTAAAGAGGATGCAATCTAGAATTTGCCTGCTGCACATTGGAATGTGAAGTCGTTTGCAACTGAAAAGCGCAGCGGCTCAAAGTTTTAAGGCTGATGCCTTCGTTATCTAGTTGCATTTAGCTTGCATGACTTGATTTCATGCTTCTAGCTATCTGGCGTTGCACAATAGTAGTATGATGCAGCGTTGAGGGTCTCCTGATGCAATGTCCAGACTGTCAATCCACTCACGTCGTCAAAAACGGTCGCCG
>NZ_JACJPK010000029.1:0-21819 GCF_014696035.1 Trichocoleus sp. FACHB-262 | reverse complement strand
ATTGGATGGATACCTTTCGCCTGTTGCCAAGCTCAGAGCTGGAAGTGGCAGAACTCAAAGTGGCTTGAGTGCAACTGATCAGTTTCCTCTCACCGTAGTAACAAAAGAAGGATTACTTGCCAATAATCAGCTGCCTGACCCAGTAAGCAGCGCTATCAAAGCATTTCTGCCGAAACCGTTGGCAATGACAGAACTACTAGTCAGGATTAATCAACTAGTTTGAGGAATTACGAGCCGTGATGCGTAGAGTCCCGCATTTTAACCAGAAGATGCTGCAACGGCTGCTTAGACCGGGAGGGTAATGACTAACTCTGTCCCCTGACCAAGCGTTGAGTTAGCTGTCAAGGTTCCAGCATGTCTCTCAACTACGATAGAACGGGCGATCGCCAATCCTAATCCAGTTCCTTGACCGACCGCCTTCGTGGTGAACAAATGTCAAACATTTTGCGCTTGACTTCATCAAACATGCCCACGCCACTGTCTTGAATCTGAATCACAACTTGCTGGCGATCTTCCATAGTAGCTGTATGAATGGCAATCTGATTGAGATTGGCTTTAATATCAGCAAAGCTGCGCCCTTGATTGTCATCTTCGATCGCATCAATCGCGTTACTGAGCAAATTCATAAATTCTCCTATCCCTCTTTCATCACTCTAGGCAGAAGAAAAATGTTGGATAGGAGTGGAAGGAGCCAACGGCGACCAACCCGGAAAGGAATTGACTATCCTGATCAGCTTGGTAAAACCACGCTTTAAGATGGAGACATCAAATAGCCTCATCCAAGGTTGAAGGAGACAGAAAAAGACAAAGGGTTGAACCAGCAGTTGTACGTTGTTGAAACGTCGTCTCCATCCCTTCGCCTCTTGCCAATCAGGATGTTGCTGCAACCGAGTCAAGAGATCGCGTTGGCCCTCATCGACGATTCCAGGCGGTTGAGCGCCTAATCCATAAAACTGCAAACTGACCATGAGATAGACACTTGAGACTATCTCCCACCATCGTTCGATCTGCTCGTAGTGTGTGAGCCGGTAGTCTGCCCATCCCAACTCGTTTTTGCACTGCTTGAAGCCATATTCTATCCAGGTGCGCAGCCCATAGAGATTGCCAATGAACTCGGCTTGGTCTGGTTCAGGAGACAAGTGGCTCATCACCATCCACGTGCTGTTAGCAGGCAATAAAGTCAGGTCGTTGGTCAGTGTCCAGTATCGCCACTCGAAGCGGCGACCAAAGATGATTTCTTGGATGTATCTGGTTTCCGTTTCACCGTTGGCAAACACTCGCTCGAACGCTTGCCAAGCACTGTAGCTCACCTCTGCTTCTTTAGGCATCCACACGCCATGATTCGAGCGAATCGCCATCATCCACGGTAACTTTAACTGGCCGAGCACATCTAAGAAGGGATGGCTCTCTCCGTAGAAACTGTCTGCCAGCACTAAGGAAAAGTGAAATCCAAAAGCTAGCAGTTCTTGAATGATTTGCTCGGCCAGTTGGAGCTTGGTTTGGTAAACATCCTCGGCTTTGAGGCGACGTCGGGGCTTAAACACTTTGAACAGCAAAGGAAAGGTGAGATCGCCCAGCACACCATAGGCATTGACCGAGACCATGCCATTATCTACTTTACCCACATTGCCAATGTACTGCCTGTCCACATAATCAGTCGTCTTTCCTTTTTTGCGGTCTCCGGTATCGTCCAGAACCAGAACGATGGGTTGTCCCCGGATTTGTTCGAGAATCAGAGACAGACGTTGATAGCGCACGGCTTCTACCTGCCAAGGAGAGTGGGTTAGGAAATGATGTAGCACTTGGTCATTCGGCAAGCCTACAGCTTTGGCAATGGCAGGTAAGGACTTGCGAGGTAGAGGAAGCTATCAAGCCAAGATGCAGCGAGGTGAATGCTTCAAAACTTCGGACATCGCTAAACAGATGTCGGTAGGCATGACAGTAGTTATCGACGAAACGAACTGTGGATTGAGGGAGACGAGGTTCAACCATCTCAAGCACCTCAAGCAAGAGACTCTATGCTGATCTTACTCTGCCTAGAGTGATGAAAGAGGGTTAAACACAAAAACAACCAATCGCGGTCTCATACATCCGTGAACGCATCTAAAACTCTTCTTTGGCAATCCGGAAAATTCTAATCGAGACTGTACAGTTTTTTGTGTAAGCGGTCAAAATAACATCCAATGACAGGAAACCGTCCATGAAAGAATCCAATCCTTCTGCCGCCAAAGTGGACCAGCTGCTCGATGAACTGCTGTAAGATTACTCCGGACCCGAAGCCGTTCTCGGAGAGCAAGGGTTGCTCAAACAACTCACCAAGCGTTTGGTGGAAAAGGCGCTACAGGCAGAGTTGAGCCATCATCTTCAATAAAACAAGAGACTGTTTCGTTCACGGCTTTTCTCCTAAATAGCTTATGGCGTAAGCTGTTGCGACATGAGCTCAATTTGCAAAACTTCTCCGAATTGCACCACTCAATATCCACTACGTAAGCGCTGAGGTAAGGCGATCGCTATTCTGCAAGATGTGCTGTAAGCACGGGAGAACCTAGCGTGAAATGGCTCCTAGTGCTCTTAATGTTGTTTTTTGAGCATTGGTCAACCCCGTTGCGCCTTGAATATTCATGCCTTCATAGAGGCGATCGCCTTTCACCGTTTTGATACAGCGTCCTGTCGTGACATCCCACAGTTTAATGGTGCGATCGAAGCTCCCACTTAATAGAATTTGACCGTCGGGGCTGAAGACAACCGATGCAATCCAACTGGCTTGTCCACCCATCACATGAAGGCATTCTCCCGTCTTCAAATTCCAGAGGCGAACGGTTTGGTCATCACTGCCACTGGCAATCGTTTGACCATCAGGGCTAATCGCAAGGGTAAACGCGATGCTGGTATGCCCGTGTAATGTCCTTAGACAGGCTCCGCTTTGCACATCCCACAATCGAATCGTTTGGTCAAAGCTGCCGCTTGCTAGAATCGGCTCGGTGGGATGAAAGGCTAGTGTGTAAACGCCGCCCTTGTGTCCTTCTAGCACCCGCAGACACTCCCCGGTCTGCGCGTCCCATAGCCGAATCGTTTGGTCATAGCTGCCACTTGCCAGAGTTCGGCCTTGGGGATCAAAGGCGATCGCCCGCATGCTGCTCTGATGACCCTGTAGCACGTGTAAGCACTGGTGAGTTTGCACATCCCACAGACGCACTGTTCGGTCACGACTGCTGCTTGCCAGGGTTTGCCCAACGGGGTTAAACAGCACCGCTAACACAGGAGCATCATGAGCAATCCAGCGATCGACCCGTCCTGTTTGTACATCCCATACAAAAATGGAGCCATCTTCCCCGTTGGTAGCGATGGTTTGACCATCCAGGCTAAAGCTCAAATTTGAAATTAGGCTGTTTTCTCTGTATAGGGTTTTATAGGGAGGCGAACTTAGTAGTTCTCTATCAACCTGCCATTGCCATAAGTGAATCGTTCCCGTTTGACTACTACTACTGGCAAGCAGTCGATTCGGCGATCCAGTTCCCGCTGAGGCAGAATCATATTGATTTTGAGCTGCCGTAACTGTGACAGGACTAAAAATTAAGGCGTGTTCTCCATAGGTATAACCGCTTAACGTTTTGAGGCTTTGCCCACTCGGCATCTGCCACAGCCGCACGGTTCGATCCTGGTTGGCGCTGATCAAGACCTGACCATCGGCACTGATGGCAAGCGCTAGAGCGGATACCGTCTGCTCGCCCAGAATATTCGTACAGTATCCGTCTTGGACATTCCAAAGCCGAAGGGTGCCATCATCACTGCTGCTTACTAAAGTGTCACTCTCTGGACTAAATACAATATTCCGAACCCAGTCTAAAGTGTCACTCTTTGGACTAAATACAATGTTCCGAACCCAATTGGTATGCCCCCGCAGCGATAATTCAGGATTAAATGAATGGGTTTTAGAATTAAGCGGATGAATCCATAGTTGAATGCAGCCATCGAGGTCGCCACTTGCCAACCGTTGACCATCTGGACTGTAGCGCACGCAGCGAATACCGGAAGAGTGTCCTTGCAGCACATTTAGGCATTTTCCAGTCTCAACATCCCAAATCCGAATCGAGGTATCCTTACTGCCGCTGGCTAAAGTTGGATGGTTGGGTGAGAAGTGAACGGAATAAACGTTTTTGGTGTGTCCTTTCAAAACATGCAAGCAGTCACCCTGCAAATTCCACACTCTTGCGGTTTGATCATCACTACCACTGGCTAACCATTGACGATTAGCGCTAAAGCTTAAAGACCAAATTCGACTCGTATGCCCTGGCGAAATCCACAAACACTGACCACTTTGCACATTCCACAACCGTACCGTCGCATCATTACCGCCACTCGCCAGCGTCGTGCCATCGGGACTAAAGGCAACCGCCCAAACTCCACCGCGATGGCCTTCAAACGTCGCAATAAGTTGATGAGATGCAACATTCCACAAATACACAAAACCGTTGATATCGCCGACGGCAAAAACTTGGCCATCTGGGCTAATATCAACTGAGGTTGGCACCCCCAAGGTTTCTGAAAAAAGGCATGTTGCTAAATCAGAATTCTGAAAATTGACCCCTACTAAATTAAGCTGCCGCAGGTCGGCTTGCCGCACTACGAGTTCAGAAAAGTCGGAACCCTGCAAATCTACTTTGAGCTGCACCAGCAGATTGATCAAATTCCCCGCCGCATATCCTGCTCCATATTCTGACCGTTGTTGCGTGAGAAGTAGCCTTGCTCTATTTTCAACTTCTGACACATTTCGGTAAGCCGATAAAAGCCATTCCATGACAGGCTGCAAAATTAATCGCAGTTGCATTTCTCGAATATAGTCTTTCGCCTGCACCCGCATTAATGAATGACTTTGCCATACATCAAGCTGTCGGTTTGCAAATTCTGTACAAACCTGTTGAATCAACCGTTCCGTGACATATTCCAACACCACGGGCTGCAAGAAAAATAATCCCTCTGTTTTTTCGAGCAGCGATCGCCGGAGCAGTGAATTTACTTGTTGGGGAACGGTTTGTTGTAAGGCTGTACTAATCACGTTTTCACGAATCTCTGCGATCGCCACTGGCTCCCGGTGAATGGCGAACCAGTAGAGAACTTTCTGTTCTTCGCTCGACAGGCGATTGAATTGGCGATCGAGGAGATTGCGAATATCCTCAAATACAAACGTTCCCTGATCGAGATAGTTGACTACCTCAGCAATACTTCCATTAAACAAATCCTGCGTAGCAGATGCCACTAATTTCAACGCTAAAGGGTTGCCGCCATAGTGATTGATCAAAGTTCGCCACTCGGCTTGTGAACCTGTAAACGCTCCTTTTTGCTGAAAAATGGCGCGTCCATCATCGGGCGTGAGCCCACTGAGAGAAAGCGATCGCACTACGCTCTGTTCGCCTTCCATCAACGCTATTTCCCGTGGCTTTTCGCGACTGGTTAGCAAGCAACAGCTTTGATGGGGCGTTTCGCCCAGCGTTCTCAAAAACTGTCCATAAGCTTCATAGCCCGATCTCCACTGACCCACCTGCTCACTGTGCAAAATGGTTTCAGCGTTATCTAAAATCAACAGACACCGCTGCGATCGCAGAGATTCCATCACCTTCGACAACTTTCCGTCCACCGTTGTAGGAATGACAGGATCGTCTCCTTGAAGCGGCAGCAGAAATTTCAGCAAGCTGGTAAGGAGATCTTCGAATGAGGGCGCGTTGGCAAGCGATCGCCACACCACAATCTCAAACTCAGACCGCATTTGTAGCGCTGCTTTGACGGCAATCGTACTTTTGCCAATCCCACCAAGCCCCAGTAGCCCAACGACGCGACAGCGTTCAATTACTACCCACTGCCACAGTTGCGCCAACTCAGTTTCACGACCATAGAACACTGAGGCATCAACCGCACTATCCCAGTCTTGCTGCGGATCTTCTCGCTGCGACTCTAACGTTTTAGAGGCTGCGACAGGGGGTGCATAATCAGCCTTTGTAAGTTCCAGCCCAAATGCCTGAAAAAGGATCTCTAGCGACTGCCGATCGACACCAAGTTCACGATTAAGGATTCGGGCTAGGGTATTGAGAGATAGCCCTGTGCGTTCGTTGAGATCTTCCTGTGTGAGCCGCTTACCCCAGGTTTCCTCCGATTCTGCCTGCTGTTTTACTGCTTGAAATCGCTGCCATCCATGCGGCGACAAAGTGACTCCTCTGGCTCGTGTAGAGGCAACTCCACTGCGCTTGGATTTCTTGGCATTGGTATCCATAAGCAAATTGCCGGATTAAAGGGCAAAGCGAGTCTTTTTTACTTTTTTATTTTTATGAGGGGCTGCATCCTTTTGTGGAATTGCAAACCACTGAATCAAGGTCTTTTCTTTTCTCCTGGAGAATACCACGCTTGACGATAAGTTGCAGCTTTAACTAAAGGAACTTGCGTGGGCTAAATGGAATGTCTGATGAAGAATGAGAACAACGAGGTAAACGTTGAGCCAGTGCCTTCGTTCGCATTGAATTTAATCTATGACATTCATTGAAAAGTAAAGGGGTTGTACTTCCGAATGTTGAGCTACCGTTTTTGAAAAAAACAGTTGAAGCTATGCAAGTACTTATGAATAGACCACTCAAGGATAAAGCTATGAAAACAGGGATAAATCGGCAGTTACGCTTGGCAGCTCGTCCTGTTGGTGACATCAAGGAAAGCGATTTTGAGTATCGGGAAGAACCAATCCCCAGCCCTCAGGAAGGTGAGATCTTGGTACGGACCATCTATCTTTCGCTAGACCCGACCAATCGCATTTGGATGAGTGACATGGAGCAGTATATGCCTCCCGTTGAAATCGGGGAAGTCATGCGCGGCGCTATTATCGGCGTGGTTGAAGAATCTAAGAATCAAAACGTTAAACAGGGAGATTTGGTTTCGGGTCTGCTGGGTTGGCAAGATTATGCGATCGCTGAGGGGAACAGTGGCTTTTCTCTCGTGCGGCTACCTGACCCTTTGCCCTGCCCGCTCACCGCATTTATGGGACCCCTGGGCCTTACGGGTTGCACAGCTTATTTTGGGCTTTTGGATGTTGGACAGGCAAAAGCTGGAGAAACTGTGGTCGTGTCAGCAGCAGCAGGAGCAGTTGGTTCCATTGTTGGGCAAATTGCCAAGATTAAAGGCTGTCGTGTGGTGGGCATAACTGGCTCTGATGAGAAATGCCGCTGGCTGGTTGAAGAACTTGGGTTTGATGCGGCGATTAACTATAAAACCGTTGACTTGGAAAGCGCGATCGCCCAAGCCTGTCCCGATGGAATTGATGTTTATTTCGATAATGTTGGGGGCTCTATTCTTGATGCCGTGCTGACCAAAATTAATCTGCACGCACGTATTCCTCTATGCGGTTTGATCTCAGCTTATAACGCAACAGAGCCTGTTCCCGGCCCTTATAATTACAGCCAAATTCTGACAAAGCGTGTTCGTGTGCAAGGGTTTATTATCCTCGATTACATTCCCCGATGGTCTGAAGCGATCAGCGACCTTGGACAATGGCTCAGTCAAGGAAAAATTAAATATGCTCTGGAGGTTGTCGAGGGCTTGGAAAATGCACCGGAAGCAATCCTAAAACTTTTCGACGGCAACAAGAAGGGAAAACTGGTCATTAAAGTCTCAGAGGAACCTAGCTAATTACGTCAGATTGGCTGTGGACTTTTTTGACAGTGTTCAAGTTTTTTCGCTGAGCCCTTGCCTCAACATTGGCAGGATTTATGCGATCGCTTCGACATCAATCCCGCTGACTAATACCCTTATCTAGTAATAGAGCAAAGCAAATCTTTTTTATAACGGTCTGCATCCTCTTGTGGAATTGCAAACCACTGAATCAAGGTCCTTTTTCCTGAATACTACGCTTCACCATAAGTTGCAGCTTAACTCAAGGATCTTGCGTGGTCTAAATGGAATACCTGTTGAAGAATGAGAACAACGAGGTAAATGTCGAGTCAGTACCTTCGCTCACCTTGAACCTGACTCATTTTTTCCATCTTGATGCCCGTCTCCGTGGCGATCGCTCAGTTTCTCGCACCCTTGCAAAAGAGTTCATCTCAGACTAGCAAGCTGCTCATCCAAACTAAGGAAAATCATGCTTAAATTCAGCAAACGACTGACTGCCTTAGCCTTTCTAACACTGATTGCAGCCAACTCCACTGTGCCAGCCGTAGCTACTCAAGATCAAAGCCCAGTCGAACAACTATGTCGCCTAAGACCAGGTATTAAACCTGTTTGCACAGTGTTGGTAACTGACCCAAATGGAGTCGTCATCCGCTCTGGCCCTGATTTCAATGCTCGAAGAATTGGTGTCATCCCTTACCAACATGATGTCAACGTCAGAGTAACCGAGTGTTCGGGCGAATGGGTAAAGCTTGCTGCTCGTCCAGGTTGGATTCATTATCGCTACCTGGAAATGGCTGGGGACTGAAATACACCTGGGGCATTGCATAGAATCAGCTCCAGTTCATAGCCTGACTCTGGAGCGCCGAAACAGCAAAGCAGATCCGATAAACATCATGACGAAAAACGCATTCAACCCTAATACACCCAACACACCCATGGATGCTTCTACCGATGTCACCTGTGGTTTCTTGACCATCAGTGCGATCGCAGGAACCAATGCCTGAGCGAGTGCTGTTGCAAACAACGTACGTGCCATTCCCCGTGGCCGTAAACGCGCGATGGTGGCACCGAGGATTCCAATGGCAACCACTCCGAAATACATCAGGTTGACGGGGTTGTCCTCAGACCCGATGATACCAACGGCAAGGTTCATCCAGACGAGGAGGAACGCTGCCGCGAGTGCGATGCCAACGGCTACTCGGTATGCCATCGTGCCCCCCTTCCTCGCTACCAGTTCATAGGCAAGACCCGTACCAAAGATGAGGGTACCAGCAACAATGAAATCGGTCAGATCCCAAACTACTTGATTGGTAAACAGCATCGCTATCAAAGGTATCAGCAATATGAATGCTGTCCCGAGTGCAAGGTAAATAATGTTTTTGTTTTGCCTAATGATAGATGTTATGTTCTCTCTCATAATTCCCGCGGATGTTTCGATGAACAGCCAAAGAGCATAACTAAATAATCCTCTTCTTTCCTGGGCACGCTCTCGGAGAAGATCCGTGAAAGTTTGCTTCATTTCCTCACCGAAGCGCTCATAATAAGGCTTCGAGTAGAGACAAAGCAGTTTTGCATACCAGTTCCGGTATCGTCGTATTAAGCGTTCGTTCATACGTCATACACAGAGGTATTTGGAAAGATCTGTTTTTGTTGAGCAACCATCAGAACTTCGCGGTATCGTTCCAATTCTGCAGTGAGTGCTTTTTTGCCGAGCGCGGTGATTTTGTAGTAGATCCGCCGCTCGTCGTCCATTTTGGGATCTATTTTTTTGTCGCTCTCACATATCAATTCCGCCTCGATCATGCGTCCAATCGAGCCGTAGAGCGTTCCAGGCCCCATCTTTACCTTTCCCTGTGAATCCGACTCGACCTGCTTCATGATTTCATAGCCATGGCGCTCTTGTGTGGAGAGCGCGAGAAGGATATGAAACACTGCTGGAGTAAGGGGTTTATTGGTTGTATTTTTTTTGTCCATACCTCATGCTATATCCGTTGCGGATATATGTCAATACGAGGTTAAAAGTCTGCAAAACTACCACACTTCACCATAAGTTGCAGCTTAACTGCAGGAACTTGCATGGGCTAAATGAAATGTCTGTTGAAGAATGAAGACATGATTGAAAGCTAGGTTAACTACCTTGGCGACCAATCACACTACCAAGAAAACAAATAGGGTGGTATTTAGGCCCAAATCCGGAAACCTGTCTTGCGAGAATCCATGAGTAAAGCAAACACTTGAAGATGTGGCCGAACCACACTAAAGGATTTCCAATGAAAGTATTAATTGCATCAACAGCCGCCCTAGGCCATTTGAATCCACTGCTAGCAGTCGCCAACATTCTGATAAAACACAATCACGAGGTAGTTGTACAGACGGCACCTGATTTGAGGTCGGTGGTGGAGGCAGCAGGGGTGCCGTTTACTCCGGAGCCTCCGGCAACCAACAGTTTCACCGATGCGATGCCTCGCTACTTGGAGCTGAGGCAGGCGAAGAATCCAGGCTTGGAGCTGTCAGCTTTCGACCTCGAATATTTCTTTGCAAAAAAGATCGGCGGGCAGACAGCAGGACTCAATCAAGCTCTGCAAGACTTTCCTGCGGATGTCATTCTGGCAGATGCGATGTTCTTCGGTACGCTGCCGATGCTTCTGGGAGCACGCGAGGAACGTCCCGCAATTGTGCATCTGGGCATCAGCGTGCTGAATCTGTTCAGTACGAAGAACAGTCCACCACAACCGGGCATGTCGGAAAAAGAGCAGCTTGCAGAACGTGAGAGACGAGAGCGTGTGTTTCATAAGCCAGCCAAGGCTGGAGTAGATAAGGCCCTAGCCGAACTTGGCTACGGTCCGCTACCATGTTCCCCCCTAGAGAGCATGTCTGTGCTGCCTGATCTTTATCTGCAACCGGGAATCGAGAGTTTCCAGTATTCGGATGATTCGTCCTCCTCATCGCCTGTGCACTATATCGGTCTTCTACCGATGTCCCCAGGACAGCCAGCGCTGCCAACGTGGTGGCATGAACTCGATCGGACAAAGCGCCTGGTTCTTGTGACTCAGGGAACGCTCGCGAACCGAAACCTCGAGCAACTCATTGGTCCAGCGTTGATTGGACTGGCCAAGGAAGAGGATGTGATCGTTCTGGCAACCACGGGAGGACAACCGATCGAGTCGATTCTTACCGAGATTCCGGCAAATGCTCGTGTGGCCTCGTTTCTGCCTTACGAATTGATTCTGCCGAGTGTGGATCTGCTGCTTACGAACGGAGGCTATGGCACGGTAAATCTGGCGATCGCGCATGGGATTCCGATAGTCTCGGCAGGGATGACGGAGGACAAGGGGGAGGTGTCGGCGCATATACAGTGGGCTGGTGTCGGAATCGACCTGAGAACCAGTCAGGCAACGGCAGAGGACTTACGTGCAGCGGCGAGAGAAGTTCTCGACAACCCTGTATATCGTGAGCGAGCAAAGGAGCTGGCGCTGGAGTTCGCGAGCCACAACACGGAGATGGAGGTGCTGAGACTGATTGAAGCGTGTGTTCTCAAGCCATCGACCGTTTGAAAAATAGGGTCAATGTCAGTAGACCGTTCTGGTGGGGCTGAAGAATAGCACGCTTCACGATAAGTTGCAGCTTAACTCAAGGATCTTGCGTGGTCTAAATGGGATGTCTGTTGAAGAATGAGAACAACGAAGTAACCGTCGAGTCATGAACACAAAGGAGACCAAGACGTGAACCTGTCCGCTCTTAGAAGCAGTACCCGCTTGTTTTCGATCGCCGCACTCTTTTTAGGAACCACTCTAATCACTTCGCTAGGAACTGTCATGAACGCTACAAACGCACAAGACATCAAACCTACTATCGTTCTTGTTCACGGCGCGTTCGCTGAGTCTTCTAGTTGGAATGGCGTATTGACCAAACTGCATGAGAAAGGTTACCCGACAGTTGCCGTAGCCAACCCTCTACGTGGAGTGAAAAGCGACGCGAACTATGTTGCCAGCGTCCTCAAGAGCATTGAGGGTCCTACGGTGTTAGTCGGACACTCCTATGGAGGTGCAGTGATCACTAACGCGGTCAATGACAATGAGAACGTGAAGGCACTCGTCTATGTTGCGGCTTTCGCTCCGGATATAGGTGAGACTGCCGTCGAACTCTCAGGACGTTATCCTGGCAGCACTCTCGGGCCAGCACTCGCGCCACCTGTTGCAATACCTAATGGGGGTCAAGATCTTTATATCCAGCAAGACAAGTTCCACGCCCAGTTTGCTGCGGATGTACCTGTCGCAGCGGCACAGCTGATGGCTAGCACCCAAAGACCCATTACGGAAGCTGCTCTTAACGAAGCCTCTGGTACCCCTGCCTGGAAGTCCACCCCGTCCTGGTTCATTTATGGCGATCGCGACTTAAATATTCCGGAGGCAGCCCTCTCTTTCATGGCGGAGCGTGCTAAATCGAAGGAAACGGTTGTCGTGAATGGCGCATCGCATGTAGTGATGGTTTCTCATCCAGATGCCGTTGTTAGAGTCATAGAGCACGCGGCAACCGCAGAGTAGAGAAGCTGGCTGTGCCGTAAAAACTTTTGAATGTGATCCAACCCAAAGAGGTACCACGATGAATGTCTTAGTGATCGGAGCGGCGGGCAAGACGGGAAGACAGGTGGTGGAGCAGGCGGTTGCTGCTGGCCACACTGTGACGGCCTTCATCCGTGATAGTGCTCAATACAACGCCCCGCCTAACGTTCGCGTTTTCACTGGGGATGCAACCGACCCAGCGACGATGTCCCACGCGATAGCTGACCAAGACGCCGTGATCGATACAGTCGGCGGCAAGACGCCGTGGCGGAAGACGGAGATCGAACAACGGGTTGCCCACGCTATCGTCGCGGCCGCAAAGCAGCACGGCACATGCCGGATCATCGCGATCTCGGCTCTGGGTGTAGGGGACAGCACGGCGCAGGCAACACTACTGTTCCGACTATTGCTGCTGCCTACATTCCTGCGTGGCTCTACAGCGGATAAGACCGCTATGGAACAGGCGATCGCACAGGCAGGAGTTCCCTATGTGCTAGTTCGCCCCGCCGTGTTGAATGACCAGCCAGCTGTCGGCTCCGTGCGTGTGCTCGCAGGTGTAGAGAAGGGTCGACAGATAACCCGCGCCGATCTGGCCGCGTTCGTTGTAGAGCAGTTGACCACGGATACACATGTGAATCGAGCCGTTACGATTGCCAACAGCTAACATAGCGTGTTCGCGGAATATCTGAACGCTTCCATGTCTTATTCCTTTTGCGGCGCAACCTCATCATTCACGCCAGCGATAGTCCACACCTTTATAGAGCCAATCGCCTCGCAGACTTCATGAACCGCGAATGCACCGACCAACTTTGAATCTTATTTGCGCGACCAAGGCTGGCAAAACCAGCTAGAAGCAAGGCCGATGTCGGATCGATGACCCTTCGAAACTACTAAATATAAGAGACCGCGACTGAATCAGTGCCTTTTTTCCTGAAGAAAACCACGCTTCACCATAAGTTGCAGCTTAACTCAAGGAACTTGCGTGGTCTAAAGGGGATGTCTGTTGAAGAATGAGGACAACAAGGTAAATGTCGAATCAGCGCCTTCCCACATTTATAGCAAGGAAACTAACCATGAGATTTAACTCCCATCGCATCGTCCAAGCCGTTCTGCTTTCTATCGCTTTTCTCAGCGTTCTCAGTTTCACCCTTTTCTTCCAGCTTCCAGTCTCAGCCCAATCTGCCTCTCAAATTGCTCCTCAGATTGAGCAAATTGGCGAAGGCCAAGGAGATGTTCCACCTGCTTACCGCTTAGTTATCAGCGACTATGAAAACATTGTCTATGTTTACTGCCCAGAAAACTATACACCTAAGCTCGACTACCTCCGCAATGTAAAAGCACTGCAATGCGAACCCATGTAAGAGAACTCAGCTGATTCAATTGATTCGTCAACTACTCACAACTACAACTTTAAGGAGAATTTCCATGTCTACTACCACTCAACAGAAACCTGTCACTATTTTGCAACAAGGGTCGATTGGGCCAGAAGTTACCGATTTACAATACATTCTGCAAATACGCAAGTTCACTGCCAATGCACCCGATGCTCAGTTCGGCCCCGTGACTAGAGCAGCAGTGATTCGCTTTCAGCAATCCAAAAATCTAGTAGCTGATGGCATTGTCGGAGCAGCAACCTGGACTGCAATGGGATATACTTGGCCAGAAAATCAGCCTGGAGTTTTCTTGCGAGAAGGGGATAGCAGCACTGCTGTGCAACGGATGCAGCAAGCGCTGTTAACAAAAAAATTCAGTTTGGGGTTGGCTGATGGTATTTTTGGCCCCAAAACCAAAGCTGCTGTGATTCAGTTACAGAAGAATGGTGACGGAGAACGCCTTTCCAATATTCAAGGAGTCGTTGGTCCCATAACCTGGGGGATCATCATGGGCCTCAAAGTGCCTTAGTTAGAGTATTATTGTCAGCTCTGATCTGAGTATCCTTTGCTTAGATACCTTAATATGGAAATGCGATCGCTTGATAGTAGGCGATCGCATTTCCATATTTAGCCGGATGACCCAGTTCAGGTATGATTCCCCAGTTATCCCTCTTCTATCACTCCTGCTAGAGAATCGCTAAAAGCCCTAAACTTCGTTGGGTGCTGCTTGGGTGTACGGACGGAAACAACCTCATCATTCACGCCAGCGATAGTCCACAGGCACCCAATCATAGCCCTGATTGTCTGCACGAATATGACCGATTCCTGGGAAAGAGACATGAGCGGCTGCGACGAGACGACGGGTTCTTTCTGCATCGGCAAATTGTTTGGCCCGTTGCGCTGCTGCGGCATTCGGATCAACGTCAAAATCGATCGTGATTTCGGGCTTCGGAAATTGAACCGAGGCGACGTGCACAATATCGCCCCAAAACTCGATGCTCTCGCCTTGGCTTTCCACCAAGAAGAAACTGTGTCCAGGTGTATGTCCGGGTGTGGGGCGTGCGGTAATCCCAGGTACAATCACCGTCTCGCCGGAAAACGACTTCAGCTTGCCCCTATCCAGATAGGGTTTAATTGTCTTAACGGCTTCGTTGAAATATCTTTGATAGTCTGGCGATCGCTTTGCATTAGCAGGGTTAAGCCAAAAATCAATATCGGGTTTGCCGACATAGACCGTAGCAGCCGGAAACATGGGTTGATCCCCTACAACTAAACCACCGCTGTGATCGGTATGGATATGAGTAATGAGAACAATATCGATCTCATTGGCTGTATAGCCTGCTGCCTGCAACGACCTGGGTAGCTTGCCGCCTAGTTCCCCAAACAATTCCCCTGAACCTGTGTCTACTAACATCTGCTTGTCTCCAGTATCGATGAGAAATACATTGATCGAGGCTTCAACAGGGTTTTTAAGGAAGCTTTGATGCAGGAGGCGATCGATTTCTGCCTGGTTCGTATTGGTCAGGATGGGATGCAGATCCAGTGGCACTGTGCCGTCGCTGAGAGCGGTAATTGTGAAATCGCCTAACTCGAATTGATAGATACCCGGCACTTGAGGTTTTACCGTTTTCTCTGCGGTAATTCCCGGAAAGATAATTGAGGTTGCAATAATCAACACTGAGGTAATAACAGCTATAGCAAACCTAAAAAACATATTCGAGATATCCCAGTGGTAATTGAAAATCGAGGCAAAAGCTTAGTTGGTAAAACTTTACCCAATTGCACCACTCAATATCCGCTAATCAAACGACAAATTAAAGCGATTTTCCACCGGAGAGACTGGAGCATTACAGCCTGGTGATGATGAATACCACGCTTCACGATAAGTTGCAGCTTAACTCAGGGAACTTGCGTGGTCTAAATGGGATGTCTGTTGAAGAATGAGGACAACAAGGTAAATGTCGAGTCAGCACCTTCACCTTGGACTCAACCCATACTGATTCAGGAGAAATTCTATGACACAGTCAACCAACACAGAACGACTTATCTTAGTCACCGGCGCTACAGGCAATCAGGGAAGCGCGATCGCCCGTCATCTTCTGCAACGCGGCAATTTCAAGGTTCGTGCCTTGGTGCGTGACCCCAACAAGCCTGCTGCTCAAGCCCTCCAACAAGCAGGCGCAGAACTCGCAGTCGGAGATCTCAACGATCGTGCTTCCCTTGAGCGCGCTTTGCAAGGTGCCTACGGTGTTTTTTCGCTACAGATCTTTCAAGATGGAGTAGACACCGAAATCCGTCAGGGCAAAGCGGTTGCAGACGCAGCTTCATCGGCGGGTATTCAGCACTTCGTCTACAGTTCGGTGGGTAGCGCCGAACGCAACACGGGTATTCCACATTTCGACAGCAAGTTTCAAGTCGAAGAATACATCCGAGCGGGCGAGTTGCCCTACACAATCCTGCGACCCGTTTTCTTCTTCTACAACTACAACATGATGCGCTCGATGGTTGAGACTGGAACGCTCTTTCAGCCATTGAGTCCTGAGACGAAGTTGCAGCAGCTTTCCGAAGAAGATTATGGGGAGATGGTCGCTGATGTATTCGATCGCCCCGCAGACTTCATGAACGGCGAAATTGAACTTGCTAGTGTGGACATGACTATGCCAGAAATCGCTGCTGCGTTCAGCCGTGTTTTAGGAAAAACCGTTCAATACCAACAAATTCCGTTTGAAGCGTTTGAGCAGCAAATTGGAGAGGAATTGACTATCATGTATCGCTGGTTTGAGAACGTCGGCTACGCAGCAGATTTAGCACAGTTGCAGCGTGATTTTTCTGCACAGACCGACTTTGAAGCTTATTTGCGCGATCACGGCTGGCAGAACCAGCCAGAAGCGCAGCCAATATCGGGTCAATGATTCTTTGAAACCACTAAAGCTAAGAGAAGCTACTGAATCAGGGTCTTTTTTCCTGAAGAAAACCACGCTTCACCATAAGTTGCAGCTTAACTCAAGGAACTTGCGTGGTCTCAATGGAATGTTTGTTGAAGAATGAGAACAACGAGGTAAAAGCCAATGCGGTGAAGGTGGCTCCCTCATCCCCAACATACTTTGAAAGTATCGCTTTTTAAGGAGATTGAAACAATGATTTTGACTACAGCAGGTACGATTGAAGGCAAAAAGATTGTTGACCACTACGGGATAGTCAGTAGCGAAACTATCTTGGGTGCAAATATTTTCAAAGACTTTCTTGCAGGAATGCGTGACATGGTAGGTGGGCGCTCAGCGAGTTATGAGAAATCTCTTAGAGAAGCTAAAGAGATTGCCCTGCAAGAGCTGACTGACCAAGCAAAAACCTTAGGTGCAAACGCTGTGATTGCGATCGCGTTGGACTACGAAACAATTGATTCCGGCGGTGGAAGCAGTATGTTGATGGTTGCCGTGAGTGGAACGGCTGTACGCTATCAGGAGCCTCAAACCATCTAGAGGCTGACTTTTCAAGGAAAGTCGAGCGCACCAAGTAATAAGGGAGGTGAGGGAGATCGGGGAGAACTCACTTCCCTATCTTTCCTAGCCAAAAGATACCGTAAAAAGTTGCAGCTTTAACTCAAGGAACTTGCGTGGTCTCAATGAAATGTTTGTTGAAGAATGAGAACAACGAGGTGAATGTCGAGTCAGTGCCTTTGTTCCCTTAAACCCAACCCATACCAATTCAGGAGAAATCCCATGAGCACAATCACAACGCAAGATGGCACACAGATTTACTACAAAGATTGGGGTGTAGGACAACCCGTTGTCTTCAGCCACGGGTGGCCTCTGAATTCTGATAGTTGGGAAGCTCAAATGTTGTTTCTAGCAGATCACGGATTTCGGGCCATCGCTCATGATCGTCGGGGACATGGGCGATCGAGCCAACCCTGGAACGGAAACGAAATGGATACCTATGCTGATGACCTCGCGACGCTGATTGAAACTCTAGACCTGAGCGGAGCTACCTTAATTGGTTTCTCTACAGGTGGCGGTGAAGTTGCCCGCTATATCGGTCGCTACGGCACAGCCCGAGTTGCCAAAGCCGCACTGATCTCGGCTGTACCGCCGCTGATGCTGAAGACAGAGAATAATCCTGATGGACTGCCGTTCGAAGTGTTCGACGGGCTTCGCGCTGGCTCTCTGGCTGACCGATCGCAGCTCTACAAAGATCTCGCTAGCGGCCCATTTTTCGGCTTCAACCGTCCAGGTGCCAAGATTTCTCAGGGCATGATTGACTGGTTTTGGTTGCAGGGAATGCAGGCGGGACACAAGAACGCTTTCGACAGTATCAAAGCCTTTTCTGAAACTGATTTCACCGAAGACCTCAAAAAGTTTGATGTCCCCACACTCATCATTCATGGTGATGATGACCAGATCGTGCCAATCGGTGCCGCTGCGATCGCCGCCGCCAAACTGGTGAAGCATTCCACCCTGAAGATCTATCCAGACGCACCCCACGGGTTAACCGACACGCACAAAGAGCAACTCAACAACGACCTTTTATCGTTCCTTAAGGAGTGATGTCGGACGCTGCGGTGAGACATCTTTCTCAAAGAAACGAACCTCGGTGTAAGCCTTGGCAATGATTCACCGCAAGCAGTGGGACCTGTATTCAAAGAGATTCAATTTTAGGAGTAGAACCCATGAAATTAAAGCCGATCAGTCAGCAAGTAGTCGCCATCGTTGGCGCTTCTAGTGGAATTGGCAGAGAGACAGCTCTGCGGTTTGCCAAAAAAGGGGCAAAGGTTGTTGTTGCTGCTCGTGGCGAGTCTGGGTTGGCAACGTTGGTAGATGAGATCAAACAGTTGGGTGGAGACGCGATCGCCGTCATTGCCGATGTCAGCGAATTTGAACAGGTGAAAGCGATCGCCGATCAGACCATTGCCACTTACGGACGACTGGATACCTGGGTACATCTATCTGGAACCAGCATCGTTGCACCGTTTGACCAAATCACACCGGAAGAATTTAGAAGAGTCATTGATGTCAACCTGAATGGACAGGCGTATGGCGCAATGGTGGCTCTACCGCACCTCAAAAAAGAGGGAGGTGGCGCACTCATTCACGTTTCCTCATTAGCAGCAAGAGTTCCGTTTCCATTACAAAGTCCCTATGCAGCTTCCAAGCACGGCGTAGCAGGCTTTTTAGATTCCATGAGAATTGAATTGCAGTACCAGAAACAGCCGATCAGCGTCACTAATGTGATGCCCGCCATCACAAATACCCCCATTTTCAACAAAATTCGGACGAAGATGGGAGTCGCGCCTGCTGGATTACCGCCTTACAACAAACCCAGCACCGTTGCCGATGCCATTTTATATGCCGCTGAGCACCCTACTCGTGACTTTGTTGTGGGTGACATGGGGCGAATCTTAGAGATGCTGCAACGCATTGCCCCGTCGATTGTCGATCGCTTATTTCTCCAGGTTGGCTTTACCGCTCAACTGACAGGTGAGCCAAAATCGGCAGATGCGCCCGACAACCTATATGCCCCAATCTCTGGTTACGACACCGTAGAGGGCGACTTTGGCAAGTTGAGCGTCCCCAGCTTCACGGATTGGCTCGATCGCAACCCACCTATCAAATGGGGCGCGATCACAGTAGTTGCTGCCAGCGGATTGATCGCCATGCTGGGGGGTATTTCAGGCTAGAAACTATGTTGTCATGGCGTCGTAACCAACCATGCCATGACAATCGGTTCCACGCTGATTGCCCCCTGTAGCGTTGGCTCCCTGCGGTTGCGATCGCCTAACCCACTCGATGGTAGGTTTCAATTTTCTCTTACTGTCAACTCAATGCCAACAACATTAGAACAAGCTATGAACGTTAACTCACGGACTGATGTTTTTGATGTCATCATCGTCGGTGGCGGCCCAGCCGGTTTGACTGCTGCCCTGATGCTCGGACGAGCCTGCAAACGGGTCTTAGTCTGTGATGCTGGAAAGCCACGTAATCAAGTGGCTCAGGATGCTCATGGTTTCTTTTCTAGAGATGGAATTTCACCTACGGAACTGTTGCAAATTGGACGAGAGCAATTGCATCCTTATGATGGTGTTAAAATTCAGGTCGGTGAAGTGGTCGATGCTCAAAAAATAGGCGATCGCTTTCAAGTCACCCTGAGTGATGGCAGCCAGTTTGTCGGTCGCAAACTCCTGTTAGCCACGGGTATGAAAGATTCACTTCCGGCAATTGAGGGATTCGCAGAACTCTGGGGTAGCAGCATTTTCCACTGTCCTTACTGTCATGGTTGGGAAGTGCGGAATCAACCTTTAGCAATTTATGGCAAAGGTGAGGTAGGACTTGAAATGACATTCAAGCTGAGTAGCTGGAGCCGCGATTTAGTGCTCTGTTCAGATGGTCCTGCCGAATTAACGCATGAGCAACGACAGCAGTTATCAAACTGGGGAGTTCAGCTGCGCGAAGAAAAAATTGCTCGACTCGAATATCAAGACGACAAATTAACAAGAATCGTCTTTACGAACAATGAAGTGCTGCCCCGTCACGGTATATTGCTGCGCCCTCCATCGTATCAGCACAGCCCTCTAGCCGCAAAGTTAGGTTGTAAATTTGGCAGCAATGACATTGTACAAGTGGATGAGAATAAGCAAACCTCGATTCCTGGACTCTATGCGGTGGGCGATGTGTCTAGCCCTTATTCACAAATCGCCGTAGCAGTCGCGAGTGGGACGCTCGCTGCTGTTTCTATCAATCATACTTTGACTGAAGAAAACCTGGTTCAGCTTACTCCTTCCCGGCATAAGATTGGGTAACTTAAATCTTCTAGAAGCTAGCTGTAATCCTTAAAATCTTACCCAATCTTTCAGTGGGAAGGGAGTAAGTAAATTAGCGATAAGGAGCTATGAGTCATGTTAACGTCAGAGACTTTTGCATCAAATCAACAATTTATTAATGCTTGGAATTACTTTGCCAGCGTATGTCCTCAAGGAAAAGTTTTAGAAGCGAATGAATTAGTCATCACCTGGAGAGGTACAGAGAATTTCTTTATTAATGCTGTCTTTCTGACTAAACCTGTCCGTGACGAGGCTGAGTTAGAAACAAAAATAAAGGTGGCTGTTGATTATGCTAAAAAGCGTAATCAACCCTGGTGGATGATAGTTGCTGAAGACTCGATACCAGAGTTTCTGAGTCCTCAGCTCGATGAAGTTTTTGCTCGACAGGAACTTGTTTCCTTATCCAGGATGACTGGTATGGCTACTGACCAACTGCTTCCGACAACACATCACTCGCAATTAAACTGTGTCAGTGTGAATAACTTGGAGATGAGACAAACTGTCGCTGACATCAATGCGATTAGTTCTAATCTTCCTCCTGCACCTTTTCGCGAAATTTTAGAACTTGATCAATTTTGGCAAGAGACGGTATTCGGTACAGTGGGATATGTAGAAAATCAACCCGTGTCAACGGCGATCACGTTTCTGGTCAACGATGAAGCTTATTTTCAAACTTATACCTGTTGATGTTAGATTCACATGGTCAATCGTATCCCAACAGTTAAACTGTCCACCCCTCGAGTACTAGTGAGCAGTTTTATCTTTGTATGCTTGCTCATGGCAGGATATTTTGGGTTGCGGACTCTGCGCCAAATATTGCTTCCGCTGCCCTTGGATCGTTGCGAAAGTAAACGATTTGAGTCCGCCGACTGGCAAGAGCGTTCACAATCCCACTCTCCCGCTGCTGTGCGCGGGTGCATGGTTGATGATCTGCTTAAGCGGCATACATTGGCAGGCAAGAGCCGTTTTGAAGTCATTGCTCTTCTGGGGCAGCCTGACACGACAGATTACTTCCAGGACTATGATCTAGTCTACTGGCTGGGGCCAGAGCGAGGACTGATGAGCATCGACTCTGAATGGTTGATAATCCGGCTTAACGCTCAAGGTCGGGTGAGCGACCATCAGTTGGTCACTGACTGAGATTTAACTATCGAGCTACGCATTGTCAGATCTATTTTGAACTTTGAATTTGTTCGCGATCGCGTGTTATACCAATTCTCTAAAACCCGGCTACAGATAGAGCTGAGAGAATCGAGTCTCGTCCTGTAATCGAGGCCACCCCTTCTGGAGTGAGTGCTTCCAGTCGTTCTTTCAACTGCTGACGCAACTGCTCCAGGGTGGCAGGAAGACTCCAACGCAATCGCCGCTTGAGATATTGCCACACTTGTTCAATGGGGTTAAGTTCCGGACAATGTGGTGGTTG
>NZ_JACJPK010000028.1:0-19289 GCF_014696035.1 Trichocoleus sp. FACHB-262 | reverse complement strand
GTTATTCCAAGTCACAAGAGATGCTGGAAGCCTCTATTTGCTTATTGACCTACTATCTGAGACATTGGAAAGTACTGGTTCCTGTCTAAATCATTCGCTCTTTGTGCAACGCCCAAGACTGCATCCCCCAGTTCAAACATCGCGTCATGGGATCGTCCTAAACACTGGTAGGCAGTTTGACGAAATGCCTTCAATTTGTCAGCATTCATATCGGCATCTGAGAATTGGTAGTGCTTTTCTCAGAATGCCAGGAGCAGTCAGTTTATTGATCTGGCTGCTCTTTCTTATCTGCTTGCTGCTCTGCTTAGTCTAAACTCCAGTTGCTTGATTGTCAGCCAGGAAGCAGGGTTTTGGACGGTAAAGATCAGCGTTACCCTAAATAAAGCTCCCATAATTCATAGCTGCTGGTGAATCAAAGCAGTGGTAAGGGTTCGCACTAGAGGAGTATCGCTAAGTTGAACTAGGCGTTGGAGTCTTCGTAGGGCTTTAGAACTATAGAGCGATTGATTTTTGAGGGTCGGCATGGTTAGCTTCGTACCAAGGATGTATCCACCAAACGTTCTGCGAGAAACTAGCGATCGTAATCGCGATGTTTGGATTTGAATGATTGAGAGATGGCATGGGTCGCTGTTCTAAGCCAACATTTGTTCAATCAAAGGTGCGATAACCGCAATGTTTTTGACCCATTCATCCGAGAGAGAACCGCTGCTTCAAATAATTGGGATCGTTGTAACTTACCCAAACTTGGCTGTCAGCCGCTTCCCACGCCAGTATTTTCAGGGGTAAATCCAGGGCGATCGCAGGTTCTGCTACCATCAATAGCGTCCCAGCTTTCGGGTTACCAAACAGCAATAACTGTGTTGGGTGCAAGTTTAACCCAACCTTTTCAGCTTCCAACCTTTGATCAATGCGGGCAAAGATAGTGATCTCTTTTGCCTGTAAAACGGAGACCAAGCGATCGATGGTTTCAGTAACCGGATACGGGCTGATCTGATTGATGATACCGTTTATTGCGCTCATAGTAATAGGGTTACTCCTTAGGTGAATGGCTTGGAGGAATACCTTGATACCTTAATTACGCCATTGCTTTGACAACGTCGTCTGTAGACAAAACAGCGTTAGCAAGATAGCCAAAGTTGATCAACGCGGCCTTATAGCCATCACCTAGCTCTGGATGCTGCGGAGCAGCCGTCGCATCCTTAACGACAAGGACTTCAAATCCTTGCTCTAGCAACTCGCGCAGATGAGCTTCAACGCAAAGATTGGCGAGCATGCCGAGTAAAATAACCTTGCTCATGTTGCGCTTACGTAGTTGCAAAACCAAGTCGTTGTTCTGTGGCCCATAGACTTTATGAGGATTGACGACGATGGTTTTGCCGTCTTCAATAAAGGGCTTATAGCGTTCGGGCCAATCGGCACCAGAACCCACAAATCCGTCGAGGCTTAGGGAACCAGTGCGAGCAAATTCCTTAACCTCAAGCATCATCTGCTCCAGATTGCCGGCAAATTTCCAGCCGTGGTCGGTGGGGTAGTAGTAGTGGGGAGAGATGAAAACTTCAAAGTCGTTCCGCTTTGCGGCTTTAAAGATGTGCTCAATGTTCTCAACGGTCTTGTTTGCTTTGACGCTATCCCCGACTAAATCCCAAGAAACTCCTGTTTCACTCAAAACATCGTTTTGTGGATCAATCACAACGATTGCGGTGTCGGTCTTGTTGATATTCATGATTGTCCTTGCGATCGCCACTAAATGCCTTTAAATCTGTGCCATCCCGCCATCAACAAATAACTCAATGCCGTTGACAAAGCTGCTATCGTCCGAAGCAAGAAAAACCACAGCTTTGGCAATCTCATCCGGTGTGCCAACTCGCCCGATGGGGATGCTGATGGCCTGGCTGTCCACAAATTCCTTTATCTGCTGCTCATTCAGCCCAAGCAGCTCGTAGCCTGGCGTCAGCACCACGCCGGGGCTAAGGGCATTCACCCGAATCTTGCGATCCTTGAGGTCGAGTGTCCAATTGCGGGCAAACGATCGCACCGCCGCTTTGGTCGCGCTGTACACGCTGAAGGCTGGCGTGCCTTTGACCGAAGCCGTTGAGGCATTCAGAATGATTGAAGTTCCCTCTGGCATTAGAGGCAGAGCTTTCTGCACAGTAAATAACAGACCTTTGACGTTGGTGTTGAACGTTTTGTCAAAGTGTTCTTCAGTAATTGAGCCGAGCGGGACGATCTCTCCTCCCCCTGCATTGGCGAAGACCACATCCAATCGACCTTGCTTTTGCTTGATTGTAGTGAACAAGCGATCGAGGTCTGCCATATTAGAGACGTCGCTCTGCACCCCCACAACATTTTCACCAAGCGCATCTACAGCATCATCTAGTTCACGCTGGCGGCGGCCTGTGATAAAGACATAGGCTCCTTCGGCAATAAAGGCCTTAGCAGTAGCGAGCCCGATGCCGCTGGTGCCGCCGGTGATAAGCGCAACTTTTCCTTCTAACTTTTTCATGATCATTAGCCTTGCAAAGAATAATTGGTTTTGAGCGTGCTATTCGTACCAAAGATCAGGAACAGAGATCACGCTGCCGCTGTTTCAATCAGTTTGGCAAGCTCATTGGGATGAGAAACAGGGAAACGTGACTAGAGTTGACTTCAATTGTTTTAGCCCCCATCTATCGAGCCATAAATCGCTGGAGGTCAGGATTAATAGCCCGCTCGGCTTGAGTTACGAGGTACCAAGAAAGAATGGTTTTTCAGGCGGTTTCATTCATAGATTGGTCAAAAGCTGTGCTAGCAATTGGCTTTTAGATGACTGCCATGAGCTGCACCTCAGCATCCGGTATATCCTGAGCAGACAGATCGTGAAATCTATTGCGATCGGCATAGAGAAAATTTGCTACATCAGACACAATTGCCGTGCTGGTTGAATCTGCTGCGTATCTACGATTCAACCGCTCACCGTTTCACCAACATCCGGTGCGAAACACCGCCAATTTTTAATGTTCATCAGTTTTTCCTTGCTATGGCGCAGTTGCAGCATGCTCGATGATCTCAGCGACCGCATCCGAATGAGAAATCATCACGACATGAGATGAGCCACTTACAACAACGGTTTCCTTTGAGTTGGCTCGCTCCGCCATGAAAGCATGCACCGCTGCTGGAATGTTCAAGTCCCGTTCGCCATAAATAAACCAGGACGGGATAGATTTCCATGCAGGCGCACCGGAGGCTTCAGTAAACGCGGCTTCCACAATCGGACGCTGGGTACTAGCCATCAGTTCCGCGTCACTAGCGGGCAGATCCGCAGCAAATTGGGCATGAAACTTGCTCTGCTGAATGTATAGGTCTTTGCCACCATCGGGCAGGACAACCGGCGGTGCGAGGGTCGGCGTGAGCGTGCTGCCCGGATAACGTCCTGAGAGTTCGGCGGCAGTCTCGCCTTCGTCAGGAGCAAAGCCAGCAACGTAGACCAGTGCTTTCACATTGTTGTTCCCATTAACCGCATTGGTCGTTACCGAACCTCCGTAGGAATGTGCAACCAGCACGATGGGACCATTGATGTCTTTAAGGACGCTAGCAACATAGTCTGCATCACTCTTAACGCCACGTAGGGGATTAGCCACAGCAACCGTTGGGTAACCTTTCGGAATCAGTTTGGCCAATACACCATTCCAACTGGAAGACTCGGCGAACGCGCCATGAACAAACACGATCGTGGGTTTATTGTCTTGTGCACTAGCAGTATTCATGATGGCTCCCAGAGAGGTGATTGTAATAGTTCCTAAAAAGAGGATGATAATCAGAACCAGGCGAATGCCGTTTCTGAAGGTAGGCATATTCATGTTGTAATTTCCTCTGAGTTATTTCGTTGGATAGATTGCAACCGTGACGTGAGAAATTGACGGATGTGGGTTGCGATAATGTTCGCGAAGCATGTGCTTTACATTCAGCGCTGCGAAGTGTCGATCGCATCGTTTCACCGACCTGATTCATCGCTTAAGATCGGGCACTGTGAACGTCACTGTTTCGCTGGTAATCACTTTGTGCGTAGGATCTGCTAGTTCGATCAGCACCTTGTGTAAACCAGGTTCCAGACCAACTAGAATGATTGTTTCACCACTGGCATCGACAAAGTGCCACGGCGCGCCATCAACGGTGATGTGGATATGTCCGATACGAGGCGATACATCGAGCGCACCTTTGCCGAACACGAGCAACACGCGCAAATTCTCCGTTCGATACTGAATGAAGACACGTCCCTGGGCCAGCGGTTCGGGAAGTGGCGGATCGACAATTAGCTTGGGTGGTGCTTCGTTTTCGATCGCGATCAGCGGAGATGAGCCGATGATGTCCTTGGCGCTTGGGGTGTAATTGATCATTATTGATAGGTATTTGAGAGAGGAAGAGGAACGCGGAATGGGAAACGCGGTGACGCGAAATTGAATGAAACTTCTCCGTGTCCCCGCGTCTCCGTATCCTCTTATTGCAGGTGTTTCTTCAATTCAGCAGCAGCCTGAACAAACAGAGAACGAACTGCCGGAACCTCGGCTAAACCAGTCAGCAGCCCAAAATCATGAATCATGCCGTTGTAACGCACGGTTGTCACTGTCACTCCAGCCTCATCGAGCTTGCGTCCATAAGCCTCGCCACCATCACGCAAAATATCACTCTCTGCCACCTGAATTAACGCTGGAGGCAAGCCTTTCAGTTGCTCAACCGTCGCCTGTAGGGGAGAGGCATAGATATCCTTGCGCTTTTCTGTGTCAGGGATGTACATGTCATACATCCACTTCATCCCTGGTGTAGTTAAGAAACGTTTGTCACCAAATTGATGATAAGAATCCGTTTCAAAACTAGCGTCTACAATCGGCCACATCATAATTTGCAACTTGATGTGTGGTCCTCCTTTTGCTTTCGACTGCAAAGCAGTTACTGCTGTCATATTTCCGCCAACACTGTTGCCGACAACTGCCAGGTTTTTACCATCAACTCCAATTTCTTCCCCGTGCTCAGCGACCCATTTAGTGGCAGCATAGATCTCATTAATTGCTTGTGGATACTGAGCATCTGGCGTGCGCGTGTAGTTGACAAAGACACCCGCAAACCCAGAAAGCACAACGAGATTGCGAACCATGTGCTTGTGCGTTGGGTAATCGCCCAATACCCAACCGCCGCCATGAATAAAGATGAAAACAGGCAATATGCCTTCGACCCCTTCAGGTCGCACGATATTGAGTGTAATCGTGTAACCATCAGCAGTAATCGTCTTCTCAGACTCTTCAATGCCGGAAAGATCGACTGGAACAGAAGCCTGTGCATCCACGAGTACTTGACGTGCTTCGGATGGAGGTAATGTCTCTAGAGGCACACCTCCTGAATTTAGCTCCTTCAAAAATGCCTTTACCTCCCTGGAAAGACGTGGATCATCTGCAACTTCCAAAATCTTTGCTGTTGGTGAGTTTACTTGAGCAACCATGATATTCTCCTTTGATAAGTAGTAAACAATTTGTTGAAATAACACTGTCAAG
This sequence comes from Trichocoleus sp. FACHB-262, assembly GCF_014696035.1. Classification (NCBI taxonomy): domain Bacteria; kingdom Bacillati; phylum Cyanobacteriota; class Cyanophyceae; order Leptolyngbyales; family Trichocoleusaceae; genus Trichocoleus; species Trichocoleus sp. FACHB-262. The sequence continues at coordinate 13,767 of NZ_JACJPK010000028.1, read as the reverse complement.
TGAGTTGATTTAACAGTGATGTTTGATCAGCAGTGATTGTGGAATGGCAATCACTTTCTACTGACATCTTTTCTCAGTCAGAACGATTTGTTACTGGTGAAAAAGCTGTTGACCTAGCGGATTGCTGCTCCGATGGTTGTTTCCACACCGCAGCCGCATAGAGCGAGTTCTCGAAATCGGGGGCAATATCGCCTGTGATCCTTGCCTCATGATGCGCCCAGTCCTTAAAGAACAAGTCGTGACTGATGCGCGATACGATTGCAGGTACGTCACGGCGGATGCTGTGAATGTCACCCACTGGCAAACCGAAGCTAACTAAACCAGCCGGATTAAAGACGTGAATGTCTTTCAGGTAAGGGGCAGTGCCAAGTACTTTCTCTTGGTATTCGTGGGCGTTACCAAGGTAAGGGTGCATCCCCAGATTGTCGTCGCGCAAGTCTTCTGGTGGCTCGTAGCGATCGCGCCAGAGGGCAATATGCTGAGCGAAGTCGGCTAGTTCGGGACGCTGTGTTGGGTCAACGAAGTAACCCGTGCCAGCGATCGCAAAATCAAACTCGAAAACATCATCGTTCACCTGGATGGCAATGCGTTCGCCCTTGGCGGCGGCTTCCGCATCACCCATTTTCCGTGCCGATTTCCAAGGTGCAGATAGGTGGATGTGAAAGTTTGGGAATGCGATCGCTCGCTCAATCGACTTTGGTGGTGGTGCGGTGCCTGCTTGATGAAAGCGCCAAGCCTGTAACCAGCGGGCTGAATCGGGTAGTTGGGGATAGTTGTCGTAAGCGCCAGGGTAATCTCGTACCCGGAGTAATGACAGAGATGCGATCGCCGATCGCCGTACAAATAGGTGTACTGCCTTAGCGCCTGATTCCAGCGCCACTCCTGCTGCATCGAAAGCTGAAGCCGCCGCACCTAGCACTGCCACAGTTTTGCCGCGCAGTGCTTCAAAATCAATGGCATCGACGGTATGGGCGTACAGCGTGCGGGGTAAGTCAGCCAATACTGGAGGTATGTATGGACCACCAGTGCCAGCCACGCCATTGGCGAAGATAATTTTGCGCGTAGTCTCCACCTGCGGGACACCGTTTACCTCAAAGTGTAGACGGAAGAAACCTGTGGCTGGCTCTATCCGCACCAACTTCGTTTGGTAACGAACCTGGATACCGAGAAAATGCCGATACCAACTGAGGTACTCAGCCCAATCCACCCGCTCAATGCGATCGATCTCCGCATAGGCTGCCGCACCGTGTCGAGCTTCGTACCAGGCTTGGAAGGACAATTCTGGGATTCCTAGTTCTGGACCAGGCAGATTCTTTGGCGTGCGGAGCGTTCTCATCCGTGCTCGCGTCAACCACACCCCTGCATGAGCTTCGTCATCTGCTGCATCGATCTCCGTCACGCGCCCGATTCCAGCACGCCGTAGTGCAAATACAAAGGTGCTACCGCTGCCGCTGCCACCGATTATCGTGACATTGTGATCAATACCAGGGCGATCGGGTACCCAGTTCTCGGGATCGGGACCAAGCAGGCGCAGCGCTTCGCAGGCAGCAAAATTGGAATCGATCGTTGTTGTCATGTCGATCTCCTCAGCTCTTGTTGAGATGGATGAAAAATGGAATAGCAAACAACCAAGCTGTTGTCAGGTTCTTGTTCGCAGATTCAGATTCGAATTTGTTTGTATGTTCTTAATGTAAAAGGCAACCTCAAATCTGTCGCCAATTCAGGGTTTATGTTTTGAACCACAAGATGATCGCTATTTGAGCAACCTCAGGTGCTGGCATAACACCCACCTTAAGTTTAGGTTTATCACCCATTTCAAGTTCACATAACTAAGCTACAAGCTAGCGATTCCTCGCTTCAGAGCAATAATGGTCGCTTGTGTGCGGTCTTTCGCTCCCAGTTTGCTCAAGATGTGGTTGATGTTCGATTTAACAGTGCTTTCAGCAATATTTAAGGCAGCGCTGATTTGCAGATTGCTCATCCCCTGAGCTACCAATTGAAGGACTTCTAGTTCGCGATCGCTCAACTCTCGATGGTTTATCCGCTGCGCTAGTTTAGCGCCAACGTGAGCGGGAATGTATTGCTGACCCCTATGAACAACATGAATGGCACTGAGGAGTTCCTCAGGTTCGGCATCCTTGAGCAGATAGCCCTTGGCTCCGGCGCGTAATCCTCGATAGATATCTTCATCCCCATCGTAGGTTGTCAGGATAATAATGTGTGCGTGGGCAAACTCAGCACAAATTGCCATCGTTGCATCCACACCACTCACCTGCGGCATCCGTAAGTCCATTAAGGTGACATCAGGCTGTAGCTGGCGATATTGGTCGATCGCTTCCTGTCCATTGCCCGCTTGACCCACCAACGTCATATCTGGTTGATTGTCAATCATTGCAACCAGTCCTTGTCGCACAATTGCGTGGTCATCAATAATTAAAACGCGAATAGCTGTAGGCTGACTCATGTTGCTGACTCCCGCTGTACAGATACGATCACTGTTGTTCCCTGCCCCAATTGGCTCTCAATCGAGAGCAGTGCGCCAATGTGTTCTGCTCGTTCGGTCATACCCGATAAACCAAATCCTCGACTGATAGTGGTAGGACTAACTTCAAACCCGCGTCCATTGTCTTTAATGCGTAAATAGCACGAGACGGGTTCATAAACTAATTCAATCCGGATTTCGTTCGCGTGAGCATACTTGACTGCATTGGTGAACGCTTCCTGTCCAATTCTCAAGAGGTTATTCTCAGCGTCAGGGGGCAACGTATAGGGCGTGCCGATCACCTCATAAGTCAGGCGGGCCTCTGTTGAGGATTGCATCGTGGCAACAAATTGCTCCAGCGCTGTCCAGAGGTTGCCATCTTCTAGTAACTGAGGACGCAGTGCTGCAACGGAACGTCGAGCCTCTATCAGTCCGTTACGAGCTAGCTCACGCACGATATCAATATGAGTTTGTATGGCTTCTGGTTTAATGGTCACTAACTGAGAAACGGTTCCCATGTGAACCAGAACACCTGTAAAGGCTTGCGCTAGCGTGTCGTGAATCTCGCGTGCCATGCGGTTACGTTCTTCTAAAATTGACGCTGCTTCAGCACGTTTGCGTTCACGTAGTGCAGCGTCTCGCTGTTCGCTAACATCCAAAATCACTCCCAACATTCGTACAGGTTGTCCTGCTCCGTTGTAAATGCCTCGACCCCGGCCAACTAGCCAGTGAACACTTCCATCTGGATAGAGCACGCGATATTCAGCTTCAAAATCGGTATGTGTTGCCAGTGCGAGCGCAACTGCTTGCTCGACTCGCTCAACATCCTCTGGGTGAACCCGATCGCGCCATACTTGATAGCTACTCTCCACTTCGTTAGAAACTAACCCCAGCAATCGAGCGTGGTTATCATTCCACTCGGTTGTATTCTCCAAAATATTCCAGTTCCAACTGCCGATATGGGTCAAGTCCATTGTCAGCCTGCGTTGCTCTTCACTGTATCGCAGAGCGCTTTCCACTCGTTGACGCTCTTCAATCTCTTGAGAAAGCAGCAACGTTCGCTCAGTGACTTGCTGTTCTAAGGTCTGGCTATATTCGGCTAAAAGCTTCTCTGCTTGCTTGCGGTCGGTGATGTCTTGAAAGGCGGCGATCGCATACAAAATGTTGCCAGACTCATCAAAAATTGGAGTCCCCCAACTTTCAATCGGAATAATCCGATTCCCCTGGTGAATTTCGATATCATCCACCCTGCCCTGTTCACCGTTTAGTGCTCGTATCATCATCAGTTGTTCAGTTGGGTAAGGGCGATCGGTTCCTGCCACATAAAGTTGATAGACCTCGACAATTTGCTCTGGGGTAATAGATGGCAGTACACCTTTGCCCAAGAGTTGGATTGCCTTCTGATTTGCGTAATAAGGGCGACCCGTTGCGTCCAGAACCGTGATTCCTACCGGAACCGACTCCAAAATTTTCTGGAGGCGGGTTTCACTTTGGGCAAGGGTCTGGTTTAAAGACTGCATTTTGGCAAATGCGATTTGAAGCTGGTGTGCCATCTGGTTGAACGATCGAGCCAGTTCGCCCAAATCGCCCGATCGCTCAATTTCTACCGTCTGATTCCATTCCCCGTCTGCTAGCGCTTTTGCCGATTGACTGACGCTAACGATCGGTTTAGTGATCCAGCGGGCAATCAAAATGCAGATCACAATGCTAAGCAGCAAAGCCGCAATACAAAGCAGAATCGTCGTCTGAATGCTCTGATTAATCTTTGCCATGAAATCGGATTCAGGCAATACCGTAACAATCAGCCAATCCAGCCCACGAGTATCTTTGAATGGCATTACCTGAATTAACTGCCGCCTGCCATCGAAATCAAAATCAAGCTGTTCCGCAGTTTGGATCTGCCACAAATTGCTGAAATGTTCGCGCAAATAGGCAGCAGTCGCTCGTACGGTAGGGTTACGGCTCTCAACTGCGGACAATCGATTTGCCACCGCTCCACTACTGATAACCGCCTCTCCGGTGGAGGTGGCAACCAGTTGTCCTGAGCGCTCTAAAATAAAGGCGATGCCTGTCTTGCCGATTTGCAGGCTCGCCAAAAAACGACTCATCTCATTCGGCAGAAATACATCGGTGGCACAGACTCCCAACAGCGATCGATCAGTAGTGCTATAGACAGGCGTACTGGCAGTGATCGTTGGCAATTGGCTGGCAAAGTCGGCATAGATTCCACTCCAAACGGGTTCGCCTGCCGTCACCGCTGCTTTGAACCAGGGACGAAGCCGTGCATCAAAGGGTTTGTTGCCTTGACTGACTAACTGATCTCCCTGACCGTTGCGATCAAGACTGTAGCCGTAGAGTTTATGATCTGTAGTAACGTTACTCGATCGCAGTTCAATGGACCGATCGGCAGGGCTACGTCGCACCCCTAGAAGAGAACCGGTGCGATCGCCACAGTAGATATCACTCACCATTGGATAAATCTGAATTTGCTGCCAGAGGGGAAACTCACCTTTGACTGCACTAGGGACAATTTTTCCCTGAGCGAAGGTACTGGCATTAAGCCGATTGATGTTATGGGGTATCTCGGTATAGGTTTGTAGTTTGCCTTCGATCCGGTTCGTCAGTTCGCGTCGCAGTTGACTGGCGAGATCGTTGATGGCTTCCTGCCTATTTCTGAAGGAAAAATACCCTACTAAGCCAACCGTCACAAACGTTTGCAGCATAAACGGCACAATCAAAACCGTCTGCAATGGTACCGTTCTAGAAACTCGAGCTACAGCTTGCTTGAGGAACATATTGGGTAAGGAAATCATGATAAGAGCCGCACTGATGCAGTTGATTATCGAAACTACTAGTCGTGGAAAGCTTCAGCGAACGTGCTACCGCACGGGCTGCGCCAACGCAACGAGTAGTGGCTCAAGCTCTAAATCGTTTCCATAACGCACACCGTTGATAAATAAAGCTGGAATGCTAACCACCCCGCTCTCTATTCCGCTGGCAATGTCTTGATCGATGTGATCAAGGTACACTTTCCGGGCAATGTCTCGAATAAACTGAGTCACATCAAGTCCCAAATTGTCAGCGTATTCTGCTAAATCCCCATCTCCCAGCTCTTGCTGATGCTTCAATAACATCTCGTGCATCTGCCAAAACTGCCCCTGTGCTGCTGCTGCTTCTGCCGCTGCTGCTGCCTTTTGAGCTTGAGGATGGATTTGAGGTTGAGGAAAATGTCGGAATATAAAGCATAAAGAACCTCTTCTAAACAAGGTCGCCTCAAACTGGCGTTGAATCGCCTGAATTGAGGTATAAAGTTCACCGCATTGAGGACATTGATAATCCCCATACTCAACAAGCACAACGCGGGCATTCAACTCTCCCTGTCGATGGTCTTGCTCAGAAGGGGGTACAACTAATTGATTGCGTTCACTCTGTATCTCCGTTAGATAATCGCTAAGGGCGTCGTCAGAAATAATATCGCTCATTCTAAATCTTTGAGGAAAAAAGATTCATCGCGTGTACTCTGAAATCTTTTCCCTTCAACCCCATAATCGTTTGTGTGGGTTTAGTGTATGAGGCTTGCTTAGGATTGTAGTCAATTTATGGTCTGTATTTTGATCAACTTGAGGAAGTAGAACGAACCGAACTTAAGTTGGGGTTTGGATCAAACTTAGGTTTAATTGTTTGCTTCGTAAACCGATATCCTTCGCTCTACAGTGATGACTGGCGACGATTGTTAATCCAGGCAGAAAACCATCTTTGTTTCTATAAGTTAGCAATTCCGCGTTTCAACGCAATAATCGCTGCTCGGGTGCGATCTTTGACGTCTAGCTTGCTTAAAATTCGGTTGATATGAGTCTTCACTGTACTTTCACTAATATTTAGAGCCGTGCTAATTTCCTGGTTGCTCATCCCCTGCCCGACTAACTGGAGAACTTCTAGCTCACGATCGCTCAGTTCTGGGGCAGTCATCCGCTGGGCTAGCTTAGCAGCCACATTGAGGGGAATGTACTGTTGCCCCCTGATCACTGTCCGAATTGCTGTTAATAGTTCTTCTGGCTCAGAGTCCTTCAGTAAATATCCCTTTGCTCCTGCTCGCAATCCTCGATAAATCTCTTCATCAGTGTCATACGTGGTCAGCACAATAATCCGGGCGTTAGGAAACTCACTGCAAATCACTGTAATCGCCTCAACGCCTCCCATCTCAGGCATCCGTAAATCCATCAAAGTCACATCAGGCTTCTCGTGCTGAAACACTTCAATCGCCTCATGCCCATTTCGCCCCTGACCAACAATGAAGATATCTGGAGCCTTCTCTAACATCCCGATCAAACCCTGGCGAACAACGGGATGATCGTCTACAACAAGAACGCGAATGCGGCTGGGCTGATTCATGCTGACTTACTCCCGATCAATAGATACCACGATCTCCGTCCCTTGCCCTAAGTGGCTTTGAATCTTTAGTTCAGCTTTAATGCGTTCAGCCCGTTGTGCCATCCCCAGTAGACCAAAGCCATTTCTCATCGCCTGGTTTTCTATATCAAATCCCTGCCCATTGTCTTTTATTCGTAAGATGCATTGGGTCGTTTCATAGACCAGTTCAATTCGGATTTCATGCGCTTCGGCATATTTGATTGCATTTGTCAAAGCTTCCTGCCCAATCCGAAACAGATTATTTTCCAAATCACAGGGTAAGGGATAGGCTGTACCAATGACTTCGTAGACGATTTGGGTTGCGATCGAGGAGTCCAATTGAGCAGTAAGACGGTTTAAGGCATCCTGTAGGTTGCTGCTCTCTAAAAGGTATGGGCGGTGTAGTGTCTCTACTGAACGACGTGCCTCCGCAAGTCCAGAACGAGCTAAGTCGAGGATCTGAGTGAGGAGAGTTTGCGCTTTTTCTGCATCCATCGTTACCTCATCGGAGGCAGATCGAGTATGAATGATAATACCTGTAAATGCCTGTGCTAAAGTGTCGTGGATTTCCCGTGCCATGTGGTTGCGCTCTTCTAGAATAGAGGCTGCTTCAGCACGTTTGCGATCGGTGATATCTCTTGCTAGCCAAATCACAGCATGGTCTGAAATGGGAGAAATACGAGTTGCAAACCAGGTTTCTCGTCTTTCCATCACCAAACTATACTCTACTGTCAGAGGTTGCTGAGTGAGCAATGCTTGCCGAATATAGTCAAGAAATATATCGGCTTGCGATCGCTCAAAGATTTCGTATAATGTTCGGCCCACCTGTTCATTGATCGGCTGATGTAACTTCTCTAAAAGGATTGCTCTCAAAATATTTCCTTCTGCATCCACCACCAAGAGCGGATCGGGCATGGCTGAAAAGAGCGCACGCAGTTCTGCTTCGCTTTGCTGTAAAGCTGCCGTTCGTTCTGCTACCTGTTGCTCTAGGGCACGGTTGTAATCAGCTAACAGTTTTTCCGATCGTTTCCGCTCCGTGATGTCTTGAAAAGCCACGATCGCGTAAGCCACGTTCTTATGTTCGTCAAAGACTGGAGTTCCCCATGCCTCAATAGGAATAATCGTCTCGCCTTGGTGAATCTCTAAATCATCGGTTCTTGTCCGTTCGCCCCTTAACGCTCGGACGATTGGCATCATCTCAGATGCACAGTTTTGATCCGTCCCAGCCCGATAAATTTGATAAACCTCTGCCAGCTGATCGGGTGTTACGGTAGGATCAACGCCTTTGCCTAATAGCTCAATGCCTTGTTGATTGACATAGTAAGGGCGACCCCCCGTATCCAAGACCCCAATTCCTACTGGAACCGCTTCTAGAAATTGATTGAGCTGATTTTTGCTATCGCTTAGCTTTGAGTAGAGTTTGGCATTTTCGATTGAAATGGCTGCTTGGGTTGATAACAGATGCAAAACCTGCGATCGCGTAGCGTCTCCTTCGGAGAATCGTTCTGGTGTGAAAGCTCCAGCCGCTAATTGGTTTTCCAGGTACAACACACCAACCAATTTACTTTGATTCAGCAGTGGCAAACAGAGTAGTGATTGAGTGTGGTTGCGTTGAATGTATGGATCGTTGATAAAATTCCCTTCACGAGTTGCATCACTTAAAATCACAGATTGATGAGTTCGGATCACATACTGAATGACTGATTCAGGCAAACGGTTTACAACTGGAATCGATTGCAACACTTGCGTAGCAGACACTTGCTCACCCTCATTCAGTTCACAAGCAGCCTCAATCACCCATTCTCCTGAGTTTTCTAAAATCAAGCATCCGGTTTGTGCACCAGCGTTCTCAATTAGGATCTGCATTAGAGAATGGAGCAACCGCCCCAATTCAATTTCACTCGAAATTGCTTGAGTTGCTTTCATCACCGTCGCTAAATCGAGAGCAGTATGTGAGGTACTTGAAATGGTTCCGGTCGTGGTGCGAACTTGTGTAGAAACTACGTTAGAAGACTGAGGAAACAGTTGAGGATAACGAGTTTCTAAATCTCTAGCCTTTGCTGTTGCTCCCCATCGTTCATAGCAATAGTGAGCTTCCTTCATGTAAAGCTGGGCAAACTTTTCCAGACCTCGCGCTAAGTAGTGTTTGGCGGCTAATTCATAGGCCAATGCTTCTTCTTGCAGATACTCGTTGTTCTTAGCTCCTTGAATGGCTTGTTCATACAAGTTTTCTGCTACAGAAAGTTGACCCAAGACTCGCGCATTCTCTGCCTCAACGAGACAAAACTTGTGTAAGAAGTTTTCTGGACAACTATCTGACCATGCTTTCAAGCGCTCCTGATTTGATCGAATCTGCTCCAGCGCATCCCTTTGTTCTGCTTGAGATAGACTAGGATACAGGTTGAGTAGAATCAGAGAACCATAATAGAAATAACTACTGTAGATTGTAAATCCTACGATAGAATTTAGGATCTTTCCCGCTTCAACGAGATAATAGCGACCTTGCTCAAAATCTGCTGTTAAACAGGAAAGATGCATTCTGAGAATGTAATAAAGACAAATTGAGAACTGTATTTGTGAGGTTTCACCCTGATGAACTATTTTTTCTGTCTCCCTGAGCGAGCGATCGTGTTCCTGTGCCGCTTGCCCTAAAGTAAGTTTTGCGATGAAAAATTTAGCTCCAGCCAGTGCTACCTTCGCAAGCTCATCCTGAATCTGCTCCGCCACCAGTTGATATTTTTTGTTGTCTTCTGCAACAGTTGTTAAATTTTCTCCTTGAAATAAGCGATTAAAAATGTTACCGACTAAGTTATAGGCTGCAAACTGTACATCTCCCGACTCCATGCTTGCCAAAAAACCTTTGTAATTGATTGTAGCTGCCCCTGCTAGAGGCTTTGACCAAACTTGAATAAAGCCTCCAAACAACATCTCAGCCTTACACTGCTGGGATTTACTGTTTAGCTTGTAGCTAAGCTGCACTGCCAAATCTGCAAACTCATAGCCTCGTTGATATTGCCCTTGCATCAAGCCTAAGAGAAGACCATAATTTGCATAAGCCTTAATAGACTCAGCAATATTTCCATGTTCAATGGAGAGACGAACTACTCTTAAACTGACGAAGCAGTAAAGTTCAATACTAGCCGTAATGTAAGTTGGTATATCTACAGCAATTAGCAATCTAATCATTGCTTGAATCACCGGATCACTCACTGTTGGTAAAGTTAAAAGCGAGGAAATTGAGCGATTTTCTAAGCTTTCGGCAACAGCAGCAAACTCTTCACGGACTAATTCTGTCAAATTCTTGCCTTTAATCTCAATCCCCAACTCATGCAATCCGATTAGACCTGTTTGAACTGCTTCCTTACATTCGCCTTGTAGGGTATATTGAGTGATTTGAAAAACATGAACATCTGCGCGATCGACGGCAGAAGAAATGTGTTCTAAAGCTACCTTGGTTGTGGCATTTAGTTGCTCATATCTAGCATTGCTCAACTGTGCTGCACAGAGAGTCCGATACAGGTTGAACATCAAGCCGTATTGACTCATCCAAGCCTCTGGTTCGAGCAAGCCAATGGCAGTCTCAAGATACCGAATCGCGGCTTCATAAGCTGTAGAAGAGATGGCTTTTTGAGCGGCAGCCAGATTAAGTCGTGCTATTTTCTCTTTTTCATCTTTCTGGGTCAGAAATGATTGACCGAAGTTGATGTGGTTGACAATATCAAAAAGCATCTCACTTTGTTCGATCTCAGGTAGTCTGCTGAGCAGGAGTTGTCCAATAGAGTAGTGCGTTACTTGCTTTTGATCATCAAGAATCAAAGCATAGGCAGCCTGCTGTACTCGGTCATGCAAGAACTTATATTCTTGAACTAACAAGTCCTCATCTAATTCAGACAGAGGTTGAATGAACCCTCCTTGTACCGCTGGTAGTAAATCCTGAAAAACCGTTTGGGGCGATTTCTTACACACGATCGCCAATGTAGCTAAATCAAATTCAGAGCCGATGCAGGCAGCTAACCGGAGGATTTGCTGGGTTTCTTCTAGTAGTTTCTTCAGCTTTAAGAGCATCAACTCCACCACATTATCAGTAATGTTTTGGGCTTTAATCTCAGCAATGTTCCATCGCCAGCTTAAATGTGATCCGTCAAAACTCAACAAACTTTCGCTATACAGCATTCTCAAAAATTCGCTGACAAAGAAAGGATTGCCCTCCGTTTTTCGTAACACCAACTGAGCCAGAGCACAAACGGTTTCATCATCCTGATGCAGCGTCTCAACAATCAGCTGACTCAACGGTTCCAGCGTTAAAGGTGCTAGGACAATCTCCTGAAGCACCGCCCCTTGTTGTCGCAGCCTTTCCAGCATTAATACTAATGGATGCGTTGAGTTTACTTCATTATCTCGATAGGCTCCAATTAAAAATAGATATTGAGTCTGTTCATCCAGCATCATCAGTTCGATTAATTTGAGTGAGGCTGAATCGATCCACTGCAAATCATCTAAGAAGATCACGAGCGGATGCTCCTTAGAACAAAACACTCGAATAAACTGCTGAAAAATGCGATTGAAACGATTCTGAGCTTCCACAACTCCCACTTCCGGTACGGGCGGCTGCTTACCCGTAATCAACTCCACTTCTGGGATCACATCAATTATGATTTGCCCGTTACTTCCCAAAGCTGCAAGTAGGCGCGATCGCCACTGTTGCACCTGCTCATCGGGCTTACTAAGGAGTTGCTGCACCAATTTTCGTAGGGCATCGACGATGGCACTATAGGGAACATTGCGCTGGAACTGGTCAAACTTACCAGAGATAAAATAACCGCGCTTTGCTGTGATGGGTTTGTAGAGTTCTTGTACTAACGCCGATTTACCCACTCCAGAATAGCCAGAGACTAACAGCATTTCAGCAGACGTTGGAACATTATCACTCCCTACATCTCCGTGTCTCTCTATCTCCGTGTCACTTCCCCCTGTTACTCTCTCAAATGCTGCCAATAATGCGGCTGTCTCCATGTCGCGTCCATACAACTTCTGGGGAATTTGAAACTGGTCTGAAGTATCTTGCAGCCCCAGTCGGATGTAATTAATTTGACCGCTTGCTGCTAATTGTTCAGCACACTGTTCCAAATCTGCTTTGATGCCCCAAGCGCTTTGATAGCGATCCTCCGCATTCTTCGCCATTAATTTTAAGATGATATCTGAAACGGCTTCAGGGATCGTTCCATTGAGTTCATACAGTGGAGTAGGCTGTTTAGCAATGTGACAGTGAACTAACTCTAAGACATCTGTTGTGGGAAACGGCAGTTGTCCAGTTAGCAGCTGGTAGAATGTCACCCCGAGTGAGTAAAAATCGGTGCGGTAGTCGATCGTCCGGTTCATCCGCCCGGTTTGTTCTGGAGAAAGGTAGGCGAGTGTGCCTTCTAAAACATGCGGACTTTTGAACGTCGGATTTGTGCGACTGAACTGAGTGGCAATGCCAAAGCCAATGATTTTGACAACACCTGTATCGGGATTCAGAACAATGTTTCCAGGATTAATGTCCTTGTGAATAACATGAGCAGCATGAATTTTGCCTAGAATATCTGTGAGGTTGATGGCAAACTGGAGAAACGTGTCTAAGGGCATGAAACAGGAGCCTGAACGTTGCTGTATCCAGTAATCTAAGGACTCACCCCCAAAGTCCTCTAGCAGGGTAACGAGGGTACGCTGATACGCTTGCTGGCTGTAAGCTTTGATCACGCCTTCTAGATTTAGAGAACGGATAATCGCATATTCCTGCCTATAGCGCGTTAATTCTTGAGGGGAAGGATAATCTTGCTTCAGTACCTTGATGACAAGCGCTCGGCCATCCTCCTCATTCATGCCTCGATAGACCAGAGACACTGAGCTCTCGTAGCTCTTGCGTTGAATGGTAACTCCAGGTAAAGCAATCATTTGAATTTTCTCCTGATGAAGTCATCCCTCAGATCTAACAAGCAGCTACACTCATACCACCGTAGCGATCGCCTACCACTATCCCTTGTTGTTATAGCTATGTTCCATTCTTCAACATTCGTTCAACTCACACCACTTAGGTTCGTTTAAGTTCACTTGAGTTCATCAAGTTGACCCCCAACTTAATGCGGTTGTGTCGCAAAAAAACTAGGGTAGCAAAGCCAACTAGAGAATTAACCACAAATTTCGATAAGCTATGAACGGGATGTGATTCGCCGAGACGTATGGCACGAAGTAGCCCCCAACCAATAGCGACGAAAGCAAAAGGGCTCAAGTGTGTTCGCCGCAAGTGCCCCAACTGTGGCAGCTTGAGGTTGTGTCGCAAAAACTTATAAAGGACAAACGCTCGGTATCGTTGGCATTTCCTTAAGCAGCAATTCCAAAAATCGCTTCGATAAATTTCACTTCAGACACACTGTCCCCTTGGTTGACTCCTTTTACTTGTCCTTTGCGAATCATATTCATCGCTTTGATTCTGCTCAACGTTCTTCTTGCACTATTGAACGTCTTCAACCCCATCATCGGTTTTACAACTCGTTTAATATGACGATGATCCTGCTCAATGATATTGTTGAGGTATTTGCTCTGCCTTAATTCGGTCTCTTGTTCAATCGTCTCTTCTGCTTTGAGCACCTCCAGTGCCACTGGATAAGCAGCATTCTTGTCCACTGTAATGACTCTTGGAGGTTGGATGTGCTGACCCTTGAGCACTTTACGGAAAAATGGTGCCGCTGCCTTGCTATCCCGCTTTGCGCTTAGCATAAAGTGCTATGCATTGTCACATCTTTCTTCACAAGTAGAATAATCACAAAAAGCCTTATCCAGGATGTAATTGAGCGATCGCCATCTCTCCTGACTCCCCTATGGCGATCGTAAATTTT
>NZ_JACJPK010000027.1:0-107683 GCF_014696035.1 Trichocoleus sp. FACHB-262 | reverse complement strand
ACCTTCATCACCTCCAACACAAGCGCAATCAACAGCGACAATTTCGACGTTCTCCAGCAACTTACTTAGCTACTCTGGAGCAGAAATTTCTCCAGCTATCTTTGCCACTCTAGAAAAAAAGATCGCTCTCAATTTAGGGAGAGCGATCGCAGACAAAATATTAACTCTGAAGAATCAGTCTGAAGTTTGCTTAAGCGTGATCCCACATTTGGCGAATTTTGCCAGGCAAGAACTCGGCGATCTCTTTGATCCGATCTTCCGAAAGCTCATCTTTGGCTGCGGAAAAGACTGCTTTAAGAACGGTGTCTACATCAGTTTCCTGCGGGATGCCTGCTTCTTGGCGAATCCGGAACAGGAAGGTATCTTCTTTGATGATCAGGGGAGGACGAACTCGGCTGAGGAAGCGCACCAAAGGATTTGTGTCGATCCACAAGTCAGCTACTTCATTTTGCAGTGCTTTCTCGTCTGTTGGCTCCATCGGTTCATGCAGTTCTTCAGCCACGCGATCGACCGCTTCATTGGTCATCATGTCGCGCATGGTGCGGAACACGACTTCAGTAATGTCTCTGGCGTCGTATAGGTCAGTCAAATTGGCCTTGACCATGACCCGCTCTAGGAAAGGCGAGTCTTTGTCAGCGATCGGAACTGCCGGACCACTCTCCAGTGCTTTCGGTGGGTCTGCGTTCATTTCGTCCAACATTTGCCGACCTTTTTCGGTCAACTCTGCTTTCTTGAAGGAAATGAGATGAGGTAGAGGACCGTCAGCAGCCCCAAAGCTGTTAGCAATTCTGAAATCGAACTCTTTAGGAGCAACTGCATCAGGAACATCTTCCTGGTTGCCGTAGGCATTGCCTGTAAACTCAGCGTTAATGTACTGCCGTTGGTTTAAATAATCTAAGTGACCGAGCACATCTTTAGGGGTGATTTTCAAACCCGCAAAGTCCGTCTCGGAGAAATTTACCTCGTCGGGACCAGGACCGCGATCGCACTCATCAATTTTTTTCAACATGATGTAAACTACATCATCTCGGATGTCAATTGGCATAAAATTCTTCCATACTTCAATAGGGTTCAACGGCTGAAGCATTGATCTCTATTGATTTAGGCTTGTTAAACCCAGTTTTTATCAAAGCAGACTCAGAAAAAGCTCTGAACGACCCTGCCAAGAATTTCATCAGATTGAATTGCTACAGCCATCGCTATTGAAATTAGTAGGAGAAGGACAACTCTTTCATCTGCCACAGGAAACATTCACTAGGAGGAAATCTGCTAACCTGACGCAGAGCCGCTCCTAAAACAATTAATGTTAATTGATGTCTATAATTCGTTTCTTTCTCAAGAGAGAGGAAGATCCTCCAAAAAGAGGAAGCTTTGGAGTTAAAGGTTATGTAGGACTATCGTTTAAGTCATGAATAGCTTATTGCAGGGGTTGCAGTTAAGATTCGGTTCAGGTTAGTCCTTTGTGATTTTGACTTGTGCAACATGTTACTGAAGGGCAGCCTAAGCTCTAAATTATCGGGTCACTCTTTGAGCCTAGGGAAATTATTCTAACGATATTATTGCGATCGCTACCCATAAGCCGTAGTAGTCTACGCTACTTTTGTAGGCTAGCACTATCTTTATTGGGTCTTTAAGAAGGTATGAAAGACAGCCAATCGCTCTAAGTAACTACACAGAACTTAATAAAGCTGGACCTTGTTTAACTTTGATTAATTCCGACCTAAATCGTAGTTATGGATACATACCCCTATGGATATCTTTGCTGCAAGTGTAATTCTTTAAACAATTGATTAAGTATTAGTGTTTGTACGGATGGCTAATTCCTTTGTAAGAGTAAAAATCGACCCAGGATATGAGTAATAGCGGTGGTAAGTTACTACGGCTGACAAAGCTTAAATTCCATCATCTCTAGGCAACTAGCTAAGTCCACCAGAGATAAAAAGAGGGCTAAAACTCTCAAACAACATCATTAGGTTTGAATCTAATGTTGTTGTTTTGTAGGTTGCAAAATTATCCAATATCTACTCAAGGTTTACTGAGGAATTAATGATCACACTAGACGATTTTCAGCCTTGGCTCGATATTGATAGCCTGAATCACGTAATGGCAGAGGCTTGTAGAGAAGCAACAGCAAGTCCTAAAGCTCTCTACCTGTTTATGCAAAGATATGTCCGTTATGGCAGAAATTTTAGTTTTGCTGTTCCTATCCTTTCGGGAATCATTGGTTCCAGCCATCTTTTTCAAGATCCCACTCATCCTATCCCAGCTCATGCTGAGCGATCGATGGATCTAGGTGCCAAAATCTTTACTGCTGCTGTTGAAGAGTTCATTGACCCGAGAACCAATGTATCTCATCGCACATTATCCTATGGTTTGCTGGACAAGCTAGCTGAGTATGCCAATCTGCCTAATGCAGAAATTCAAGAGATTTCTCAGTCAGGCGCTTGGTTAAGCAGCCTCCTAAAGCAAGTTCAAATCGCTTATCAGGGACAACCCGATGATTTAGAGAGCTTGGTACGAGCGATCGGTTTTCATGTCGCCACAGAAACAGTGGGAGACAACGAATTTAGCATTATTAATTCTGTGATCTTCTCGCAACAGCGCGATCGCAGCTTTGGGCAGTTTATTCGCAACAGCAAGCTCAATTTCCCCCAAGGCACGGTCAGCCCTTGGTATTGGATTGTAGTTCATGGCACCTTGGATACTAAAGGTGTGGAACAAAGACATTCAGCAGATGCTTTTTCAGCGCTGAATGATGTTGTCCAATATTCTTCTGCTTCGGAAACGCAAGTCATTGAGTGGGCAGGGCAAGGATTTGCTGAATTTGCCCACATTCAAACTACATTTTTTGAACAAGTGCAGAGAGAAGTTCGCAACTCCATGACTGCTTTGGCAGCTTGAACTTTCTCGGGTGAAAACTCCACCAAAATCAGTCTCTCAGCCCTACCTAACCGTAGAAGGGTTGATCTGGCTACATGCAAGCAGTTTATCTGCCAATGTTCTGACAAGCCTTGCCCCGGCTGTCTTTCAGCACTTGCCTTTCAACAGTTATCTTTCATTGTCGGTCATGCTGTCTTCCTACATCACAGCCAAGGATACAGCACCGAAGCGACAAGGAATTTGTGTCTGCTATCTTTCATTATTTCTCATCTCTATTCCTAACTCCTTGAAACTTTAATTTCAGGGATGTAGATGAGACTGCCGACAAGAATTTGAGACAACCCAGCTCCCAGGAACTCATCAGGAATGAGCCGATTGCTCCTGGCTGGGTATCAGGATTAGACCGAGACTCCTAAAAATTAAGCTATCCGACTAAGGAAAAGGAGAGAAGGAAATCATGCAGGAAATCCAGACTAGGCCAGAGATTAACTTCTTTGATCAACGAGCTACTTTTGTGGTTAAGTTAGCAATTTTCGCTATCTTGACAACCAGCTTGGGAATTTCGATCGCGGCTCTACACCCACCGTTCAAGCTTCTACCCCAGCTCCTTTTGGGCATGATGTTTGCTCATGCTGTGGAGCTACAACACGAACTCACCCATCACATCATCTTTGCGAATGAGCGGCTAAATCGGCTGGTAGGCATTGTGTTAGGATTACCGATGCTGGTCTCCTTTTCTCTCTATAAAGCACTCCACGGTCATCATCACCGGGCTCTGGGCACACCTGAGGATCAAGAATCCTTCAGCTACAGTTACGAGAAGCTGACCTCACTAACAGGATTTATCTCACACCTGTCGATGTTTAGTCATTATGTTGCTGCTCTAGCAAACATTCGATCAGCAATCCTCAATCAACTCAGAAAAGATGTCCCTCCAAAAGTAGCTTGCCGAGTTCGGAATGAGTTTCGCTTCCTAGGTGGCTTGATCCTACTACTGCTCATCAGCTCAGCTTTAGGGCATACATTAGTGGTTTGGGATATTTGGCTGGTGCCTTTAATTCTGAGCGCGGGGCCTGTTCATGCACTAATCGAATTGCCAGAACATCTAGGTTGTGACCAACAAACCACAGACTCTTTCCGTAACACTCGCAGTATTCGCGCCAGTAAGTTAGTGACTTGGTATGTCAATGGTAATAATTACCATGTTGAACATCATGTGAATGCAGCACTACCGATTAATCAACTAGCTAACTTTCACACTCAACTCGCCCCCAAGATCGAGCATGTAGAGCCTTCGTACTGGGCTTTCTACAGAAAATTCTTTCAGCAGTTCTTCCGTTAGCTTGGGCGTTGGTACTGGAAAAAGTATCCAGAAACTAGGTAATTAGGCAACATTACTGTCTCATTGACTCATTTGTACATCTGAATTTTGGAGGTTAACCAATGACTACACTGCAAACACAAACCGTATCAGGTCTAGAACTGTGGCAATGGCGGCATCAAGCAAGACAAACCGCGATCGCGGCAGATGTTTCTGTTACAGAGCTAGACTGGCTACTCCAACAGATGATTGGTCTTGACGATATAACTCTGAAATTAGAATCCTTTAAAGACCGAGGTGAGATTTCTTTACCGTTGCCGCTGGCTAATTTGTCTGAGCTTTGGCAAAGGCGGCTGAACGATCGCGTACCTGTGCAATATTTGGCGGGTGTCGCACAATGGCGCAACTTCTCCCTCCAAGTGTCTCCAGATGTGCTAATTCCTCGCCTCGAGACGGAAGGTTTAATTGATATGGCGATCGCGGCTGTAGCTCAGAGTTCACTGCCTCTAGATCAAGGGCATTGGGCTGATTTAGGGACAGGAAGTGGGGCGATCGCGATCGCGCTGGCTGATGCTTTCCCTAATATCTCAATTCATGCAGTTGATTATGATGCAGCGGCTCTAGCAGTAGCTCAAGTTAACGCGGAACGATATGGCATGAGCGATCGGATTCACTTCTATCTAGGCTCTTGGTTTGAACCTTTAGCTCATCTCAAAGGGCAATTTAGTGGCATGATCGCCAATCCGCCTTATGTGCCTAGTACCCGACTCACTGAAATGGATCCTGAAGTAGCTCATGAACCCCAACATGCCGTCTATGGCAATGGTCAAGATGGGTTAGATCATGTGCGTCACTTGATCAAGCTTGCGCCTGACTACCTCATGCCTGGAGGAACTTGGCTCATGGAGATGATGGTGGGGCAGTCGGAAGCAGTCAATCACTTATTCCAAACTCAAGGTCAGTATCGCGATATTCAGATTCATCCCGATTATGCAGACCGTAATCGCTTAGCGCTTACCTATCGGGCGTAGAGTCGATTAGATCTGTGAGGGTTGTGTTGGGGCAGGCAAACCTACTCAACACAACCCTCACCAGCGAAATTAATGTCGTGCAGTTGCATGGTAGGTAGTGCGATTGTCGTCAAGATGCAAGAGTACCCTGAGGGGTACTGCGGTGCCTTAACTAACTTTCCAGAATAGGAGGTAGTTCAGTCAATATTCTCGTACGTGAAGCAGGAATTTACTATGACTAGAAGAGTTGCAGGCGTTGTTGTGATTGACGGCACTGATGATGAGAGCTGGCCATTCAGTGATGAACGTGGACATCTAGAGCAGGGGGTTGATGTCATTTTGGATGAGGGCCAGCCAGCAGGAATCGTTCAGGTGCCTCACTTACGCTGGGGTGGTGAGTGCCGAGTTGAAGTCGAGCTACGGGCTCAGGTCGTTCAAAAAAATGCGGTTCAAGTCACGGGAACCGCCAAATTATTTGAAGGAACTTCCGAGAATACAGATGACTTGGAAGACCAGCAGCAAGTGAATTTCACTGTTCCTAAGGGTGGCACTCCCACACGTCGCCAGATTAACTTGAGGAGTAGTGGGATTGGAGGCGGCGATCACGCAGAGATCTACCTAACTCTCACTAACTCAATTTATGAAACTCCCGACTAAAAACGAAGAAAAAGGACAAATTTTCGAAGAGTCTGCACTTTTAGAATACCTGCGTGAAAGTGCCAATTGAGACCTTCAGTAGCTGAGCATCATTTAATCCGAACGAATCGTGACGTAAAGTTTGAGAAACGATCGCTCTTCTGAATTAGCGGAGGAGCGATCGTTTTTATTTGGATCGCTTTTATTTGAACGGAGGTTAAATCCTATGAGCAAGTGAGCTACTTTGCCTGTTGCAATTTCGCAGCACGAGTTTAAGCTATGACCGCTGTTTCTAAAGGAGTAGGAGCAGCCGTAGGCAGATTTCTTAAGCCAACCCAAACCTTGTATTCACTTCTCATGCAGGTAATACAAACTTGAGCACCGTGTTCCGACAAACCTAATGCTAAGCCAAAAGCTTTTTGCCTATCTTCAGCCTTATAGGTCGTGCAGAGACGGTACAGCTCGTTGCCAGAGAACATCCCCTCACGAATCTCATTGTGATGCCAAAACTTAAAGGGATGTACTAGCTCATGGGACAAGACTAAAGGCAACATGAAACCCTAACCAAGCTTCAAACTATCATCTTCTTTGATAGAGCAAGACTGGTGAGTATACATCTATACAAAGAGGGAGTTACTGAGAAGCCCTCGTATGCTCTTGTCTAAAATAGCACTAGCCACAGGGAATACTCGGTACTACCTTAGCGGCGATCGCAGCCTAGGGAATTGGAGCGACAGAATACGAAATCTGCTGATTCTGGCTTGTTTTAGTAGGAGGTAAAGTTGGCTAGATAGAGCTTGCAGTAGTTTGCCTTCCCCTTAACTAAATCCGTGTGCTTGACTCATGATCTTTTTCAACTTAGTTCTTTGGATACCAGCGATCGCACTGTTAGGGCTGAGTTTAGTAACTGCTTGGTGGTACAAATTTTGGCTACTTGAGATTTTAGGGACGGGGTACTTGTGGTTTGCTGGGGCCACTCTGTTGCTATGGATCAGTCTGCTGCTGATCAAACCCTTACGACCCAAGCGGGGGCTACAAATTGTGCTAGCGATCGCGCTGATCTTTTATGCTCAATTTACACTAAGCTGGTATATTCCTAGACTCCGGGACATGAAGTCAGGCGGGGCACCTGTGACTGTCATGACTTATAACGTTAACTATCAGTTATGGAATACCACAGCTACCGAAAAATTGATCAGAGCTTATCCTGCGGATATTTTTAGCTTAGTTGAGCCGACTAAAGAGCAAGCGACCGAGCTATGGAGTGAAGTTAAAGATCTATATCCTCACTACTACCGCGCCACAGGTGGCAACCTTAGCTTGTTTAGCCGCTATCCCATTCAGGCTGCAAAGACAGACAACCTCCAATCAGCTCATCAAAGTCTTTTTGCTACTCTAGAAATTTCGGGTAAAACCATTCAAGTCGTTGCAGTTCGACCACCTGCGCCTCAAAATAAAAACTATTTTAATCGTCGTAACCAAGTTCTACGGAGCTTAGCAGCTTATACGCGACAACAGAAAACACCATTGATTGTGATGGGAGATTTCAACACAACGGCGTGGTCATTTTATTTGCATGAGTTTAGCCAGCGATCGGGACTGCGTAATGCTTCTGTGGGGCATGGTCTGCATCCCACCTGGTATTATGCCACCTCTGGAAAGGCGACTCCCTCAACCCACAAGTTTTTCCAATTCATCAAGATTCCCCTCGATCATATCTTTGTCAGTCCTAGCATACGAGTTGATCAGGTGATGACAGCACCTCCCGGCGTTTCGGATCACCGTCCCCTGATTGCTAAACTCAGGGTTTGATGTGCAATGGCTGGGAGGGCTGTCAGGAATAGAAGGTATGCTACTTTCCAGGCCACCAGTGATATCGCACGGGTGATTGCCCGATTAAAGGTTCGCAGCCAATCTGATTGTTGTTTGGATCAAGTCCATAGGGATCAGGCGACAGTACCCGGAAATTGCGATGCGGTATGTCATTACAAGTCAAGCTTGATAATTTTAGTGAAAGACAGATATCAGGATATGCAGGACTGCAATCAGCTTGTGATTGGCTCTGAGCACACAATTGAGTCAGATTAACAATCTGCCCCGCTTCTGTCTGGGCGTAGCAAGTTAAAGAAGCCAAGTTTGCAGGTTCTAGAGGATATTCGGTATTCTCAAAGAGAGAGCGACCAGAGGCAGCTTCAGGGCAGGCTAGGAGCGCGATCGCAGATAAGCTAGTAGCTAAGTTTAAACATTTCAGCATTGTATCTACCTAGTTTTAAGGCAGTGTCACATAGTTTTTCAAGAAGTTACGAGCTGATTCTGTATCAAGTCGGTAGGTAACATTCGTGGCTCGGCAGACGGAGTCTCCAGAGACGGTTATCGCAGCGACAACATTTGTAGTACCTAAGAAATTAGGTCCACCGGAGTCGCCAAAACAAGCACCACCATCCCCTGTAGCGGGATTTTGTGACATGCGGAGTACCGTAGGGTTAATGGCACTAAAGCTGGAAGTGGAAACCATGCGCAAATTGCTGCCACCAAAGCTTGGTTGCCCACCACCTACTTGCCGTTCTAAAGATCCATAGCCTACTGCCGTAAATTTTTTGTCCTTTAAACCATTTTTAGCAGCCTCTTGGTCAAAGAAACCTGCTGTCGGTAATTGAGCAGGGGTGATTCCAGTGACTGGTTGATCTAGCTCAATGACGGCGATATCCCCTGTATCCGATTGGCTTTTGTTGTAACCCGGATTCATACGCATTTTTCCTGGAAAGCGAGTGGCACCTTCCGTCAGATCGGAGTCAAAGGAGACAAATGCTTGAGTGATGCCACGAGACTCAGCTGCTTCAATACAGTGCGCTGCGGTTAAAAAAATCTTGGGAGAAATGAGCGTTCCTGAGCAAATTGCACGGAGTCCCTTTCCTGCATCTACCACCATGGCACCTACATTCGGATGTCCGTTGCCATCTGGTTCACCGTAGGTGATTGCTTGGGCTGGGGCGATCGCAAACAATAGAATTCCTAAAGTCTTGGCACAGGCAAGCATGTTTTTCTGCACAGGATTTCCTCAAAATCTATTAATTGAAAAATGCTCTTTGGCTTTGTAGCCATAGGATGC
Organism: Trichocoleus sp. FACHB-262; assembly: GCF_014696035.1. Lineage (NCBI taxonomy): Bacteria > Bacillati > Cyanobacteriota > Cyanophyceae > Leptolyngbyales > Trichocoleusaceae > Trichocoleus > Trichocoleus sp. FACHB-262. The sequence continues at coordinate 98,727 of NZ_JACJPK010000027.1, read as the reverse complement.
TGGGCTTGTTGATGGCATCCGTCTCATTGCGTTTATTATCAAGGTGCTAGTTGAGCGATCGCCTCCTCCAACTGCATGAGGGATTTTTCATCCTGTAAGGTTAATTACTTCTGGGTTACATGACGCTTTAGAGTAATAGAGGGAAACAGGCTAATTTCTCTTTCCTCAGGAGGCAGTAGCTTTAGCACCAGATATGGCGGTTTTGCATAGACTCTCGGATTTTATTGACAACAATGTTGTGATCGGTGATGTCATTCCCAGCTATTGGTATGAGGGGCGTTGCCCTCAAAGTGCTACTTGGTTGAGATTACCTCGTACCTCCTTGACAGAGGCGATCGCTCGTCGTCTGATGCAACAGCTAGCCAAGAATACGGTTTACTCGCATGAGGGCAAAATGTATGGGGTGCTATTGGTAGAACTGCCATCTAGAGAACAGCGAGTTCTGAAAGCTTTTTCTGGGTTGTTGAACGGTCAAGCTCAAGTTGAAGGATGGGTGCCTCCGATTTCTGGGCGTGATCAAGTAGCAATGGTAAAAGTTCAGACAGTGAAGGAGCTAGATATCCTGAAACAGGAGATCATCACTCTGCAAGAATTGCCAGAACGGAGACAGTACCAACAGTTATGTCAGGAGTGGCAACGACGCTTCGAGAGGATGAGCGATCGCCATCAAAAACGCAAACAACAACGGAAGGAGAAACGCCAAATTCTCTCGGAGACGCTGATTGGCAAAGATCTCGCGATCGCGCTGCAACAACTCGATGAAGCCAGCCGCCAAGATGGGATAGAGCGACGACAACTTAAACGGGAAAGAGATGTGGCGTTGCGATCGCTGCAACAGGTAGTGTCAACAGCAGACAGCAAAATAGAAGAACTGAAACAACAGCGTAAAGCTCTATCTCGTCAACTGCAAACCCAAATGCAGCAGGCTTATTATTTGACCAATTTTGCTGGGCAATCTCTCTCGTTAGAACAGTTGGTGTTGGGGTCTGCTCCGATGGGAACCGGAGACTGCTGTGCGCCTAAGTTACTGCATTATGCAGCCACTCACAATCTCAAGCCTCTAGCGATGGCGGAGTTTTGGTGGGGGCCGGCGTCGGTTGGCGGAGATAAAGTTCAGGGAGAGTTCTATGGTGCTTGTGCAGAGCGATGTCAGCCATTAATGGGATTTCTTCTTGCCGGATCTACTATAAGCCCGCCCGCCCCCCCAATAGTAGAGGGAACAAAACAGCTAATTTTCTCCAGTGTGGAAAGGTCAGGGGAACCGAATGCAGAGAGTTTAACTATTCTCTACGAAGATCAGTGGCTAATTGTTGTTGATAAACCTGCGGGACTGCTCTCCGTACCCGGACGCTATCGCGATCGCCAGGATAGTGTGCTCAGTCGCTTACGGTATCTCCTGCCAGATGGTGCGGCCCTTTTGCCTGTGCATCGGTTGGATCAAGACACTTCAGGCATTTTGGTGTTGGCTCGCGATCCAGAAACGCATCGACAACTAAGCCAACAGTTTCAAGCGCAGCAAGTGCAGAAGGTTTATGAGGCAGTCTTGGCGGGTCTCGTTGCCAGGGAGCAGGGTGTGATTGAGCTGCCGTTGTGGGGAGATCCTAGCGATCGCCCTTATCAAAAAGTAGATTGGCAGCAGGGTAAACTGAGCATCACCCGCTTTCGCGTTATAGCGAGAGAAGGAGATCATACTCGTCTAGAGTTTTTTCCAGTGACAGGACGAACCCATCAGCTGAGAGTCCATGCGGCTGATTTGCAAGGATTGGGGATACCAATATTGGGCGATCGCCTGTATGGATGTAACGCAGATTCTATTCGGTTACATCTCCACGCCAGAAAGCTCCGCTTCCAGCATCCCCAATCTGGTAAAACGCTACATCTAAAATCTGAAACTCCTTTTTAGAGGGTTTGCCGTTGTTCGCAGAGTCGCTGATGAGCCGCAGTGAAATCGTCGGTTGTGATTTGAATGCGAGTGGGGTCAGTAAGACCTTGCTTGCGATAGCGACGGATGGCTTCTAAAGCGGCTTGGTTGCTCAATAAAGTTAGATCAGCACCGTTCCAGCCTTCGGTTTGAGCTGCCCAGTGGACTAGATCGACTGCGGCTAGAGGGCGATCGCTATTGTGAACTTGCAAGATAGCGAGACGGCTGGCTTGATCGGGTAAATCAACTTTCAGTTGCAAGTCTAGGCGGCCCGATCGTAATAAAGCAGGGTCTAGAGCTTCTGGACGATTCGTGGCTCCGATCAGCAGAACATTGGGGCATTCGTGCAGACCGTCTAATTCTGTGAGGAGTTGACCAACGACGCGATCGCTGACGCCTGAATCTCCAGAACTGCCTCTGGCTGGGGCTAATGTGTCAATCTCATCAATAAAGACCACACAGGGAGCGGCTTGGCGAGCTTTAGTGAATAGTTCCCGCACTGCTTGCTCGGAAGCACCCACCCACTTGCTCAGTAGTTCTGGGCCGTTAACTGCAATAAAATTGGCACGGGCTTGAGAGGCCACTGCTTTAGCCAGCATGGTCTTGCCCGTGCCTGGAGGACCCCAGAGCAGGATACCGCGTGGCGCTTTGGCTTTGGTGCGTTGATAGAGTTCAGGATAGAGCAGCGCTCCTTCAACCGATTCTTGTAGAGTTTGCTTCAGGCTCTCCAACCCACCGATCGCATCCCAGGAGACGTTGGGTGCTTCTACCTCCACCGATCGCAAGACTGCTGGCTTGATCTCCTTAATCGCATGGAGAAAATCTGCTTGGGATACCGTCAAGTTATTAGAAATAGGACCATCCAAAGCAGGCGCATGTCGCCGCAGAGCCGTATAAGCAGCTTTTTGGCATAACGCTTTCAGGTCTGCGCCCACCATGCCTACAGAGAGATCCGCGATCGCCACCAAATCTACGGAACGCTCTAGCGGCATAGTCTGACTCAAAATCTTGAGAATCTCTAACCGTCCCACTCGGTTGGGCACACGGAATTGCACTTCTCGGTCAAAGCGTCCCGGACGGCGTAGGGCAGGATCAAGATGATCGGGGCGATTGGTAGCAGCGAGAACAATCACGCCCTTACTCTTGGCAAAACCATCCATCAAGCTCAGCAGTTGGGCAACTACCCGCTTTTCCACCTCTCCTTCTACCTTGGCGCGATCGGGAGCGAGGGTGTCAATCTCGTCAATGAAGACAATGCAGGGAGCCGATCGAGCGGCTTTCAAGAAAATGCTTCGCAGGCGCGCCTCGGCTTCCCCGTAGTACTTGCCCATCACTTCCGGGCCGACGATCGCAATGTAGTTCACCTCTAGCTCTTGGGCCAGGGCACGGGCTGTCAGCGTTTTGCCTGTACCGGGAGGTCCAGCTAGCAGCACTCCCTTAGGTGGCTCCAATCCCAACGAAGTCAGCAAATCTGGACGTTTCAGCGGTAGCTCAACTAACTCTCGCAGTTCTCTAATCACCTCAGACAAACCGCCCACACCTGCCAAAGAGACAGGGGCAACGCTACCAGCTGGGGGAGGTGTAATAATGACTTCGTCCGTCGTCGAGGATGGCGTAGGTGAAGTAGGTCTGGACTGGACTCGACTCGCAGAAGTAGAGTTTTGACGCTCAGCCGGGGCTTCTCTGCTACTTTCGGAGGTGGAGCTTTTGGTAGAGCTACGCCGCACCTCTGCCTGGAACTCTTCCGGCTCAGCTCTGCCTTCCAGCGTTCTGACAATCTCTAATAGACCCTCAAATCCTTGATCTAAGAGGTCTTCAAATTCTTTGAGTAGGTCATCCATAAATTTTTGTCCGCATCGCGGGCGGGGGCTGGCTGGAAAGTGGCTGGAGAAAGTGGGCAATTGCTTCCCACGGGCTCGGTGTTCTCAGGGGTGCTTCCAGTATAGACATCCCAGTTCGGAGCAGATTGGTGAGTGTGTAGGGGTCGTTACACTCAAGCGTGGTGCCCTAAACTCAGCGACCTGAACACTTGATAAAGCAGGGTGAGAACAATGGGAATGAGGATGGGGATGGCGACCAGCAACCCTTGTTTGCCAAAGCGGATTTCTTGCCCATCGGCTTTGAGCACAGCCACAACAGCCACAATGCCCATGATTACCCAGACAAAACCAAACACAATAAAGAAGGTGAATGGAATATCCTGCATACTCTGCTCCTATGTTTTTTGGCTCACTTCTCTAGCGATTTACTTCTAGGCTAGCTTTGAGACCAAGGTTTGCCCTCCTCCCGTCGATACGCTAGCTTCGCTCATAGATTTTCTGGCCTAGAGGGGCGATCGCCTGAGCTCAAATTTGAGAAAGAACTAGTAGAAAATCCGTCGAATGGTGATTCAGGATTAATCTAAATCAGCAGAAAATTTTCAAAGGCATCATTCAACAAAAGCTGCCTGAAGCAATAGTCAAGGAGTTCTATTGGCGCGCTCACCAGACTTTCGAGAACCCTCATTGCCGCACCCGCTCCAGCGAGTCTTGGGCAGTTTAAGTGCTTACCGCTGGACTGCGATCGGTGCTTTGTTCAGCACCCTACTCCTGACCGCTGCCTATACGGTGACGCCTCAACTATTTCGTTGGGGCATTGATGCGGGGATTGCTCAAAAAGATTTGCGGGTAGTTCTCTACAGTGCGGGCTGGATGGTGGGGGCCGCGATCGCCAGAGGTTTATTTAACTTTGGTCAAAGCTTTTGGGCAGAGGCAGCATCTCAAGGAGTGGCCTATGATTTGCGGAATAAAATTTTTAGTAAGATTCAAAACCTCAGTTTTAGCTACCACGACCAATCGCAAACTTCGCAACTATTGACTCGCGTCACCAGCGATATCGAGCAAATTCGCACGTTTTTAAGCACCAGCTTGATGCAGGTCATTAGTGCGATCGTGACATTGGTGAGCGTCGCTGTAATTTTGCTGCTGATGAATTGGCGACTAGCACTGATTACGCTGACTGTGGTGCCGATGGCGGGATGGCTGATGGCCCAATTCCTCAGCAAAACGAGTAGCTTATTTGGGCAAGTGCAACAGCAACTCGGTGATTTGAACGCAGTATTGCAGGAGAACTTGTTTGGCGTGCGAGTGGTGAAAGCGTTTGTGCGCGAGTCTACCGAAACAGCACGCTACACAACGCTGAATGACGCTTTGGTCAAGACCAACATGAAGACCATTCGCGCCATTCACGACACGTTTCCTTTTATCTTTTTGCTGAGTAATTTAGTCACCGTAGTTGTTGTGGGCTACGGCGGTGCAGCGGTGATTGGTGGGCGCTTCTCGATTGGGGAACTAGTCGCGTTCAACTCCTACTTGCTCCTAATTCTGCAACCGATTCTGTTGATTGGTTTTGCCGCTCCTGCGATCGCTCAGGCTGCTGCCTCGGCAGAACGAGTATATGAGGTGGTGGATGCCAAAATTGAGATTCGCGATCGCCCCCATGCCATTCTATTTGACAGTTGCGTGGGCAGAATCACCTTTGAGCATGTTTTCTTCCGTTATCCCGGAGCTACAACCGAGGCCTTAAAAGGCGTTTCCTTTGAAACCAAACCCAAAGAACTGATTGCAATTTTGGGTATGACGGGTTCTGGCAAAAGCACCATCATGAACCTGTTACCGCGCTTCTATGATGTTACCTCTGGCTCAATCCGGATTGATGGTCGAGATGTGCGAGACTTCACCCTGGAGAGTTTGCGATCGCACATTGGCATTGTCTTCCAAGAAACCACACTATTCTCTGGCACTCTCTACAAAAACATTGCCTACGCCAAACCAGATGCAACTCTAGAAGAAGTGATTGAGGTAGCAAAGACCGCCCAAATGCACGACTTTATCACCAGCCTGCCGGATGGTTACGAAACCATTGTGGGAGAACGTGGCGTAGGCTTATCGGGAGGCCAAAAACAACGGATTGCGATCGCCCGAACTCTCCTGACTGACTACAAAATCCTCATCCTAGATGACAGCACCTCTGCCGTCGATGCCAAAACTGCCGCCCAGATCCAAACGGAACTCGACAACTTGATGCGCCAAAAAGCTTGCACAACTTTTGTGATCGCCCAACGCATTAGTACGGTTCAGAATGCCGATCGAATTTTGCTCATGGATAAAGGCAGATTAGTCGCCCAAGGAACTCATGAGGAGCTGATGTTCAATAGTCCACTCTATGGAGCAATTTTAGAGTCTCAGGTTAAACAAAAGGAGAGAGTATGACAAGTGCAGGGCCAATTGTCGCAGCAGAGCAAAAGGCGAGCCGTCAGCTCTCAACCTTGCAGCGCTTTCTGCAATATCTTCGACCTTATAAAAAAGAGGTTCCGATCGCTCTCCTTTTAGTGGCGATCGGCGCTGCAACTCAGTCTATTGGCCCGTTCCTCATTGGTTGGTCGATCGACAACCTCATCATCCAAGGAGATCTATCAGGATTGCTGTTGATGCTAGCATTGCTAGCGTTAATTTATATCCTGGGCATCACAGCGATCCGAGGCCAGATCTTACGGGTGGGCTGGATTATGCAGCGATTGCTGGGTCAACTGCGGCAAGATATTTTCACCAAAATCCAAAGTCTCCCGATTAGCTTTTTCGATCGCAGTGAAGCGGGCGATTTGATGAGCCGTCTGCTGAATGATGTGAACACCGTGAATCAAGCCTTTGGCCAGACGATCGCGCAAATGCTGGGCAACACATTCAGCTTGTTCGGCATCATTATTGCCATGTTCTCGATCAACTTCAAGCTAGGGTTATTGAGTAATTTGGCAGTGCCCCTGATGATCTTTACCACTAGCTTTTTTGCGCGCTGGGCCAGAGCTAGATTCCGCGTCACCCGTCAGACCATTGGCGATCTCTCTGCCAAGTTAGAAGAAGGCATCACCAGTGTCCGAGAAGCCCAAGCGTTTAACCGTGTAGAGCTGAATATTGCAGAGTTTGATTTGGTAAATGCGGCTAACCGGGATGCCAATGTCCAGGCGGTCGCGATTACTGCGGCGTTTCTCCCCTCCATCGATTTTCTCAATACATTGGCGACGGCTGCGGTATTGGCCTATGGCGGTTACTTAGCAGTAACGGGAGCTGCCACCGTGGGAGTCGTTACAGCTTTCTTGCTGTATGTGCAACAGTTCTTTCGCCCTATTCAAATTCTCAGCCAGTTTTATACCCAAGCACAATCAGCCCTAGCAGGTTTGGAGCGGATCTTTTTGCTACTCGATGAACCCTCCCAACTCCAGGACGCTCCTGACGCTACAGAAATGCCACCGATTCAGGGAGAAGTGGCTTTTGAAAATGTCACTTTTGGCTATAGCCCCAATCAATTAGTGCTAAAGGAAGTCAATCTCTGTGCCAAACCAGGCCAAATGATTGCTTTGGTGGGGCCAACGGGAGCCGGGAAGAGTACAATTATTAACTTGATTCTGCGCTTCTATGATGTGACGGGTGGGGCAGTCAAAATTGATGGAATAGATATCCGCAGTGTTACCCAAGACAGCCTGCGCCGCCAGATTGGCATCGTTTTGCAAGACAATATTCTCTTCAGCGGCACTGTGGCAGAGAACATTGCTTTTGGTTCTCCTCATGCGACTCAAGCAGATATTGAAGCTGCTGCTCAACTCGCGAATGTGCATGAGTTTGTCATCTCCCTACCCCAGGGATACTCAACCCAATTAGGAGAGCGAGGAGCACCGCTCAGCCAAGGACAACGGCAACTAGTCAGTATTGCTCGCGCTGTCTTGATCAACCCTCGAATTTTGATTCTTGATGAAGCCACCAGCAGCATCGACACTCGCACCGAAGCTTTAGTCCAAGACGCGATCGCCCGTCTCCTAAAGGGTCGTACCAGTTTCGTGATCGCCCATCGCCTCAGCACTGTCACCCAAGCTGATCAAGTGTTAGTAATTCAGCAGGGACAAATTGTAGAATCTGGCACTCATGCCGAACTAATCGCTCAACAAGGTATCTACGCTAACCTCTACGCCCTCCAACTTGGTGCACCCGCAGCAGCCTGATTAATGCTGATCAATGTATTGAGCTAAGCTGCATAATTTAAGTAGCGATCAGGAACGGTGCTGCCATGACGATTGATCTCAACCGCATTGATGCCATTCAAGACTACGACGAGGCGATCGCTGTCTTAGAAGCATTTGTTGCAGAGCTGACCAGAGAATTTGCTAGGTCTAGGGTGTGGTAACAAACCAATCAATCAGCTTACGAGCAATGCTTGGCTTGGACGGAACTGGAGGCAAGTTGCGTTTATGAAACCACGCAGCATCGGTTAACTCTTCTGGTTGCACGACGATCTCGCCACTGACGTAGATAGCCGTGAAGCCAATCATCAAGGAGTTGGGGAAGGGCCAAGGCTGCGATCCAAAATAACGGATATCCTTGATCTCAATGCCCACTTCTTCTCGTACTTCACGCGCTACAGTCTCTTCCAATGACTCTCCTGGTTCTACAAATCCAGCTAGCACACTGTACATGTTGGATGGAAAGCGAGGAGCCCGCGCAAGGAGTACTTTATCGCCACGCGAGATCAGGACAATCACGGCGGGAGAGAGACGCGGGTAATTCGTTAAACTGCATTTAGGGCAACGCTTTACTCGTTCGGTAGGTAGTTGAGTCGTGGGAGTACCACAGCAACCACAATACTGATGGGTCCGATCCCACTCCATGATCTGGATTGCCCGACTGCTCACGCCATATAGCTCTTCGCCTAAAGCACCATATAGCTCGCGGAGCCCTCGCACAGCCATATTCTCTGGAATTGCTGTCTCTTCGGGAAGTTCTGCGGAGTAGCAAGGTTGACCGTCTAGCGTGCCGAGAAACTGAGTTCGCACAGGCACTAAGCCGATCGCTGCCAAGTTGATCAGGTGGGGGATTAAGGTGTGAGTACCATTGATCTGAACCAGTAATTTGTTACCCAGAAACGCAAACCACCAAGCAGGGCTAGATTGAACTTCGGGGGCAGCAGTGCCAGGAATAAACGTTCGATGCATAACAGGAGCACATCACGGCCTCTATCCTATCACTGCGATCGCGATGACCTCGCACTCTGAACTAACACGCTACTATGAACTACTATGAATTGGATGAATTAGGCTGTCGTTGCACCACCGCAGTCACAATGCCAATCCCGAACGCTGCGAGGAGAGCAAAACCTAAAAGTAATTGGCTATCCTCAAAGATGCCTGCGCCCGCTGCCACCCAAAGCGGTTTAGCGACGAGAATGCTGACGAATAAAGCCAGCAAATAGCTGTGCCAGCGCACTTGAGTCAGGCCAACGCCATAGGCAGCAAAATCAAATAAGCCAGTCATAAGAAAACCCGTCATCAGGAAAAAGTTGCGCTCTAAATGGCGTTGAGCCAGACGATCGACTTTCTCCATAAATTGCTGCCCGACAAATCGCTCCACCAAGCTGCGTCCATAACGACGGGCAATGTAGAAATTGAAGGTACAAGAAGCCAAATCTGCTAAGGCTACAATCAGCAGCCCTTCAGCAAAGCCAAACAGGCCGCCTGCCAAAATGGCGTAGGCCGTTCCCGGTAGCACTGGCAGGATGATGCTAGTAAAGCGCAGTGCAAATACGATCGCAGGTGCCCAAACTCCAAATTGATCCACCTGCTGACGAATTCGCTCAATTCCCACTTGGTTGAGTAGGCCGATCGCTAAAACAATCAGAACTCCAATTAGCACCCAGCGCAGTAGGTTGATCCATTTGTTCTTCATACAGCGTTCCCTTCTCAGACTTTACATAGTGGCATAAAAGCACCCTAGATCGGACTGAAAGCGCGATCGCCAAGATGGGCCGCTCGGAGGATTTATGAGAAGGGGTAAGCCGCCTATGTTGATTTGTGACATCTGCAACAGAAAGTTGATGCGACATCGGAAATCATGTTAATTATAAAGAAAATCTTAAGGGGTGGAGGATGAAATGATGACTCCTAAAATGATGCGTCAGCTCTGGAGCTTAGTGGACACGACACAAGTCAGCACTCTGCTGCAATTTGATGATTCTGCCTTGGCGCAGTTACTCCTCAAGCAGCTCACCGCAGAGCAGCCCATTGATGCTCAAACAGCCCGCAGCCTCAATACTTACATCCAAGCGAAGTTGCCTTTAATTCGTGATACCGCTGAAAGCCGCCTCTGTGCTCGGTAAAGTCATTCATTGGCGTTTGCGACAACAGCATTGACTATCCAGCCTTTTTGCGGACTTCATTTAAATAAATATATTTATGCATTCCTGGTTCGGCGTCGCTTTGGTAGCGTATTTGATCGGAGCCGCGATCGAAGGAATTACTACTGCCAACCAGCTCTCCCATTTGGTTCCAGAACTCTTAAAAGGCACACAAGAGAAGCCCGCAGAGTGTCCTGAAACACCTGTAGAAGTTTTACAAGTTTTTTTAGTCATTACCGCTGTCAGTGTGGGTGGAGCCTTTTTCTGGCCCTGTCGCTTGTTGCATCGCTCTATCAAAGAACAACATCACAGCTAGGCCCGCCCATACTGGGTTGGAGTAGAAACATGCTGGGATAGAAACAGTAAGGCTCAACTCATGATTTACCCAAAACATAGGGCAGAAAAGCCCGCCGAACTTCCGAAGCTCCCCGTAAACTTGGCTCGATCGTGGCGGTGAACCATGAGGGGTCACCCGTCAAAAAGTGAGCATGGATGTCTACTAACTGCCCATAGCGCGTCGCAATTTCTTGGATAGCTGTGTTAATGCGTCGAAGATTTGTGCGGGCGATCGCCGGATCAACTCCTGAAAAGTTGCGCTGATCATCTCCTAGAGTGGGGTCGTACACATTACCTAACAAAATCGGACGAATCGGCAACTGTTGCACAAAGGTGTCAAGGTCATTAGCAAATGTGGTGATCCCTGGACCTGAATCACGAATTAGTCCTCCTAACAAATCATTGCCACCAATGGTAATCAACGCGATCGCTTCACCTTCAGCCTGTAATCCCTGCACCTGAGATGGTAGCCATCTGACGGTTGCCCCATCCTGCGCCCGATGCTCTAGGCGAGCTGTTCCTTGTGACTGCAAATCCTGACCTTGGAATTCGGGAAACAGGCGATCGTCATTACGCACCAGCAGCTGCCCCGGATGCACTCCGTACTCGTTGTACCGCCCACAATCTAAAATCGAATCGCCAAAGGTGTAGAGAGTTACCATTGCTTGCTCACGCTGAACACAACCAAGAAGAGCCAGAACTCCTGCCTCTCCAGCGATCGCTTGGATAAACTGTCGTCGCGTCGAGCGAAATGGAGCCATCATACTCTCCTCCAGATTGACCGTAACATGGGAGGTAAAAGAGGAGATTGATCAGAAGATAGATTTATCCGCGTCACGCCCAGTTATCACTACACCGGATGCTTAGAGAAGCAAGCATCTATTTACGAAGATCACACTATTGCAATCACAACGGCGATCGCAGACTATGGCAAGTTTTTGTTAGAACAGAGTAGCAGGCTCATTTTTAGGTTCCATGACTGCCACAGGCATCAACCCTTATCTAGCTGGCAACTTTGCCCCAATCCGTAGCGAAATTACTGTCGAAGACCTCCCAGTGCTAGGAGAACTTCCCGCTGACCTCAACGGCATGTTTGTCCGTAATGGTCCCAACCCGCAATTTCCGCCCCTCGGTTGCTACCATTGGTTCGATGGAGATGGGATGTTGCATGGGGTACAGATTCAAAATGGTAAAGCTAGTTACCGCAACCGCTACATCCGCACAATGGGATACAACGCCGAGCAAGAATCGGGTCGAGCCTTGTGGGGCGGCATGTTGGAACCCACACCTCCGAATAATCCCTACGGACCTGTCAAAAACGTTGCGAATACTGCCTTGGTTTGGCATCGCGATCGCCTACTCGCCACTTGGGAAGGGGGCGCACCCCACGCCGTTACGGTACCTGAGCTAGACACCATTGGCCCCCATACCTACCAGGGTAAGCTTACTTCTGCCTTCACCGCTCACCCCAAAGTAGACCCCGTAACGGGTGAGATGTTGTTCTTTGGCTACTCTCTATTCCAACCGCCCTACTTGAAATACAGCGTTGTTTCTCCTGAAGGAGAACTGGTTCGGACCGTTCCGATTGACTTGCCTGTAGGCGTGATGATGCATGACTTTGCCATCACTGAGCACTACACGATTTTTCTTGATCTACCAATGGAGTTCCGTGCGGAACGGATGCAAGAGGGACAACCTCCCTTGGTATTTCGACGCGATCGCCCTAGTCGCTTTGGCATTTTGCCGCGTCATGGAGACAACGGTTCCATTCGTTGGTTTGAAGCTCCCAGCTGCTATATCTTCCACACGCTCAACGCTTATGAATCCGGCGATGAAGTGATTTTACTGGCCTGTCGGATGAGCGAGGTAGATGTCCTCGGTGCTGCTGATTCACCTATGCATGACGAGAGCGACCTTTCTCAAGATGATTCTGGTGCTCCTTTTCTGTATCGTTGGCGCTTCAACCTGAAAACAGGTGACGTTCATGAGGAGAAAGTGAGCGAGCTCCCTGGCGAATTTCCTCGGATTAACGAGCAGTATACAGGCCGTCCAAACCGCTATGGTTACTTAGCGAAAAGCGCTCAGGGTTCTATGCCCCGGTTCGATGGTTTCATTAAATATGACTTCACGACTGGAGCGACCCGAGTTCATGAATTTGGCAGAGGACGTTATGGCGGTGAAGGTGTCTTTGTACCCCGACCTAACGCTACGGCTGAGGATGACGGCTGGCTGATGACCTATGTGCATGACCAGACCACGGATACCTCTGAATTAGTGATGATCAACGCTCAGGATTTCGCTGGAGAACCTGTTGCCCGTATCCCTCTACCGCAGCGAGTCCCCTACGGGTTTCATGGCATTTGGGTTCCATAAACTTGTCAGATCTGGCTTTATTCAGGCTGCGATCGCCATGAGGATGACATTGACTGAAAGTTAGACCTAAAATGAGGTATCACTTCAATCAAAGTTGATTTAACAGGATTTAATGCAAAAAGTATCATCTCCGCCCTCCACTTTAATCGCTGCTGGTTTTCATGCCCTTTCCGATCCGCTGCGTCTCCAGGTTTTGGATTTGCTCAGAAGTCAAGAGCTTTGCGTTTGCGATCTCTGTGAGGCTTTGGCAGTCAGCCAATCCAAGCTATCTTTTCATTTGAAAACGTTGAAGGAGGCGCAGCTTGTCCAAGCACGGCAGGAGGGACGCTGGATTTATTACAGTCTCAACTTGCCTCAGTTCGTAGTTTTAGAACAATACCTATCCGAGTTTCGTCGTTTCAGCCCGATCTTACCTGCTCGCAGTTGTCGAGATAACGCTTAACTCCTATCGAACTTACTTTGAGCCATATCGTTGCAAGTCTATCAGTAACAAAACCTGCTTGACATATCAATTTTTATTGAAATAATGGATGTAGTCTCGGTATTAAGTTGGGCATGCGGGCAGCAAAGACTTTGTCAAAGCCAAGGCAAGGGAAAACGAAGCACTTGACGTTTCTGGCCTGTCGGCGGGAAGCGATCGCGGAAGCGGTGGGGACATTTATCCTGGTGTTTGCGGGCACCGGAGCTGTTATGGTGAACCAGATCAGTGATGGTGCTGTGACTCACCTGGGTATTAGCTTTGTCTTTGGTGCGGTTGTCGCTGCCTTGATCTATACGCTGGGACACATTAGTGGAGCGCACTTTAACCCCGCCGTCACCCTAGCATTCTGGGCCAGTGGCTTCTTCCCCCGCAAGCATGTCATAGCTTATATCTTGGCTCAGTCTTTCGGTGCCGTAGTTGCTTCTACCACGCTACTAGCTTCCTTGGGACCAGCGGCTAACTTAGGGGCAACACTCCCCTTAAACGACAATTGGCTGCAATCGTTGGTGCTGGAAACGATTTTGACCTTTATTCTCATGTTCGTGATTCTGGGGTCTGGTCTCGATCGCCGCGCTCCTATTGGTTTTGCGGGAGTAGCTATTGGACTAACGGTGGGACTAGAAGCCGCCTTTATGGGGCCAATTACGGGAGCTAGCATGAACCCAGTGCGATCGCTTGGCCCCGCTTTGGTCGCAGGTCTATGGCAACATCATTGGTTGTATTGGGTGGCTCCTATTTTGGGCGCACAATTGGCTGTCTTGATTTACCGCCAGTTGTCTAACAACTTTCAAGACATCATTCGAGACATTACCTAGTGCTTCACTCCATTAGATTTGTGGTGTTGGGCGGGCGAAGCCCGCCCAACACCAACCAGCAAAATTAATGTGGTGACTTCCGAAAAACACTATTGAATTGGAGCAACTTGCGATGAAACGTGTGATGTTTGTGTGCAAAAAGAACTCTGCCCGTTCCCAAATGGCTGAAGGCTTTGCCAAAAATTTAGGTCAGGGAGTCTTAGAAGTGACGAGTTCAGGGTTAGAGGCCAGCCAAGTACGGCCAGAGGCGATCGCGACCATGAAAGAGATTGGGATTGATATTAGCAAGCAAACTTCTGATGCTTTAAGTGACTTCAATCCAAATAATTTTGATGTCGTGATCTCCCTCTGTGGCTGTGGGGTGAACTTGCCGCCTGACTGGGTGACACGGGAAGTCTTCGAAGATTGGCAATTGGATGACCCGGCAGAACAGCCCGAAATCTTTCCGAGAGTCCGAGATGAAATTAAAGTACGGGTGACTCAGCTAGTCGCATCCCTGAAGGAAGCAACTGCACCTCTTGGATAGTGATTTACATAACTATTTCGTCTTTATTTAGAACAGCCACATCTCTATGACATCCTTCGATCATCCCCCTAGAATCTTGTTCTTGTATGGTTCCTTGCGCGATCGCTCCTATAGCCGCTTGTTAGCAGAAGAGGCGGCTCGGATTATTCAAGAATTTGGGGCTGAGGTTAAGTTCTTCGATCCGCGAGAACTCCCGATTTACGGCAGCGTGCCGGATACTCACCCCAAAGTGCAGGAATTGCGAGCATTGAGCCAGTGGTCAGAAGGCCAAGTCTGGTCTAGCCCAGAGATGCATGGTCAGATTACGGGCATTCTGAAAAACCAAATTGACTGGATTCCCCTCAGCATTGGAGCGGTTCGACCCACCCAAGGGAGAACTTTGGCGGTGATGCAGGTGAGTGGGGGTTCTCAGTCTTTCAACGCCGTCAACACGATGCGGCTGCTCGGTCGCTGGATGCGAATGTTTACCATTCCCAATCAGTCTTCGGTTGCCAAAGCCTACCAAGAATTCAATGAAGATGGCACGATGAAAGATTCGCCCTACCGCGATCGCGTGGTGGATGTGATGGAAGAACTTTATAAGTTCACTCTACTACTACGACATCAAGTAGATTACCTCACCGATCGCTACAGTGAGCGCAAGGAAAAAGCTGCTAAGCAAGTCGCTGAAGTGGCGAACCAAGCCTTAGAAGCGACTCGTTAGGATAAGTTGCGTCGGTATAGCCACCGCGATCTCTCAGCAAATTTCTAGTTGCATCAAACTCTATAAATCTCGTAAAGCCTTCTGCTATCTTGCTTGGGCAGACTTAGGCGGTCTCGAGGCTCTCGTTAAATTTCTGAGAGCCTCATTTTGTTGTGTAACAACTTAGATTCTTCATTAATAAATGTTGCAGCTCTTTGATCCCATTGCTAGCTTGTGAAAGTTCTGTTTCTCACCGAGGTTCCTCTCGTATTTCAAGACTTGCCGAGAAGATAACTTTAGGGAGTTATTTGGTTCGGTATCAGCTCACAACAAGACCTCAATTTTGGAGGCTTTGGTTATGGATATTCAAGGAAAAACAGCCCTTGTGACTGGGGCTTCTCGCGGGATTGGCCGTGCGATCGCTTTGGAACTCGCTCAGCAAGGGATCAAACGATTGCTCTTAGTGGCCCGCGATCAACAACGGTTAGCAGCGATCGCCACAGAGATTGCAGCGCTGGATGTGGAAGTTGTGACTTTGGCTTTAGATCTGTCTCAGCCTGTGGCAGTCAGTATTGCGATCGCTCAAGCTTGGCGAGATCATGGCCCGATTCATCTATTGGTCAACTGTGCTGGCATTGCCCATCAAGTGCCTTTTTTGCAGTCGAAGCTAGCAAATGTCCAGGACGAGATCGCTGTCAATCTAGTGGGGATGTATACCATTACTCGTCTGATTGCCCGACGCATGGCCGCCCAGCGACAAGGACAAATTGTGAATGTTTCTAGCTTGATGGGCAAGGTCGCAGCCCCCACAATGGCCACCTATTCCGCCACTAAGTTTGCAATTTTAGGATTCACTCAAGCCTTAAGAGGTGAGTTAATGGCTTATAACGTTCAGGTTGCAGCCTTGTTACCTTCTCTGACCGACACAGATATGGTCCGAGATCTCCACTGGTTCCGCTGGGCCGTCCCCATGACTCCCCAGCAAGTAGCCCAGTCATTGGTGACTGGGCTGCGCAAGGAATCTGCTGAGATTTTAGTCGGATGGCAAGGTCATTTAGCCGCCTGGTGCCAACGGATTGCGCCTGGGTTATTAGAGAGGATTCTCCTGATCTCGGCTCCCATGCCGCGCCAGAGATATCCCATGCAACATATCCCTGCTACGGATAGTTCAGCAGAACTTTAATCTCCAAGCTAGCCCCAAGTGCTAGGAAATGTATCCTAATGCTTGGGGCTAGCCATGTTCTAGACAGAAGCTTCGTACAAGGCAAAGGTCTTGGCTGGAATCTCGGCTGACTCATGGGCTGCTAGCTTTTCTGGCAGAGTCGAACTAGATCCTAACCATTTTGGTTCAGAGCTATCAAGAATTTTTTGCCAGTTTTGGCTATGTGGATCTGCCTCAAAGGTAGTGGCGCGATCGCCAAAGTTGATTACATAAAAAACTTGGCTCCTCTCTGCATAGCGACGCATCAGGATCAACTTATCGGTTTCGCGGCTAGAAACTTCTAAGCAATGTTTATCAAGCTGCTTCAGCGCAGGATGGCTACGGCGTAAGGTGATTAGATGCTGATGGAACTCCCACAGCACCTGATGTTTTCCGCCATATTGCTGTTCCCAGTTCAGCTTGCTTTTTTGAAAGGGTTCTGGAGACTGAGGGTCGTAAGGATCTCCAGTCATTCCTACTTTCTCAAACTCTTCTTCCTTCGATCGCTGCACCATTTCAATCAGTTCTGGATCAGAGTGACTAATGAAATAGAAGAAGGGTGCCTCCTCGCCATATTCTTCGCCCATAAATAACATTGGCAGATAGGGAGAGAGCAAAATTGTCCCTGCCGCTAACTTCAAACCCTCGAAGGAAGTGAGTTTTGGCAGCCTTTCAGCCAATATGCGATTGCCTACCTGATCGTGACTTTGGATATAGACAATAAACTTCTCAGCAGGTTCAGCCGCAGATGAGTTGCCGTGGCGACGCTTGCGATGGGGTGCGTACTGCCCAGAATAGACAAAGCCTTCCCGTAAAGATTTCTCTAAATCCTGGCATTGCCCAAAATCTTGGTAATAGTGCTGCTGCTCCCCCGTTAACAGGGTATGTAGGGAATGGTGAAAGTCATCACACCACTGAGCATCGATCGCGTAACCGCCTTGTGATTTAGGACGAATAGTCCGTACATCATTCAGATCACTCTCGGCAATCAAAAAGAGGTTTCTTCCCTGCTGTTGAGAGAGAACTTCCACGCGATCGCTCAACTCATCCAGGAAGTGTTTAGCACCGAGATCAAAAATGCCTTGAACAGCATCTAAGCGCAAGCCATCAATGTGAAATGTCTCCAACCAATACAAAGCATTGTCGAGGAAGTAATCAGTAACTCCATCACTGTAAGCACCATCAAAATTAAGAGCTTCACCCCAGTCTCCACCGTATTTTTTCGTGAAGTAAGGGCCGAAGTCGCCCAAGTAGTTCCCCTCTGGCCCCACATGGTTGTAGACAACATCCAAGATTACGGCTAATCCTGCTTGATGGCAGGCATCCACCAAGCGCTTAAAGCCCTCTGGACCCCCATAAGAATTTTGCACTGCGTAAGGATATACCCCGTCATAGCCCCAATTCCGCTCACCGGGGAATTGCGCCACAGGCATGATCTCGATCGCGGTAATTCCTAGTTCCTTTAACCGAGGGAGAGACGCGATCGCGGCTTTAAAAGTACCTTCAGGCGTGAAGCTGCCGATATGTAGCTCATAGATGATCAAGTCTTCCTGAGCGATATCTGTCCAAGCTCCATCCGTCCAATCAAAGCCAGACTGATCAACCACTGCTGAAGGACCATGCACTCCTTCGGGTTGGAAATGAGAAGCTGGATCAGGGCGATCGCTCTCACCATCCAATTGATAGACATAGCGTGTTCCTGGTGTGACTCCTTCAGCCACTACCTGCCAGTAACCGTATTCCAGCGGCTGCATGGGTAGCACTTGCTCGTTAGGAGACCAAATCTTTACAGCAACTTTTTCGCGCAACGGTGCCCAAACGGTAAACTGACACCGAGCGTCATTTAGGTAATGAGCGCCTACTTTCACAATGTATGACTTCCTGTATTGATGTTTCTGCTTATGATTCGCGTCCAGAGGACCAAGTATCGCGCCACTTCACGGTGCCTTCGCTGGCAATGACCCAACGGCGTGAGACAATGTTTTCCCGGATGGGGGATTGACCTTCGCGTAGCAAAACATATTTGTAATTAATCAGCTTGCCAGCACTTTCATCAAACGGAATTTCTCCAAACCAAGTGTTGGTGTTGATGTAATCCAAGGGATAGGCTTTCGCAATATCCCAGTTACCCAGTTCTGGGCAGTCACCAATTACGGCAATTCTTTCACCCAGCTTGGTTTGTACCCCGTTGAGTTGCGCCCGTACGATGGTCTGGCCCTTCACTCGTTCGCCCACATGACTCAATACGATGACATCACGAGGTTCTAGTTCTAAGTTGATCAGTTTGCCATCTACCACTTCAAACTTGCGTCGGGTCAGAATGCAGGTATGTTCACCATCGGGTAAATCAGTGATGACCTCGGGCACTTGGCTGGCTTCGCCGCGATTCATCGCCACGAAACAAACAGAGTCACGGTAACGCCGGATATAACAATAAACATTAGGTGTGAGATATCTTTGCCACTGGCCCCCCATTGACACCGCAGGGTTAAGGCGACGCAAACCAGACAGCAAACGGATATCCCGATATAGCGGTGTATCGGTATCCCACTGGCTCATCATAGGACGGTTGTAAGGGTCATCACCACCATTGGTATCATCATGTAGATACTGCTCAGTGCCGTAGTAGATGCAAGGAATTCCCCGACAAGTCATGATTAAGGCGATCGCCAGCCTCACCAGATCTGGATCTGAATTCAGGCTTTGAAAGCGTGGCATGTCGTGATTATCAATAAAGGTAATCAGTTCATTTGCACCCTTATAGCGATGATCAAGGTCAAAAATAGTTTGAATCTCTTGAAACCCTAGATCTGATCCCTGTGCCAAGGTGGAGCGAATGGCTAGACAGAGGCCAAAGTCCAGCATGGTCATGCCAGATTCGTTGGCAAACTCAACCGAGCGATCGCTGAATGGACTGCTAAAAATCCACTCGCCAAAGATAAACACATCCGGTTTGTGGCTCAGAATATCGGCGTTGAATTCCTGCCAAAACCAAATGGGCATGTGCTTAACTGTGTCTACCCGTAAAGCATCCACACCTCGATCGAGCCACTGCTTAATCGCTGATTTGATGTAGTTACGGTATTGGATATTGTTTTCATTAAAGGTAGCCAAACCAGATAACTCACAGTTTTGCACCTGCCATTCATCTTCCCAATTGGTCACCTCGCCATAGTGGTGATACCAATTGTCTTTATCATCATTGAAGTCGGCAATCTTGACTCCGTCGTCATACAGTTCTCCTTTCTTGCCGCTGAAGTCAGGATTGCTGTGGTTACAGACAATATCGAGCACTAACTTCATTCGGCGCTTGTGCATCTCCTCAATCAAGCGATCGAAGGTAGTATTTCTCGTCTCCTGCGTGTTGTTTAGGGAAGGGTCTTCGCCCTCCGCAATAAAACGAGGGTTGATGCGCTTAAAGTCTTTAGTCCAGTAACCGTGAATTGCTGCTTGTGCTACAAACAGTTCTTCTACCTGCTCAAATAACGGTGTGAGCCAAATTGCCGTCACACCTAGATTTTTCAGATAATCGAGTTTATCAATTACACCCTGAAGATCTCCGCCCCAGTACTTGCCCCAATCTTGCCTTTCTGGATCGTATAGTTCGGCATTGGGACCCTCGCTGTTGTCAGGATCGCCATCATGAAAGCGATCGACCACGATGAAGTAAATCGTTTCTTGGCGGAACTCAATATCCCTGGTGTAAAGAAACTCTAAATCAATTTCACTATCGGGTTTAGGAGCCGCTACTACCAGCGATTCAACTTTCTCCTGAGCATCTGTAACCTCATACTGTTCGGTAGAGAGTTGAGAGGGAGGCGTTGTGACCATAAGATTTTTTATACTTTTATAGATTTTTAATGGATTTTAGCGTCACTAGTCTGTAGAGAATGTAACGAATCAAGTCTCTATTTGTATATCTACCTATGGGTAGGCGATAGACAGAGCTTCTATTAGTAGCTATCGCCGCTAAGCAATTTTTGGCTCCTTTATTCTTAGTAGCTCTTAAGGTGGACGTTCACCTAAATCAGAGACAGCTATCCTTCTGAGCATGGCTTGACAAGATCTCTTTTTTGAATGACCAAGGACAGTTATGGTTACGGTAAATCCCATTCAACTACAAAAGCATCTGAAAGGAGTTGACTATTCTGTTACTAAGGAAGACCTATTAGGCGATCTTGAGTAGGCAACCTCGCATGAACGATATTCAGCGAGTTGGTGACTTGGAGATTGTCCAAGACTTGGAGTTTCAGCGCCGCGCTTGGGCGATACAACGTCTTAGCTGGATTGGGTGGGGGCTAATTGCGGTAGGAGCACTAGCGGGCTTATTCGGCTCAGGTCCCCTTAGTCGAGGTAATGTTAGCAGTCCAAGCGATTCGCTACAGTTGGAGTACGACCGTTTCGGACGCTTCCACGCCCCAGCCAAGCTGAAAATCATCTTGGGAGCAGGCAGTGAGCAGAACGGTAAGGTGAAGGTCTGGTTGAGCCGCTCTTACCTGGAGTCAGCCGAAGTGCAACAGGTGACTCCGCAGCCAGAGTGGGTGGAAGCAAGCCCCGATCGCCTGACTTATGTTTTTCGCACGACTGCTCTCGATCGCCCTACAGCCGTGACATTTTACTTACAGCCAGATCAAGTAGGTCGGCAAACTGGTCAGGTTGGAGTCACTACAGGACCAACCCTTAGATTTAATCAATTAATATATCCCTAAATAATGAACTCGGTGCTACGGGCTGTTGTGCTCTACGTTATTTTGATGCTGCTCTTTCGCCTCAGTGGGAAGCGTTCTCTGGCCCAGATTACAACTTTTGATTTTGTGCTGGTATTAATTGTAGGAGAGGCCACGCAGCAAGCACTCTTGGGTGAAGATTTCTCTCTCACCAACGCCTTTTTAGTAATCTTGACTTTGGTTGGTCTGGATACCGTTATGTCTTTCTGGAAGCAGCGATCGCCTCAAGTTGAGAAGTGGATTGATGGGGTTCCTGTCATCATCGTTGCGGAAGGAAAGCTATTACAGGACCGGATGAAGCAGGCACGAGTAGATACCGATGACATCCTAGCAGCCGCGCGAGAATTGCATGGATTAGAGCGCATGGATCAAATTAAATATGCCGTTTTAGAACGGAGTGGGGGAATTTCAATTATTCCTAAACCCTAATTTTATAGACTCGGAGATGCTACCGAACTTGAGGCAGAGAGAGGTTTGGGGGTCATGCCTAGACGCTGCAACATCTGCTCATCATGGTTATGGTCTGGGTTGGGGGTTGTCAGCAAAACTGGTCCCGTAAAGATGGAGTTGGCACCCGCAAAGAAGCAAAGTGCTTGCAACTCATCGCTCATTTGTAAGCGACCCGCAGATAGACGTACCATTGCTTGAGGAAACAGAATCCGAGTCGTGGCGATCGTTCTAACTAACTCGATTGAATCTATAGGTGCGGTGTCTTCAAGCGGAGTCCCAGACACCGGAACTAAACAGTTAATCGGGATAGATTCTGGAGTGGGTTCTAGGCCACAAAGCGCCTCTAATAATTCCATGCGATCGCTCACAGATTCGCCCATACCCAGGATGCCGCCGCAGCACACAGAAATCCCCGCTTCACTCACCGCCCGAATCGTCTCTAATCGGTCCTGATAAGTACGGGTGGTAATTACTTGCGAATAATAGGAAGGGGAAGTATCCAAATTGTGATTGTACGCAGTCAAGCCTGCTGCCTTAAGTTGTTGCGCTTGGTGTAGCTTCAGCATGCCTAAAGTGCAACAAACTTCCATATCCAAGTCAGCAACTTGCCGCACCATCTCTAATACGCGATCGAATAAGGGGCCATCTTTCACTTCTCGCCAAGCAGCCCCCATGCAAAATCGAGTAGCACCATTTGCCTTAGCTACGCGAGCTTCGGCTAATACTTCCTCAACATTCATCAGGGCTTGAGGTTTGAGATCAGTTTGGTTGTGGACGCTCTGGGAGCAGTAAGCACAATCTTCTGGGCACAAACCAGTTTTGATATTGCTGAGCGTGCATAGCTGAACTGCATGCGGATCGTGATGCTCTCGGTGGACCCGTTGGGCCTCAAAGAGGAGATCTGGTAACGGCTGTTGGTAAATCTGGGTAATCCGAGCAAGAGTTGCAGACATGGCACACGTCGTAGCGAGATAGTTTCAGAGAGTTGAAGTAATTCACACCCCTAGTAGAGATTATCAGTCTCGATCCAATTTGAGCTACTGAGTGTTGGAGCAGGTTAAATCAGTTCGCCGTAGGAGTAGCCACTCAAAATTAAATTTAGTTAAAAATATTAGTCTCGATCTGCATGATATTACGCAGAAGAAAGGTAGTCAGCTAAAATACAGTCACGTTATTTTTGTGTGGACACAGAAAATATACTGAGGCGCAACCGCTCACTAGGGAAAGATGGGAGAAATCACAAACTGACGTTGACCTCGATTCAACTGCTATTGGCAAGCAGTGCTTAAAAACCACAGATCAACCCTCAATTCAGGTTGACAGGATACTTTTTACTGTGAACAAACCCAATAAATTGAGATTAAGGATTGGAACTTAGCTAGAAATTTTACTCTGACAGAGCAGTATGGGGTTTAGCCAGAGGCATGAGTTAACTTTCAGGTTTTCAATAACTTGATTTAAGTAGGTCGCCGTGAAAACTAAGGTTTTGACAGTTTTAAGCGCAACAGTAGCATCAATCAAATCAGGTCCAGGCTGGAACTTAGTTGATTGCCCAGAGCCTAGCTCCAACCCTCACTCGCCAGCAAATCTAGCTGCTAGCAGTTCTACAGGTTCAACGCTACTCGTGCGATCGCATAAAACAGCACAGCCTACTTGCTATGAACTTGAGAAACAATGGTTGTTAGTCCAGAAATATAACGTCTGGCAACCGCGCTGCGTCAGTGGGACCTTTCCTAATCAGCAAGAGTTAGGGATGCATCTGGCGGCTGAACAGAACTTACGAGTGGAGACAACTAGCCCTCTAACTTACCATCCCGCCTTTGACTGGCAGCTAACAGCATGGCCGACCGATAGCCATACCAGCTTGTCGGATACAGATAGCCTAACGCCTTGTTTAGTTTTAGATCAGGCTGGACAGTACAAAATTCGGTTTGTCGTTGCCGCTCCTGATAACCATCCCCAGCCCGCCCCTACTACTGAAAGAGCCGATCCAGTCATTGTGGGTGATTTCACGATCACAGCTTGCGACGAAGGGATTACCGCAAGTGCGATCGCGCTTGCCAACTTTACAGTCAATGGCACTCCTACACAAACGGCTCAGGAACCATATTTATTTCTGGTAGCCGTCTATGCGGGGTTAGCTTGTTTATGAGTGATAGGTGGCGTTACCGCTCTTGGCCGAGCTTGGGGGCTTCGTTCTGAGCATCTAGAGGAGTATTGCTGCGAGCAAGCCGCCACTTGGAACCATAGTGCTTGGAATAAACCTGGGTAAACTCCGCCCCAAACAACAGAATTTGGGCTGAGTAATAAACCCAAACTAAAACCACTACGAAAGAACCTGCTGCCCCGTAGGGAGAGGCAACACCACTATTGCCTAGATAAAGGCCGAGCAGCCACTTACCTACAGTAAACAGTAAAGAAGTGACAATGGCACCATGCCACACATCACCCCAAGGTACTCTGACATCTGGTAGCACTCGGTAAATCAAGCCAAAGAGGAGAGTGATAACCCCGAAGGAAATCACAAAGTTGACGAGCTGCCAGAGGATGGCGAGGCCAGGGATTAAATGGCCGAAGAAGTTGCCAATTCCCGCCAGCGCCGCACTCGCCACCAAAGAAACTAATAGTAAAAAGCCAATTACTAGCACCATAGCAAAAGAAGTGGCACGGGCTTTCACCATACCTTTAACACCTTCCTTAGAAGGTGGAATTTCCCAAATTGTATTCAGCGCATCTTGTAGCTGGGCAAAAACGCCGGAAGCCCCCAAAAGCAGTGTCACTACACTGATTACCGTGGCAACGATGCCAGAGGAAGGGTGGGAGGCACTCTGGATCATGGTTTGAATGGCCTCAGCACCTTGTCGGCCAACTAGACCTTGAATTTGTTCGTCTAGTTGGTTACGAGCCGCCTCAGGGCCGAAAACGAACCCTGCGATCGCAATCACAATGACGAGTAGGGGCGCGAGAGAAAACACCGTGTAATAGGCCAACGCTGCTGCTAGCAAGGGCACTTTATCTGCTTGCCATTCAGTTACCGTATCTTTTAGCAGCGTCCAAACTGCCTTGAGGTTCATCGATGTAACTCCTAAAATTTATTCGCTTTGGTTTCTACTTAGATTTCTTAGATTTCTAAATATTTAACTGCGATCGCAGTTAATAATAGTTATTGGTAAGCAATTAAATAAGGCAAGGGCGCAACGTTGCGCCCCTGGGAAAGTTATCTGATGCTTAGTCAGGCTTGCGATGCCAATTGCCGTCATCACCCTTCTCGTAGTCTCGCTTCACAGCTGCCCAAGCCACCCGGAAAGCCCGTTCTTCCTCGCCTTCGTATTCGTCAAAAGCGTGGTTAAACGCTGCTAGAAAGATTTCCTGGGCATGGTGAGGTAGGTGATGCTTAACTGCATCGGGTAACTCCTTCACTTCGGTGTAGGGCATAAAATCCCTCCTACATTTCACAAAGTAGATTAAAGTGAGCGCCTCATGTCCCTACGAAAGGAACCCTACCGCCAAATCCGTTCGCCGTTTTCGTCTACCCGCGCTTGGCGAATCACATCAGAAATTTCTTCAGCATCCTTCACATGATGCAGGGGCTTTTGCGTCCCATCGGGTTCATCCACCACAAAGTAGGTAGGAACGACAATGTGATCCCCAGTGATGTCTGGCGCATCCACTGCAACTTGCTGCGCTTTTTCTTGCAGACTCTTAGAATCATCAATGCGATCGCCAGGGTTAGCCGTTAGATTACCCTTACCTACGCGATCCATTTCCTCTTTCTGCTCTCGCTTTTGCTGCGGATCGACTTCCTCAGGAGTCATCGGTTGATTGATACCTGAAGGATCGGGATAAGATGCAGAATCTTTATTCATATTAAAAATTCCAAAATTTCAAAACTGCAATTAAATGCCTATCCGTAGATTAAAAAAATAGCAGCGCGATCGCCTCCAACCAACGGGATAGCTTATCTGAGTAACAGGGAAGAGATTAGAGAAAGCAGGAGGGATGAAGGAGCAGGAGGGATGAAGGAGCAGGAATGAGGAGGTAGAAGCCAGAGAATAAAAGAGAACGTAGGCCATAGACGAGTCGAAGATATCGAAACACTGACAACAAAACTCGTTTGGGGGGGGCTGGGGGACGCAACCGTCCCTCAGCGGGGGTTTGGGGGCGAGTGCCCCCAAGTCTCGGATTTAGTTAAACCAAAGCATCATCCAAACATCTCAACTACAAATCCCGCCCTAAGCTTGTCGCAAAATCCCAAACACAGACGTATAACCGTGTAGAAACGTGCTGCCACCAATCGGCCCAATTTCCCCATTACAAAAGAAACCACTCAAAGGTATATTGCCAAAATAGCGGCTGAATAAATGCGAGTCGAAATTGGCTTCTCCATAAAGCCCCTCACCTCGACCCAAACAAGAAAACATTAAAGCCGCCTCAGAAGTTGGGCTGTCGGAATTTTGTTGGCAATAACGCTCCAGCAAATTGCGGAGATCGTCCGCCGAAGCTTCAGCATCGCGTAAATGAAACCGAACCCGTTGACCTGGCCGAACCCGATCGCCGATCGCGATCGCTCCTACCCTTGGATCAACCCCTAGCACCTGCCGGATCAAAAAATCCCCCTGCTCCAGCGTTTGCTTAAAGGCATTGCGAGCCACCCCCACAAACAACGAATGCTGTGCCAGCGATCGGTCCTCTTCGCTCATCTCTTGGATCAGCTCCTGCAGCACCGTTAGAGGAGTACGACCTTGACCATTGCTTGCTCCTAAGTCCTCCTCGGTTTGAACTTCCAGCCCTAGTAAGATATTGCGCTCCCCTTCCGTCACCCGGTAGGTAGGGCCGATGGGCCGACAGCCTTGAGCTACAATCGTTTCCACCACAATTTTGCCGCTGAGAGCGACCCCCACAATGCCCTCTCGTAGGAGTTCGTAATTGCAAAACAGACCATTGTTACCGCCCATCGCGTTGGCACTGGCAAGACCGCCAACCTTGATCGAGCCAGGGTAAGCAAAATCTAGCCCCTGCAACAAATCATTGAGCTTAGAAGACATCGGGTCAACCAACAGAATGAAATGAGGCTGATCCTCTGGCGAGACCCCAATCACTTTTACCCAAGCATCCGGCGAACTATCTAGATCCGGCAATTCCTCCGCCGTCACATGAAAAGCCTGGATTTTCACCTCTGGCAGATAAGCCAGACTCAAGC
The DNA here is from genome assembly GCF_014696035.1 of Trichocoleus sp. FACHB-262. NCBI lineage: Bacteria > Bacillati > Cyanobacteriota > Cyanophyceae > Leptolyngbyales > Trichocoleusaceae > Trichocoleus > Trichocoleus sp. FACHB-262. The sequence continues at coordinate 71,819 of NZ_JACJPK010000027.1, read as the reverse complement.
TCAGAGCAGGCTCCATCTCCACCTCTTGAGCCTCGCCACTGGAATCAACCCCAATAATGCCACCCCCACTACAGCCGATGAGGGTAGGCACCGACAAACGTTCCTTCAGAAGAGGCATCAGGCGGGAATACTCACTGGCAAAGGCGGCTGAGATGAACAAAATGCCAAAATTCGCTGCAACGCCTAACCTCTCCTGCGCCCGTTCCACCACTTCCTCAATTGCCGCCTCCAAAGAAGAACGAGTTGACAAGGCATTTGCCCATTTCATCCGATCGGCTGTGGGTGCTTCTACCATGACAATTTCCCCTTCTCCAGTGCAGCATCCTTTCCAAAGTTTAGACCGCCACGATTAGAGGCGATCGCACCCATTTAGCAGGTGTTGGCATCAGGACTTCACCTAATCCCTGTCAACTAGGATACAGGTCTAAGAACGACGAATATTCAGACAACACCAATCCTGCCGCCGCCACAACGTTGCCACAATCCAATCATTTTGCTCCAGCGTATCGGCGATCGGCTTCACTTGATCCAGCAAAATACCGCTGAGAATCCCCCAAGTAGTCGCTTTAGCCAAAGCCGCCATATCAGGGATCATATCCAAGATAACCTCAGCCAAAATATTACACGTAAAGCCATCCACAGGCCCCTGAGTCATTTGAATCAGGCGATCGAGACTGCCCGTTTCCACCAACAGTCGGTCCGGATCAACCTGATTTAGCTCCACATTTTCGTGAACCGAGCGAACCGCTAGCGGATCAATGTCAACCGCGTAAGCTTTCCGCGCTCCCAACAACACTGCCCCGACCGAAAGAATGCCAGAGCCACAACCAATATCCGCCACAACCACATCTGTCGCCCCTGGCCCCATCCGCATCTCTAATGCTTCCAGGCAAAGCTGAGTCGTTGGGTGCGCCCCTGTTCCAAAGGCCACTCCAGGATCTAAACGTAGAAGCAAACGATCCTCTAGAGTTGCCTCATCCGGTAGTGGCAGCCAGGCTGGATAGATTAAGAAGCGATCGCCAATCTTCTGTGGTTGCCAGTGCTGCTTCCAGCTACTAGACCAATCCTCCTCATCAATAATTTCCCATTGCACCGCTGGAACAGGCATCCCCACAGCCAGCGCATCTTGACGCAGCAACAAAGCCAACGCTGCCAAATCCAATAGATGCGCCTGTTCCTGGGGCAAATACGCCTTCACCAAACAAGCATGGCCTCTAATTTCACTAGACGTACCTTTACAGCCAAAATCCTCTAGCCGCCAAAAAGCTAAATCGTCCAGCGCCGGATCGCAAAGAACCTGAATTTCCCACCAGCTATTTGCCAAGATTGCCGCCCCAGATCAAAGTTATGCTCAATCAACCCATCCACTCGAAAGTATTGTACGCGCCAAAGCAACTGTAACAATCTCCGTCAACTATCTTCTCAAAAGATCGAGATTGACGCAGAAAGAATCTCTACAGCCACAAATTTCTCAGAGCCATATTTCAGATCTATAACTGATATCATCCACACCACCGACTTCAAATTCCACTATCTCGAAACACCTACAACCAGACTCATCTGGAGGGGGTCTAGGGGACGCAGCCGTCCCTCAGCGGGAGTTTGAGAGCAGGTGCCCTCAAGGCTCGGATTCTAATCAGGTTCAAACATAAAGAAGGCAGTGAGAACCAAAATTGATCCCCACTGCCCCATCTAAATCACCAAGCGTCTAAGCGATCGCCTTACAGCGTAACGAAACCTACAACGTCACCGTATAAGCATCCCGAATCCCCGGCACTTTCAGGATCTCAGCCAAAATCCCATCCGGTAGCGGATCATCAATACTCAGCACCATCACCGCATCACCGCGCACAATCTTGCGACCTACCTGCATACTCGCGATGTTGACATTGAAGCTGCCCAAGAGAGAGCCAATCTTGCCAATAATCCCTGGCATATCGCGGTGCAACGTAAACAGCATGTAACGGTTGGGTGGCACGTTGACTGGAAACTCGTCTACGTTCGTAATCCGAATTTCATCACCACCTAACAATGCACCTGTTACTGAATGCTCACCGAGCGATCCCTTAGCAGAGACCACCAAAGAGCCTGTATAGTCCTTCACCGACGCATCACGAGTTTCCACCACCCGAATGCCGCGTTCCTTGGCCTCAATGCTGGCGTTCACATAGTTAACCCGCTCTTGCAACGCATGGGAGAGTAAACCCTTCAGCGCCGCAATCACAATGGGTTGCGTATCACTGCTAGCAACCTCGCCTTGTAAACGGATATTCAGGCTTTCCACCCGACCGCCAGCCAACTGAGCCACCAAATTGCCTAGGGTTTCAGCTAGTTGCAAATAAGGACGCAGTTTTTCCAACACTTCGGGGCGCAAACCAGGGATGTTGACCGCAGAACGAGCGGGCAGACCTAAAAGCACATCGCGGATTTGCTCAGCCACATCGATCGCCACGTTGACCTGAGCTTCTTCAGTCGAAGCGCCCAAGTGAGGCGTCAAGATCAGATCCTTACCTGCCGATCGCAGAGAGGATTCTCCCAAAGGCTCAGCTTCGAATACGTCTATGGCTGCACCCGCAATTTTGCCAGTTTTAACGGCCTCCACTAAAGCGTCTTCATCAATGATGCCGCCACGGGCACAGTTGACGATTCGCGCCGTGGGCTTCATTTTTGCCAACGACTCTGCATTGATCAAGTGAGTCGTTTCTGGGGTTTTAGGTAAATGCAGCGTAATGTAGTCGGCCTCGCGTAGTAGCAAATCGAGTTCTACCAGGCGGCAACCTAGCTGTTCCGCCCGTTCTGTCGAAACGAAAGGATCGTAAGCGAGCAGTTTCATGCCCATCGCTCTGGCAACAGTGGCAACATGCGCCCCAATTTTGCCTAAGCCCACAATCCCCAAGGTTTTCTTGTAGACTTCTACGCCTACATAGGTCTTACGGTCCCATTGACCGCTTTTGATCGATTGATTAGCGTCAGGAATATAGCGAGACAGAGACAGCATCATTGCTAGCGTGTGCTCTGCCGCTGCGATCGTGTTGCCTTCGGGCGAGTTTACCACCAAAATCCCGCGACGGGTGGCAGCAGGCACATCCACGTTGTCTACACCAACGCCAGCTCGACCAATAATCTTGAGTTGCGTGCCAGCCTCAATAATTTCTTGAGTTACCCGCGTACCAGAGCGGATCATTAAGGCATCGTACTCCGGGATAATCCGGATTAGTTCTTCGGGGGGTAAGCCAGTTTTGACATCAACTTGGGCCACCTGGGAGAGAATATCAATTCCAACTTGGTCGATGGGATCGGAGACGAGAACCTTTGACATGGTAGGCAGATTTAACGCGAAAGGGAGAACTTGCCCCACTGAACAAGTCAGCAGCAATTGAGCGGCAGCGTTGTAACGGCTTACTATAAAGACGATTTGCCACAATAGGCCATTGTAGAACTAAAGCGTCTCACCGCTGCTGATCCCCCAAAAGTTTTTTGATCTTGATCAATACTCCCGGGAGAGATTTTCCCAGAACTAGGGTGATAGAACTCTTCGGGCTTCCGACTTCCGGCTCCTGACTTCTCTACGTTCTGCTATTACTAGATCCGGTGATGAAATTCTCAACCAAGTTATGAACTACCTTGTTGCTGTACTGAGCGATCGCATTCAAGCTGAAGCAGCTTACTCAGCTTTAGAAAAAGAAGGACTCAAGCCTAATCAAGTGGCGATTTTGGGCAAAGGGTATCAGAGTGCCGACGAGTACGGCTTGTTAGACCCCAACGCAGACGCTCGCAAGCAAGCCATGCTAATGATTCTGTGGTTGGCTCCCTTTGGGTTTGCAGCAGGTTATGTCTTTAACTTCATTACAGGCATCGAATTATTTAGTTGGGCTGGGAGCTTGGGTAACCATCTGATCGGTGGCGTCCTCGGTGCTATTTCTGGGGCAATGGGCGGGGCGGTGATCGGAGGCGGAGGAGGTTTGCTGATCGGGGGTGGCGATACCTTGCCTTACCGCGATCGCCTCGATGCTGGAAAGTATTTAGTGGTCGTGCGCGGCTCTAGCGCTTTACTCAACCGGGCCACTCGCACTCTCCGCAACTTCCCCACTGAGAATCTGCAAGCTTATACAGAGCCAGGCGTGGAATGAGGAGCATCGAATCCAGCTTTTTATAGATTGCTTCCGTCCTATGAGCGCGTTAGCCTACCACTAGACTGCTGAGATTGATTTGCAAGCTGAAAGCTGGATCAGCTTGTTGTCAAAGCTTGTCGTCAAAAAGAAGCTGGTAAAAGCGAGGCTAAAAGTACATGAGCTTTGACTATGACTTGTTGATCATGGGCGGTGGGTCAGCGGGACTTGCAGCCTCAAAACGAGCCGCAGCTTATGGAGCGCGGGTGGCGATCGCAGAGCAAAGCGCAATGGGAGGAACCTGCGTCAATCGGGGTTGCGTGCCCAAAAAGCTAATGGTCTACGCGGCTGATTTTCCACAGTTGTTCCAGGATGCGGTCGGGTACGGCTGGCAAGCAGTCCAACCCCAGTTTGATTGGTCGAAGCTGATGCAAGCGATCCGGCAAGAACTGCAACACATCCAGCAGTCACACCAACAAGCGCTAGCCAAGGCAGGAGTAGAGGTACTTACAGGTCGCGCCACCTTTGTAGACCCCCACACGTTGGCAGTTGGCGATCGCCAAGTTACGGCAGACAAAATTTTGATTGCGGTGGGGGGCAGACCTACCAAGCCCAACTTTCCGGGAGCCGAGCACGCCCTCAGTTCTGACGAGATGTTTCAACTGTCCCAGTTGCCTCAGCAGATTGCCATTATTGGGGGTGGCTACATTGGCGTAGAGTTTGCCAGCATGCTGCGAAATTTCGGCTCAGAAGTCACCTTAGTCGATAATGCTGAGCAAGTCTTGTCTGGGTTTGACTCAGATCTGCGTAACGAAGTGCAAGCAGGATTGATTCATCGTGGCATTAAGTTTTGCGGCAATAGCACCGCCAAAGAAATTACATCGGAAGCCGCAGGGTTGTGTCTGCAACTTGCAGGCGATTGTTCGGAGTCGCTGACGGTAGATACAGTGCTGTGTGCTGTAGGACGCACGCCAAACACGAAAGACTTAGGTTTAGAACAAGTAGGAATTACCACTGACCCTAAGGGCGCGATCGCGGTGGATGAATATAGCCGCACGCATCAACCTAATATTTTTGCCGTGGGGGATTGCACTAATCGCCTAGCTCTCACGCCTGTTGCCAAGATGGAAGCGATCGCCTTTGTGGAGACTGAATTTGGCGGGCAACCCCAACCAGTTAACTATGATTGTGTGCCGACAGCCGTATTTGCACGTCCAGAGGCAGCATCGGTGGGATTAACTGAAACGAAAGCCCGTGAGCAGTTTGGGGATGCGGTGCGCTGTGAGTCCAGCCGATTTCCACCCTTATATGTCAGCTTGACGGGGCGACCGGAAAAAAGCTTGGTGAAACTAGTTCTAGATAGTCGCTCCGATCGCGTCTTAGGAGCGCATATGGTTGGTGAGGCGGCTGCCGAAATTATTCAAACTTTGGCGATCGCGATCAGAATGGGAGCAACCAAACAAGATTTCGACCAGGCGATCGGTATCCATCCGTCCAGCGCGGAAGAATTTCTCACCCTTTGATTTTTCCCTTTAATTTTTGAACTGGTCAAAAAAAGTCCCCAGATTAGAAACTAGGGACTCATAGGAGTACGGAGCACTGAGTTACACTTGCCCTCGGACATCAAGCCCTTAAGACTTCAAGCCAGGAGGGAACTGTTGTTACTTAACTTAACGTTGCCATCTTGTTTCCCCCTCTATCAAGGGAAAGGGTCTGCTGTTAAAGCGTTATGTGGGTAAGAACACAAGTTGCTAGACCTAGCTAAAGGAGAGATGCTAGGCCATCAGACGATTCAACCGTAGAGGGAGTGCAGATCGAGTTGTGACTTGCATTATCCAATGTAAGTCATCAATAGGAGGCGACCATGACAGGAATAGAATACGGTCTGGTCATCGTACTGCTACTAGCCGTATTTCCGTTTTCAATGGCTCAGATGGGCGTTGCTTTAGACCAGGAAGATATTGAGAGCTTCTTTGCCTGGACTTGCATTGCATCCTCGATCGCGGGCTTACCTGCTGTAGCAATGTTATTGGCTTGAAGGAGGCAGCGATGCTGACTTGCCTCTATTTACTAAGTTGGTTTCTCTTTTTGGGCGTTGCTTCTTGGTGGAGCCAACAATCTCGCGCGAACGGTTCCAACCGCTAGGCACAAGAGTTGCGACCTATCGTTTGCTGTACAGCGATCGCTCTGGATCGTTCTGCCATTTTGCCAAGGTCGAGATTGTTTTGCTCGTCAATCAGATTCTCACGCTGCAACAGCTCAAAGATAATGTGCGAGAGCATCGTCTCCACTTGTGCGGCTTGCGCGCTCAGCCAGTCATGGGTTGAGGCGTCCTGAGGCGAGGTCTGAATGCACTCGTGCGTGTAGCGATGAAATTCTTTCACTTCTTTTAATAAATGAACTAAGTAGCTGGGGCATTGGCAAGCAATGACATCGGCTGCTTCACAAATAGCGAGTAACTGCTCATCAGAAAACTGCTGTGACACTTGGATGGTTTGGCTAGGCTGAGTCATGGTGGCAAGTAACAGGGATGGTGTTTCAGGAACGAGCCGAATTGTGGCGAAATCTATCGATGAGGAATCATCGGGCTTGCCAAAGCTGAATGAGACGTGAAGCTGAGACAAAAAGCTTGGCTGTGGAGCTACGGCAGCTAGTAAGTCTAATTAAAAGACTGAAAAAATTAAATAGGCCAGTCTTAAATAATTGATGAAATTGGCGCGTTGTTCAGATGTATAGCGCTCAAATGGTTCTTTCACATATCAATTGAATTTGATATTAGAAACCAACAGAAGCTAAATATGCAGTTGGTAAATTTTAAGATTTAAATAAAGGAAAATTAAATGTAGGCTAGTAGCTCAAATATACCCAAATACCCAAAGAGCTAGAGGATTTATTAATGAGCTTGCATCAATACTTGCTACTAGATTTAAGTTTTGCTAAAGATTTCACTCAGGTCAAAACCTAACCTAATATATCAGTTTTCAAGCTTGATTTACACGAGCTGCACCATCAACTTTCTAGTAATTTAAGCTACTAGGGAAGCTAGCGATTCTAGCTTTTACCTTACTTCTACCCTTAGGTAGACTTTCATGTAACGTAACTATGTAGCTATCTATACAAGCATGTATTTAAGCCATATTTTGCAGGGGTTTTGGCGTTTTCTGCGCTTTAGCGATGTCCTAAATTTAAAGTTTTTTGTAACTTATGCGACATAAAATTCCTCTTAGCTTACGGTAAAGCCCAAATATTTAAAGATTTTGCAAAACAACTTATTGCTACACCGTAAACTTTTGAATAATTCATCTTCTATTCTTAAGGTAACTAACGTAGATTTAAGTACTTTTGCAGTAGCTTTTGCCTGCAGTTGCACTTCTTTATAATTTAGCCCTAGTCCTGACTCAATTCGCCTTCATGACAGCCCAACCGCCCTCTCTCGGTAAAAACTTTGACGTCAATAACGCGACGTTAGAAAAGTTGCTGCGCCACATGACCGGAATGAACGGGCGGCTGAGTCGTCTTTATGAAGCCGCTAATGTCTCTCCTGCCATCCCCATAGAGCTAGTGCCTACTGCTTTCAAGGAGGTAGGCATGGCTTCAGAGGAATTACAAGTTGCCATTGAAGAGTTGCAGCGGCAAAACAGTGAGTTGGTAGGCCTACAACAGCAGCTCGTTCAAGAGCGCGATCGCTACCGAGAACTGTTTGAGCTAGCTCCCGATGCTTACTTAATCACCACAGCAGACGGCGTCATTCGCGAAGCCAATCGGGCAGCAGCTTCCTTACTCAACGTGGCCCAACGTTTTCTCGTTAGCAAACCATTTCTGAGTTTTGTTCCCCTAGAACATCGGCTTCTGTGGCAGCGAAAAATTTTGCAATTGCAGTCAATGGAGCGATCGCAGGACTGGGAATTACCCCTCCAGCCCCGCGAGGATAGCTGTGTCACAGTCAAAGCCACTGTTTCTGTTGTGCCCAATACTGGACCCAGCCCAGAGGCCGAACCTTATTGCCTGCAATGGCTAATTCGTAGCCTACCGGCAGAACGCAATCCCGTTAAATCTCTCTTGGCAGGGCAAAGCCGTGGCTCCGTCGGGGATGGCTCCGTGTATAAGTACGTCAAAGGGGAAATTATTCCTTGTAAGGCAGATGCCATTTGGCAAGTTCAAGAAGGATTGGTGAAGTTAAGCACCTTCTCAGAAAATGGTGAAGAAGTGCTACTTGGCATAGCAGGCCCTTCAATGGCTTTTGGCTCTGGCTTAACCTCGCTTCATGTTTACCAAGTAACAGCGCTTACAGATGAAGTGCAGTTAGGAGCAATTACTTGGCAGGAGATTGCCACCAAGCCAGAACTCGCCCAATCTTTGGTCTCTGACATCAGCCAACGCCTACAACAAAGCGAAGCGTTTTTAGCCGTAGCAGGACGGCGGCGAGTCCAAGATCGCTTGCATAGTTTTCTGTTTTTGTTGAAACAAGAAGTGGGTCAGCCTGTGTCTAATGGGGTGCGGATTCCAGTTCGGTTAACCCATGAAGACTTAGCCAATGCTTGCTGCACCACCCGAGTTACGGTAACGCGATTGCTAGGAAAACTGCAACAACAAGGCAAAGTCACTCTAGATCCAAAGCACTACATTATTTTGCACGACTAAAACTTCTAAGCTTCATTAGCTGACTTGATATACAGCTCATGTTTGGTGGCTGTTTCAGGCGGTTTTGAGGTAGGTTGCCTAGCGATGTAAATTTTGTCACTCCAGTAAATTATCTCTGTAGATATAAACCCCCAAGGGTTTAATCAGACCTCTTGGAGGAACACACCGAGTATCAGTTGCGGCTACAAACAAAGTATGCTCCTTTTCGTTACAGGATGTCAGGAGCAAATTGCCCAGGTTGGCGCTCAGTGGTTCTCTTCTACATAGCTAATTTGCAAGGAGAAGTTTATGCCAGGTCAAATATGTTGGTTGTCCCTCACAGGTGGAGATGGGGAGAAAGTACTGCATTTACGCACCCATCCCAGCCAACCTTGGAAGCCTTATACCGCTTGTCCAGGTCTTGCAGTTAGTGACTACAACATTCCTGGTGGCTCTAAGGGCTGGGCGACTTACCAAAAACTGTTACGGGCAGGCTGGACTTTAGTCCCAACGGCACAAGCAACGCAACAACTAGTACCAGCTCAGTAAGATTTCAGCTTCAGACTAAGTTTTAGCTCATGCCTGATGTGCTGAAGATAACTTAGACAAATTGATCGAGCTATATGCGATCGCCCTATATTCACCCTATCACTCACACTCCTATCATCCACACTCAATAGTGATTGTGGCTGCTGAATAATACGAACCTCAACCATAAAAAAACGGAGACGTTTATGACTGGCCGTCACTCCTCAATTTCGGGACGAGCGGAAGAGTCCGCAGGGGATTCTAGCCAAAAGCCAGTAGGGGCTTATACGAAGGAGCAGTACTTACGGAATTGCTCAGTGTTTGATCGCACTTGGGAGCAGGCGATCGCTAATTCGGTTGGTTTGCCTGATGCAGGAGTCGGCTCAGCAGTCACGCAACCTCAATTTCACCTTAGTCAGCAAGTCTACTTTGTGGGTGGGCAAGGAACGGTGAAATATTGCCAACCTTATGCCCAGACTTGGGCCTACTTAGTAGAGATGGAACTTGGCCCCGAACCAGAGATGGGTCGGATTGGCAGCGAAGCGACGATTTTGCTGAATGAGGCAGAAATTTATGCTTCGGTGGATCTGTGTCTGGTCGTAAGTTAGATTATGCCTCCTTTTGTCTCTCTGTCGTGGTGTAGATACATGCACCGGAGACAATGGCCTAGAGTGAGGGCGAACAGTTGGAATTTTTTAAAGCAGCACTTAATATGCCAGATCTCGGAGAACAAGCCATCAGCAAGGTGGCAGAAGTAGGAATTTCTAGCCAGCTTGATGAAGTAGAAGAGATTAATGTTGATATCCGCACTGACCCCCTTAAGATGATGCAGGGGCAGGTGGATTCAGTGGCGATCGACGGCAAAGGGATGGTAATGCAGGAAGATCTGCGCATGGAAGAAATGCAGATCACCACTGGTAGCATTTCTATCAATCCTTTGAGTGCTGCTTTTGGCAAAATTGAATTACAGCGACCGACGGAAGCAGATGTTCATGTCGTTCTCACCGCAGAAGACATGAACCGCGCTTTTAACTCAGACTTTATTCGAGAGAAGCTGCAAAACTTGCCAGTGACCATTGATGGTCAGCAAACGACCGTAAATGCTGAGCAAGTAGGATTTTGCATGCCGAGTGCTGGTAAATTTGCCATCAGTGCCAACGTGAAAGTAGCAAGCTCTGGTGAGAGCAAGCAAGTTGCTTTTACGGCCACTCCTAAGGTTGCGGATGGAGGCCAACGAATTGCTCTAGAAGATGTGGAGTACTCGGAAGGGGAAGGTTTATCTCCAGAACTCACCACTGCCTTGTTAGAGCAAGCAACCTCTTTATTAGATTTACGCAATTTTGCGTTAGAAGGCATGTCCCTGCGGTTAAAGCAGTTGAATGTGCAAGAGGGACGCTTAACACTAGAAGCTAATGCTCTTGTAGAGCAGTTTCCCTCCGGAGAGAGTTAAATAACTGAACTTGGCTAAACATCGCATCGTCTTCACTTTGGAGTCATGGGATGTTTAGCTGTTTTTACTGGTTGGATCATGTCCAAATTAGTAAAAACAGTAAGATTTGAGTTATTACGTAGTTGAAACCTAAGGAGACCAATTATGGTACAGACCCCCAATATTCCACCTATTATTGAAAGCGAAGAAAGCGACTATCGTGATAATGGCATCGTCAGTACTGTGGCGATCGCGGGCCATCCTTTGCATCCATTAATCGTAACTTTTCCGATCGCAGTTTTGGTTTTAGCCGCAGGTACAGATTTCGCCTACTGGCTGACCCAGGATGCTTTTTGGGCTAGAGCTTCTTTTTGGTTATTAGCCGTTGGGTTAATCTCAGGTGTGGTAGCTGCAATCACCGGGATGATGGACTTCCTGAAGATCGAGCGCGTTCGCAAGCGTACAGCAGGTTGGGCGCATATGTCTTTGAATGTGGCAGTGCTGTTACTCTCGATCGCTAACTTTGCATTGCGCTGGGGCAATACCACAGGTGCAATTTTACCAACAGGGATCATTATTTCAACAATTGTTGCAGCGCTCTTAGGTCTTTCTGGTTGGTATGGAGCTGAACTCGTTTACCGCCATAAAATTGCTGTCATTGGTTATACTGATAGACAAAGCAGCACTTAGGATTGATTGGAGCTTTTTAAGAACCTTAAAATTTTCGTGGTAGGTAATATCGTAAGACGAGGGATAGGTTTTTACCTGTCCCTTTTTTGTGTTTTCTAATCATGTTTTACGTGGCTTTTCAGGTTATCTTTAAATGTTTTGCAAAGGAAATTTGAGATAATCGCTTCTATTTCCAACGATTTGAAAGTCTCTGCTTTAAGACTGAAAATCAAATTTCGGGATCTTATTATGATTGGGTGTATTAAATAATTTAGAAGCTAGTTGGCGTTTTGCTTGATTAATCCTTGTGGCTTCAGTAAACTACATGGCACTTGGATTAAGTATTCTTCTTTACTGGCCACTAGTTCTTTAAACTCAACTCTCTTTAAACAAACCCATTTTTTACCAAGGATCACATGAATGCCAAGTGCAACGAGAGCATGTTGGCTCAGCGACTTGAAGTAGTAACCCAACACGCTGAGAAACTAGTTGATAAGGCTCAGAACCTACTCGAGCAGCATCCAGAGATCCTGATCGAGTGTTTAACAGAACTCCAACTGGCTCTAGAAGAACTGCGCGTGGCCGAGGAGGAGTTGTGCCAGCAAAATGAAGAACTTCAGATAGCTCGGGCAGTCATAGAAATTGAGCGGCAGCGCTATCTAGACCTGTTTGAGTCTGCGCCCGATGGCTACTTGGTGACTGATCTCTATGGAGTTGTGCAAGAAGCCAATCAAGCCGCAGCTCGCTTACTCAATATTGACCCGATGTATCTGGTTGGTAAGCCGATTGCAACTTTTGTGCCAGAAGAGGCCCGGCGTGGGTTTCGCTCTGTGGTTAATCAGCTACCCCAAATTAGCCGGGTGCAGGAGTGGGAAGTACAGTTGCAGGGCTGGAGGAGCGATCGCTTTGATGCAGCCTTGACCGTGGAAGCAGCTCGTTGCCCCTCTGATGGCAAAGCGATCGCCCTACGGTGGCTGGTGCGGGACATTACCAGCCGCAAGCAAGCTGAATCAAAAATTCAGCAGTTACAAATGCAAAATCTCCACCTCGTCGAGGCCGATCGCCTAAAATCGCAGTTTATGGCGACGATGTCTCACGAACTCCGCACTCCGATGAATGCGATTCTGGGGTTTTCCGATTTGCTCTTGCGTCAGTTTGACCCAGGGCAACAGCGACAGCAACGAGCCATGCTGGAGTGCATTTTTAGAAATGGCAAACATCTGTTGGACATGATTGAGGAAATCTTGGACTTCTCCAAGCTCGAAGAAAACCATTTAACACTCAAGCTAGAAGTCCTAGATTTAGCTCAACTCGTACAGGCTATCGCAGCAGAAATGTCTGCCCTGGCGGAGGAAAAGCATCTGAAGTTCAAAGTGCATGTGGCCCAACCCAATATTGCGATCGTCAACGACTCAGGCCGACTGCGGCAGATTTTGATCAATTTGGTTTCAAACGCAATTAAGTTTACTGACAGCGGCAGCGTCTATTTAGAAGTGCACGAGTTGTCGAGAGAGCAAATCGTGATTACCGTCAGTGATACGGGCATGGGTATTGATCCCGTCAACCAGGCGCATATTTTTGAAGCTTTTCGCCAATTAGATCAGTCGATCGCTCGACGACATAACGGCACAGGTTTGGGCCTCTCGATCACCAATGCTCTAGTGCAACTAATGCAAGGCCAAATTACAGTCGAGAGTCAGATCGGACGAGGCTCAACCTTTCGCGTAGAACTGCCGCGCCGCCTCAGCCTAGGCTAAAGCTGCCTGTAGGGGGACGAGCTTCTAGATATATTTTGATACTTTCGAAGTACCCCCTCATTTCAACTTACTTTGACTCAGGCTGCTAACCACAATGCTGATAGTAATAAAGATCTAGATGTACCGTTTGCGATTGTGATCGGTGCCTCGGCGGGCGGGGTGGAAGCGCTTGTGCGACTGGTCAAAAAACTACCTGCAAATCTCTCAGCGGCAGTTTTTATAGTGGTGCACTTCCCGCCTTACGGTAAGAGTGTTTTACCTCAAATTCTCAACCGTTCTGGATCTTTGCTGGCTAAACATGCCGAAGATGGAGATGGCATTTTGCCAGGGCACATTTACGTTGCGCCCCCAGGCTACCATTTGCTACTCAGGCAAAATTCTATGTTTCTGAGTCATGGCCCCCGCGAAAACGGCCACCGACCTGCCATTGATCTGTTATTTCGTTCAGCCGCTAGAGCTTACCAATCGCGTGCCATTGGCGTAGTGCTATCTGGAGCTTTGGACGATGGCACCGTAGGTTTGGAGCTGATTAAATCCAAAGGTGGCATTGCGATCGCTCAAGACCCAAATGAAGCAGTATTCGATAGCATGCCTCGTAGTGCGATCGCGAATGTAGAGATAGATTATGTGTTGCCTGCTACCGACATCGCCTCCATTTTAACTAAGTTAGTGTCTAGCCCTCTGACGGAGAAACCTATGCCCCCCGATGAAACTCAGATCGAACAAGAAGCGGAGGTGGTTGCCGCAGATAAAGCTGCTTCAGAGCAGGGGGAGAATGCTAACAGAGCTTCCGCAGTTACTTGCCCGGAGTGTGGAGGTGTGCTTTGGGAAATCCGCAACGATAATTTGGTGCGCTTCCGCTGCCACGTGGGGCATGCTTACTCCCTGGATAGCTTAATCTCCGAGCAAGCCGATATGGTAGAGCAAGCTCTCTGGGCCGCAGTTCGAGCCTTAGAAGAAAAAGCAGCCTTGGCGCGGCGGATGTCCTCTCATGCTCGCCAACAAAATTATGCTCACACCGAAAATCAGTTTCAGGAGCGGGCCCATGAGGCTGAGAAAAGCGCTAATTTATTGCGTCAAATTTTATTTCAAAGCTCCAGAAATTCAGAAGCCAACCAAGCCAGCTAAACGATAACCCGCTAGCTCGGCCCTCTTTCCTGCTTCATCCCTCCTGCTTTATCCTGCCTCTTTCCCTGACTCTCCCTCCTGCTTCCTCGCCATACAAACTCAGCGTCTGCTGCATCTCTCCCCAGATCTGTTCCTGCTCTTGCATGGCTTGTCGCACCTTTTCTTCTGCTTGGTAGGCTGTTTCCGCAGCTTGTCTTGCTGCTTCTGCTGCTTCGCGTGCAACTTCGGCAGCTTGCCTCGCCTGTTCAGATGTTTTTCGTAAAGCTTCGGTCATTTGCCTTAGCTCTTCAGCCGTCTGCCGCAGTTCTTCATTAGTTTTCCGAGCCAGTTCCGCTTCTTGGCGTAAGGCTTCTCGGGCTTGCCTAACTACTTCTGCTTGATTGCGCCACTCTTCTACAGTTAATCGGTTGGTCTCATTCGCTTCGCGCTGTTGTTCTTGAGACTGCCGCAGTTCTTCATTAATCTGTCGCTGGTCTTCGGCAGTGTCTTGCGGGCCAGTTTGGGCTCGCCATCCCTGCTCTGTGCCAGCGGGCCATCCTGCTGCCAAGGAGTCTGCGCTGGTTGGCTCTTGTTGCATTGCGATCGCTGCTCCTCGCTGGGTGAGATCTCGCTCCACTGCCTGAGTTGCTTAGCAGGACTTCGGCACTATCTGTCAAAATTAGAAGCAGTAGGCTAAGCAGTAACGGTTAACTTGCAGACTTCGGTCTTACTTCCTCTATGATGCTGTGAGCCATGCCAACTCAAAAAATTTGCCCTCAACAGCATCTTTCTTCGTGCTTCCATCTTAAGCCATGAACTATTCCAGCGAAAATTCGGGGTTTGAAGCGTTACTACAATACATAAAGCAGAGCCGAGCCTTCGACTTTACAGGTTATAAACGCTCCAGCTTAATGCGCCGAGTGAATAAGCGGATGCAAACGGTGGGCATTAAGAAGTACGACGATTATCTGGATTATTTAGAAGTCCATCCAGATGAGTTTAATTCGCTTTTTAATACGCTGTTGATCAACGTCACCTCATTCTTTCGCGATCGCCCGACTTGGGACTATATCGGCAGCACCATTATCCCTCGCATCCTGGCTGACAAAAAATCTGGCGACCCGATTCGGATTTGGAGCGCTGCTTGTGCTTCAGGTGAGGAAGCTTATACGATCGCGATCGTCATGGCCCAACTGATTGGGATGGAGCAATTTCGGGAGCGGGTAAAGATTTACGCCACCGATGTCGATGAGGAAGCGCTGAGCCAAGCTCGCCAAGCAATTTATCCAAAACGAGATTTAGAGGGCTTATCTCCAGAAGAGATCGAGCTGTTTTTTGAGCCTGTGGGCAACTTTTACAGTTTTCGGAAAGAATTACGGCGATCGGTGATTTTTGGCCGCCACGATTTAACCCAGGACGCTCCCATTTCTCGAGTTGATTTACTCATCTGCCGCAACGCCTTGATGTATTTCAATGCCGACACGCAGGCTAAAATTATTACTCGCTTTCACTTCGCCCTCCGAGATCACGCATTTTTGTGTTTGGGCAAAGCAGAAATGCTCCTTACCTATGCCAATACCTTCGCCCCAGTCGAACTGAAACGCCGGATCTTTACAAAAGTACCCAGATTAAATTCACGCGATCAGCTCCTGCCCATGAAAACAGGAAATAGTAGTACGAGTAGTGAGCCTGACAATAGCTATCACATTCAAAACGTCGCTTTCGATCGTGGTCCCCTAGCTTCTTTAGTCGTGAATGCTGAAGGTTTATTAACCTTGGTGAATGAACAAGCGCGGGTGCTATTTAACCTCACAACTCGTGATATTGGTCGGCCTTTACAAGACCTAGAAGTCTCTTACCGTCCCCTTGAGTTACGCTCTTGTATCAACCAAGTTTATAGTGAGCGCCGCCCCTTCAGCTTCAGAGACGTAGAATGGTTGGCTGCTCAAGGAGAAAAGGTATTTCTAGATGTCCGAATAGAACCCCTGCTAGATCAAGAAACCTACATCTTGGGCGTTAGCATTACCTTCACAGATGTCTCCCGCTACAAACGACTGCAAGGGGAGCTAGAGCATTCCAACCAAGAGTTAGAGACGGCCTATGAAGAGCTGCAATGTGCTAATGAAGAGCTAGAAACGACCAACGAGGAATTGCAATCCAGCAACGAAGAATTGGAAACAACCAACGAGGAATTGCAGGCCACCAACGAAGAGTTGGAGACCATGAATGAAGAGTTGCAAGCCACCAACGAAGAACTCTATACCGTCAATGACGAACTGCACCGCCGCGGCGATGAGCTGAATCAGGCAAATGCTTTTTTAGAATCTATTTTGAGCAGCTTGAAGGGCGGTGTGGTGGTGGTAGACCGAGACTTACATATTCAAATTTGGAACTATAGATCTGAGGACTTGTGGGGGTTACGCACTGGGGAAGCCTTGGGCCAAAACTTTTTGAATCTAGATATTGGTCTGCCTGTGGAGCAATTGAGACAATCAATGCGGGCTTGTCTCACAGCTGACACGACTAGCGCTACTGAAATCACGCTGGATGCCATCAATCGTCGTGGCAGACAGATTAAATGTCATGTGAGTTGCGCCCCTTTATTGGGTATCACGAGCCAAGTTCAAGGCGTGATTTTGCTAATGGAAGACCGCAGCGAAGGAGAGTTGTAAACGGTTTCAGCCGTCAAACCTGCTAAGGCTGGCTTCGTCAGCGGTAAGACAAACCAGAACTTAGCACCTGTGCCAGGCACACTCTCCACCCCAACTCGGCCTCCATGAGCCGTAATAATTTGCCGACAAAGATAAAGTCCCAAACCGATTCCGGTTAAATGAGGATTGTCTAGCCCCCGGACATAGAGCTTAAAGAGGCGATCGCAAACCTCCGGTCCCATGCCCACGCCGTTGTCCTCAACACTACAACGAATTTGTTGGTCTTCTACCGTCGCCTTCAAGGTCAACTGCAAGCCAGGAGCATTGTGCTTTAGCGCATTAGTGATCAGGTTTTTGAAGACTTGCTCCAATTGTTGCGGGTCGGCAATCAGTGGCGGCAAATTGGCTGGCAAGAGATTGCAAACGGTTGCTTGGTTTCGCACCAACAACGGCTCCAATTCTTCTAAAAGGTCTTGCACCAAACCATCTAAGCGCACCGCCTCATAAGATAAAGCCATTGGTTGACTTTCACTCGTTTGGTCTTCCAGTAAGGAGTTGATTAAGTTCAATTGGCGTTCGTTGCTTTGCACCATGCGATCCACCATCGATCGCATCACTGGCACTGAGTCGCCTGGCTTGTTCTGCAAATTCTTCAAAATCAACGACATGCCCATAATCGAAGTGCGGACATCGTGAGAGAAGGCATGCAAGAAAATATCCTTGAAGTGGTTTAAGTCTTGTAGCTCCTGCATTTTTTGTTGCAGTTGGGCGGTGCGCTCTTCGACTTGAGACTCTAGATTGGTGTTGAGCGCTTGTACTTGCTGATAAAGCTGACCTTGCTGGATGGCGATCGCGACCTGAATTGCTAATTGCTCTAGCAAATTCACTTCAAAGGGTTGCCACTGGCGAGGATGCTCGCACTGATTCGCCACCAACACCCACACTTCATCCCCCAAAATAATCGGCACACCCAAGCTCGCTTTCACCTGATATTGCTGGTAAAAAGCAGCAATTTTCGGCGTTGACTGGCTCAGAGCGACATCGTTGACCACACGGCTACAGCCTGAGGCAAACAAAGCTCGGAATTCTTGCACGCCTTCCTCGTCGTATTCCAAACACATCACCGAAGGCCAAGCCTCAGACACCGATTCTGCCAAAACATAGCCCTGCGCCTGATTGTCGAGATGACCAATATAAACGCGGTCTGCCTGAAGAAACTGCCGTACCTCAGTAACGGTGGTGTTGAGCACCTGATCTAGCTCAAGCGATCGCCTAATTTTGAGGGCAATTTCCGTCAGTAATTGAGTACTGCGCAGGGCTTCATGGACTTGCTCCGAAGCCGCTTGCAGTTGAATTTCTGTTTGTTTGCGCTCGGTAATGTCTTGGACCGTTCCCGTGACACTGTGGTCCGAAAAGGCGAGTTTCTCACACACCAGGCGCTCTGTGCCATCGGGGTACAAAATTCGATAATCAATGCGGCAGGGTTGGCGCTCCACCATTGCTTGTGCCAACGCTTGCTCAACGCGATCGCGATCGTCAGGATGGATGGCTTGTAGCGCCTGCTCCGGATCAGGAGGAAAGGTTTTGGGCACAAACCCCAGAATGCGATATAGCTCGTCGGACCACCGTAATTGCTGCTGGCCCCAATCTAAGTCCCAGTTACCGAGTTGAGCAATCCGTTGGGCATTGGCTAAGCTGGCTTCACTTTTCTGCAACAGCTCAGCGGTGGTTTGGCGCTCGCCCACAGCCCCAGCCAAAACCAAAGCGGTAGTCGTCACCACTCCCATAAAAGCTTGCAAAAACAGCACGGCTTGATTCAGGTGCTCGGCCTTAGCGAAGAAAGGCCCATGCCCGTGAAACGCCTCAAAAATTGCAATGCCAGAGACCACCAAGCTAGCTAATACTGCCCCCGACGGCCCAAAGCGCAGCGCCCCCCATACCACTAGAGGAAACGGTAAATATTCCAGTGGATAATGAGCGATCGCTGCTTGGGGCTCGGAGCCAAAAACAACCCAACTCACGACACACAAGAGACTTAACCAGACTGCTCCCTCAACCCGCTGCCCAGGCTTCTGAAACAAAGCTGGCCACTGGCGACAAATCAGCAATGCGGGTGTAGCAACCAAAATGCCCATGCAGTCGCCTAACCAGAGCGTCCACCCGTTTTCCCAGGCTTGACTCCACTGCATCCAGCCCAGTGAACCCTCAATCAGGGTACTCCAAGTCGCATTAATCAGTGGGGCACACAGCGCAGCAACAATTAAGCCCCAGACATCTTGCAAACGGTCTAAGCTAGGCCGAAATCCTAAACGCCGCAGTGCGATCGCCGCTACCACTGCTTCTGCCACACTGCCCCAAGACGAAACAAAAGAATGACCCGCAGAGCCGCCCAAGGACTGCACCAGCAAGAAATCCCCTAGAATCACGCCTGGCCATAGCCATGATCCCCGTAATAAAAACGCAGCTAAGGCAATGCCTGCCGGAGGCCAGAGCGGTGTTGCATTGGCATTCAGCCCGATCATAGAAATCGAGATTTTAGCCGTGGCAAAGTATGCGATCGCCAATAGAGCGACCGAACACAAATATTGCAGAACTTGAGGACGCTTTAAGCGCATAGGTGCCAGCCGAAAAGCAAAGATAACGGGCAGGAGGTTTGTATCGTCTAACTACGCTCTAAGCCAGGAACTCAGCGCCACACCAAGTGAAAGGCGGATAGAAGCAAATACAGTGCTATCCCACCTCTGGCCGAGTAGCCAGTCACTTCCTCTCTAGATTGACCCACTTACGAGCAATTTCACTTCCTCCAGTAGGATGAGCCAACCCGAATCACCAAAACGGGTGTTGTACGTCCGGCGATCGCCCTCCATTGTTTGTAAAGATTATGCTATGGGTCGCATCCTTTTATGGATGAGTCAGCTTGAAGCTGATTTAATCGATTTATTCAACCACATCACCCTGTCAGCCACACTATCCGACATTGTGATTTTTTTGTTTGTCCTTAAACCTTTATGAATGTGTCCTCCAATTCTGCTCCCTTACGAATCCTGCTTGTCGAAGACGATCCCATGATGCAGTTGGGGTTGGAGCAAGCCTTGGCTGACTACCCCGAATTTGCAGTCGTGGGTCAAGCGGATGATGGTTACCTGGGCGTGGAAGCAGCAATCCGACTCAAGCCAGACTTAGTGGTTATGGATATTGGATTGCCTCGATTAGATGGCATTGCCGCAACTCAACAAATTAAAGCAGCCTTACCAGAAGTCCGGGTGGTGGTGCTGACCTCCCACACCACTGAAACTGAAATTGTGGCAGCCCTCTCTAGTGGAGCCGATGCCTATTGTATTAAAGGCTCTAGCGTCGATCGCCTGCTGACCGCGATTAAAGCCGCCCAAGAAGGAGCTACTTACCTCGACCCGCAAATTGCCCGTCGAGTCATTGAGCATCTCAAGCCTCCTGTCTCATCAAGCCACTTGGGGCAATTGTCGCAACGAGAACTAGACGTACTGCGGCTGATGGTAGACGGGAAAACGAATCCCGAAATTGCTGAAGCTCTATACCTCAGTCCTAACACGATCAAGACTCATATTCGCGGCATCATGAATAAGCTGGCAGTAGACGATCGCGTGCAAGCTGCGGTAGTTGCCCTACGCTCTGGCTTGGTCTAGCCCCTTTATCATCTTTTTAAGCTTCAAATGCCTGCTACAAGCAAACAACATGTTCCGGAATGGGAACTTTGAGAAAAAGCGCACAGAATAGTTATAGATGGCTGTTCTCACACAATTAATGCGCGGCTCAGTGGCAGGAGATTAGAAGCAATCGCATGGCTGGCACTCATAACTTTGGCTTAGTGGCACTTTCAGTCGCGATCGCTGCCGTGTCAGCCACCCTATGGCTGACAGTACAGGCAAAAAAGCCATTCTCATCTCTAAGACAAAAGCTAACTATAGCTTTACGCAACTGGCTTGCCGACTCGTCTTCTAGCCATCTAGGGATACAGCAGCAAGCCCTACCAGCAATTGAACTACAGCCAGCGGCAACAGCCCTCAAGATCAACCAAGGCTTTCTAGACCAAATCTTTCACCGAGCTGCTGATCCGATTTTTGTCAAAGATCAACAGCATCGTTGGATCCTCGTCAACGACGCCTTTTGCCAAATCATGGGCTATCCCCGTGAGGGCTTGCTTGGCAAATCCGACTATGACTTCTTGGCTCAAGCAGAAGCAGGGCGGATTTGGGATGATGACAACTTAGTGTTGACCACAGGCCTAGAACACGAAACCGAAGAAACCTTAACCGACCGCGCTGGAATCGTCCGAACTCTGTTAACGAAAAAAATTTCCTTTACCGATGCTGCGGGCAATCCAGCCTTGCTCGGCATCATGCGAGATATCACTGAGCGCAAACAGATGGAGTTAGCACTGCAACAAACCGTCGAGCGGGAGCAGGCTGGTGCTAGAGTGATTCAGCGCATGCGCCAAACGTTGGATTTGGCTAACATCTTTAATGCCACGACCCAAGAGCTACGACAGGTAGTCAACTGCGATCGCACCCTTGTCTACCGCTTTAAACCGGACTGGAGCGGGGAACTAGTTTCTGAATCGGTTGCTGAGGGATGGCGCACTCTGTTACTGGCTCAAACCTTCGAGCCCGAACTCACGAAGGCCGCAGTGATTAACCCTAACTGCCATGCCAGAGACCTCGGCAACGACACTAACCTCATTCAAGACAGCTACTTACAGTCCAGTCAAGGCGGCGTTTATCGCCGGGGTACTAGTCATCTTGCGGTTTCAGATGTTTACACAGCTGGGTTTGACACCTGCTATCTCGACCTACTGGAGAGCTTTCAAGCTCGCGCCTACGTGATTGTGCCAATTTTTTGCCATAGCCAACTCTGGGGTTTACTCGCAGCCTATCAAAACTCAGGCCCAAGGCATTGGGAAACCGCTGAAATTCAAATGGTAGTTCAGATTGGGATTCAACTAGGAGTGGCAATTCAGCAAGCCGAACTCCTAGCCCAAACTCAGCAACAGTCAAAAGAATTGCAGGCGGCGAAAGAAGCAGCAGATAAAGCGAACCAGGCTAAAAGTGACTTTCTCGCCAACATGAGCCATGAGCTACGCACTCCTCTCAATGCCATTCTCGGTTTCGCGCAATTGATGCATCATGCCAAGGGGATCACTTCCGAGTATCAACAATACTTAGACATCATTAGTCGGAGTGGCGAACATCTCCTGGAATTGATCAATGACATCTTAGAGATGGCAAAAATTGAAGCAGGTCGGAGTACGCTTCACGAAACTAGCTTCGATCTACACCGCTTGCTTGACAACTTGACGGAAATGCTCCAGTTGAAGGCGCGATCCAAAGGATTGCAGCTTACTTGCATCCGTACCACGGATGTCCCCCAACTGGTTAAGACTGATGCCAGCAAGTTACGTCAAGTCCTGATCAACTTGCTGGGGAATGCGATCAAGTTTACCGATCGCGGCCAAGTCACCCTCCGAGTCAGTCTGGATCAGAGCCACCTCACCACAGATTTCACTTCTCAATCGACCGACTCTAAATCGTCCAGTAAGACTCGCCTCATTTTTGAGGTAGAGGATACGGGGCCTGGGATCGCCCCCGATGAGCTTAATCAACTGTTTGAAGCATTTTGCCAAACAGCAGCAGGCTTAAAAATTGCTGGTGGTACTGGTTTGGGTTTGCCGATCAGTCAAAAGTTTGTGCAGCTCATGGGAGGTGAGATCACGGTCGAAAGTCAGCTAAGCCGTGGCAGTCTCTTCCACTTTGATATTCAAGTAGAAGCAGAGAATAGCCCGCCGATGGAAACAGAATCCTCGGCTAGGCAGCAAATCAGTGGCTTAGCTTTGGGGCAACCCCTCTATCGGATTTTGGTTGTGGAAGATAGCTCCACCAATCGATTTTTGCTTGTGCGGCTCCTCAGCCAAGTGGGGTTTGCGGTTGAAGCGGTAGAAAATGGTCAAGAGGCGCTAGCAGTCTGGCAACATTGGCAGCCCCATCTCATTTTTATGGATATGCAAATGCCAGTGATGGATGGTTATGAGGCGACCAAACGAATTAAACAGTCGCTGTCGGGACCCAAAACCGTTGTGGTGGCTCTGACTGCCAGTGCTTTTGAGGAGCAACGCCAAGATGTTTTCTTGGCAGGCTGTGATGATTTCGTTCGCAAACCTTTCCGCAAAGAGGCCCTCCTCGCAACCATTAGCCAGCATTTGGGCGTGCAGTATCTCTACGAAGAACTACCAGCGCTAGTAAACAATAGTGCTGTCAAAGCGGCGCAAATTGCTACACAGAAGGTTGATGTTAGCCAACAACTTGCCGCCATGCCGACAAATTGGGTGGCTCAATTGCATTACGCTGCTTCTCAATGCAGCGATCGCTTGATTACCGAACTCTTACAAGAAATTCCGACTGAATTTACCGCCCTAGCGCTGACCCTGACTGAATTATCTGAAAATTTTCGATTTGACCAAATTACCACCCTGACTCAGTCACAGGAGCAGTAGTACTTCATCAAATCAGGTTTGTGGGATTGGGTTGCACAATTCGCCCAACCCACACAAATTTCACGTTGGAATACTACTATAGGAGGAATGGAATATCCGCAACAAGACTGTCTAGAAAAAGGCTGCGAGTCAATCTGAGCCTAGCGATCGCCCAATTTCTACCCTTGGCTCAGTTCGGAATTAGATTAGCTTTGGGCATACTAAAAAATAATTCAATTTTTTTTGAACTTAATTGTATTAATCGAAAAATCAAAAAGTAATCGCAAGTTAATGAACTTAGTATGATCACAACCTTTAAATTTGCTTGAATCTAGATTAAACGTTTCTAGAATTTATGAATGAAATTACGAAGAAGCACTGTGATGATTGCTAATCACGGCACCGCTTATAGCAGCTAATCAAGCTAATCAAAGGGAAGTGAGAAGGCAAAAATCGTAATGAATGCTACCCAGACTGAGCCTATTCCAGCAGACATTCTTGTTGTAGATGACACCCCAGAGAATCTACGCCTTCTTGCCACTATTTTAGCTAAGGAAGGATATAACGTTCGCAAGGCCCTTAACGGTTCAATGGCGCTCACGGCTGTACAAACTGTGCAGCCAGACTTAATTTTGCTGGACATCATGATGCCCGGCATAGATGGGTATGAAGTCTGTTATCGCTTGAAAAGCAATCCACAGACAGCCAGGATTCCCATTATTTTCTTAAGTGCCTTGAGTGACGGTCTTGACAAGGCTAAAGCGTTTGATGGTGGCGGTGCAGACTACATTACTAAACCCTTTCAAGTTCAAGAAGTTTTGGCAAGGGTGCAGAATCAACTGACCTTAAAAGCTGTTGAACGCAAGAATGAGGAACTACAGGCTCAATTGGAAGCTAGGGTCAAAGAGCGCACTCACCAACTAGAAACGGCGAATCAAGAACTACAGCGAGAGGTCCAAGAGCGACAACAGCTCCAAGCAGAACTGCTAAAAATGGCCCTCAATGATGTGCTGACAGGTTTACCTAATCGGGCTTTATTTATGAAGCGGCTGGAGAAAGCCCTGCATCAAGCCCAGACAGATGTAGCGTATCAATTTGCGGTTTTGTTTCTTGACTGCGATCGCTTCAAAGTAGTCAATGATTCTCTTGGGCATTTCGTGGGGGATGAGTTGCTAGTGGCGATCGCCCGTCGTTTAGAGCAATCCCTGAGTTCCCAGCACACGCTGGCTCGCCTAGGGGGAGACGAGTTTGCGGTGCTGCTGACAGAGGTAGACGACCTCAATAGTGCAACTCAAGTGGCCGATCAGATCTTGGCTGCTTTAGCTCAGCCGTTTCAACTGGCTCGGCATGAGGTGTTTATCAATGCCAGTATTGGCATTACCCTCCACCAACCCGGATATGAAAAACCTGAGCACTTACTGCGAGATGCAGACACGGCTATGTATCGGGCGAAAGCGCTAGGCAGAGGGCAACATCAAGTTTTTGATCCGGTCATGCATACGAGGGCGCTCCAGCTTTTGCAGCTAGAAACAGACTTGCGCCGCGCCATCCAGCAGCAAGAGTTTGTGGTCCACTACCAGCCCATTGTCGAACTGAACCATAACCAACTGGTAGGGTTTGAGGCGTTAGTTCGTTGGCATCATCCTCAGCATGGTTTACTGTCCCCTGCAATCTTTATTCCAGTCGCAGAAGAAACAGGCTTGATTACTCAGATTGGTCATTGGGTCTTGGGAGAAGCTTGCCAACAACTCTGCAAGTGGCAACAAGGTAATCTAGATGGTCCTAATCTCTCGATCAGCGTTAATTTATCCGCACGGCAAGTCGCTCAACTCGACTTAGTTAAGCAAATAGATCAAGTCTTGGCCGACACTCAAGTCAATCCTCAGGCGTTGAAACTGGAGATTACTGAAAGTGTGATTATGGAGAATCCTCAATCTGCCAGCGTCATGTTTCAAGAACTGCGGGAACGACAGATTCAGCTCAGCATTGATGACTTTGGCACTGGTTATTCTTCTCTGAGTTACCTACACTCCTTTCCTCTGAATATTCTTAAGGTCGATCGCTCGTTTGTGCAGCGGATGACAGATAGCTCTGAAGGCTCGGGGTTAGTGCCTCTGATCATCAACATTGCCCATTCCCTAGGACTCACTGTAGTCGCTGAAGGCATTGAGACAACTCAACAACTGGCTCAGCTTAAAGCGCTCAATTGTGATTGCGGTCAGGGTTATCTGTTCTCTAAGCCTTTGACAGTGGAACAAGCAACTGAGCTAATTGTTAAAACGCCTCCCTGGTTAGACTCGAACCTCAATTCAGTGCCTTTAGCTGAAATTATTTAGTCAGTTGAGCAGCATAAAAAAGTCCCTGATTCTAGAACCAGGGACTGAGTGTAAAACTGAGCCTAAAGAGGTTTTATGCGATCGCTTCAGCTAGAGCGGGGGCTTCTGTTTGACTGACTTGGACTTGGCCGTCTTCGTCAACATCGACTAAGGCGATCGCGCCACTATGGATACGGCCTGAGAGAATCGCTTCGGCCAAGGCATCTTCTAGTAGACGAGTGATGGTTCGACGTAGCGATCGCGCGCCATAGGCAGGGTTGTAGCCTTCTGCCACTAAGCGATCTTTCATCCGCTCCGTGATTTGTAGGGTAATGCCCTGCTCCTCAGTGAGGCGAGTAGAGAGTTCGCGCACCATCAGATCCGAAATTTGCTTCACTTCCTCACGAATGAGTTGACGGAAGACAATGATCTCATCTAGACGGTTGAGCAGTTCTGGACGGAAGTACTGCTTCAGTTCCTCGTTGAGGAGGGATTTCACGCGGTTGTACTGCGCTTCGGCTTGAGTCTCGGTAGCGAGGTCGAAGCCAAGACCACCGCCACCTTTCTCGATCACACGAGAACCAATGTTCGAGGTCAAGATCAGCAGGGTGTTCTTGAAGTCTACGGTGCGGCCTTGGGAATCAGTCAGGCGGCCATCTTCGAGGATCTGCAACAGTAGGTTGAAGACATCGGGATGGGCTTTCTCGATCTCGTCAAACAGCACAACGGTGTAAGGCCGACGACGCACTGCTTCGGTGAGCTGACCACCTTCGTCATAACCGACGTAGCCCGGAGGCGAACCAACCAGCTTGGAGACGGTATGGCGCTCCATGTACTCAGACATGTCGAGGCGAATCATCGCGTCTTCGGAGCCGAAGAAGTAGGCAGCTAGAGCCTTGGTCAATTCTGTCTTACCAACTCCGGTAGGGCCAGAGAAGATAAAGCTCGCGATCGGACGATTGGGATCTTTCAAACCTACCCGTGCTCGACGGATGGCGCGAGAAACCGCAGTCACCGCTTCTTCTTGACCAATCAGGCGTTGATGCAGCGTATCTTCTAAGTGCAGCAACAACTCGGATTCTGACTCAGTCAGCTTGTTGACAGGCACCCCGGTCCAAGAAGCCACAATCTGGGCGATGTCTTCCTCATCGACGACCGGACGGCTAGAGAGCGCATTATTGACTTGCTTCTCAGCTTCCGTGACCGATTGAATCTCAGCTTCCAAAGCGAGTTCGTGATCGCGCAGTTGACCCGCTTGGTCAAAGTCCTGAGCCGCCACCGCTGTATTCTTGTCTTGCGTGACTTGCCGCAACTCTTGCTTCAGCGCTTTGGTGGCTGAAGTCTTGGAGTGGCTCAAGCGCACTCGTGAACCTGCCTCGTCGATCAGGTCAATGGCTTTGTCGGGCAAGAAGCGATCGGAGATGTAGCGATCGGCAAGCTTAGCGGCTGCTTCTAGCGCCAAATCGGCAATGGCGACTTTGTGGTGTTGCTCATAGCGATCGCGCAGTCCGTGCAGAATCTCAATCGTTTCGTCAACAGACGGCTCACCGACCATAATCGGCTGGAAACGACGCTCCAACGCGGCATCTTTCTCAATGTGCTTGCGATACTCATCTAGGGTGGTGGCACCAATGCACTGAAACTCACCCCGAGCTAGGGCAGGCTTAAGCAAGTTAGCAGCATCCATGCCGCCTTCCACACTACCCGCGCCCACCAAGGTATGAATTTCGTCAATCACGAGAATGACGTTTCCTGCTTGCCGCACTTCCTCGACGATGTTCTTGAGGCGTTCTTCAAAGTCTCCGCGATAACGAGTTCCAGAGACTAAAGAACCCATACTCAAGCTGATCACCTGCTTACCAAACAGAGTATCAGGCACAGCATGATCAGAAATCCGTTGAGCTAGACCTTCGGCGATCGCGGTTTTACCGACACCGGGTTCCCCGATTAGAACGGGGTTGTTCTTGGTGCGACGACCCAAAATTTGCACTGCCCGCTCAAGTTCTTTCTGGCGGCCAACCATCGGGTCAAGCTTGCCATCAATCGCCATTTGAGTCAGGTTAGTACCAAACTCTTCCAAAGTGCGGAGCTTGCTAGGGCGCTTGTCAAAACCGTTTTCTTGAGGACGAGCTGTCGCTACCGCAGGAGCGTTACCAATTGCTTCTAGAACCCGCGATCGCACTTCATCTTTGTCAATGCTCAACCGCTCCAGAACCTTAACCGCAACTCCTTCGCCATCACGGATTAAGCCCAGTAATAAGTGTTCCGGGCCGATGTAGTTGTGCCCTAACTGGCGAGCTTCTGCCAGAGCTGCTTCAAAAACTCGCTTGACTTTGGGGGTAAAGGGCAGTTCAGCAGGTACAAAGCCAGACCCCCGACCAATAATCTTTTCAACTTCAGCCCGAGCGTCTTTGAGGCTAACACCCAGGTGTAGTAGGACTTTAGCGGCAATTCCCGTTTTTTCGCCAATCAGTCCTAGGAGAATTTGCTCGGTTCCCACGAGGTTGTGTCCCAGACGACGTGCTTCTTCCTGGGATAGCATGACTGCCTTAATGGCCTTTTCTGTAAAAAGTTCGAACATGGTGAGTTTCCCTTACCGAGCGATTTCGGCTGCAAATAAAACGGCTGCACCGAGCAGTCCAGTAGATGGTTTAGCAGGGCTAGAAATGGTCAACATCAAAATCCGCATCTACTAACGCTCCAGTTACTCAGCCAGTAATCCAACAGGCAATCACCTCCAAGGAAAAGTAGCCTGTATGAAGTTTTGTTGATTTCCTTAGACTTACTGTAACGCTCCCTTACCCCTTTCGTGGTGAGGAGAACCGAAGTGGTAACCGGGTAGTTGCCGCCTATGGTCCCTGCTCCAACCCGACCCAGAGAACGTTATACTCAGCGATCGCGCCTCATCATCTCTAAAGAACCTTGGAAGCAGTCGATCGCTGTTGATTTAGCCGACAATAGAA
The DNA here is from genome assembly GCF_014696035.1 of Trichocoleus sp. FACHB-262. Taxonomy (NCBI): domain Bacteria; kingdom Bacillati; phylum Cyanobacteriota; class Cyanophyceae; order Leptolyngbyales; family Trichocoleusaceae; genus Trichocoleus; species Trichocoleus sp. FACHB-262. Next base: position 43,169 of record NZ_JACJPK010000027.1, on the reverse strand, counting down.
AGATGCTCGAATTACATTGTCATACCACTTTCTCCGACGGTACGCTTACCCCCACAGAGCTAGTGGAGCTAGCCGCCAAAACGGGAGTCCAAGCGTTAGCCATCACTGACCACGATACTTTAGGCGGTTGGGACGAAGCCTTGGCTGCTGCCCCCATCCATGACTTAGAAATTGTGCCTGGGCTAGAACTCAGTACTGTGCATTGCGATCGCTCTCTACACATCTTAGGCTTCTATCCCGATCGCGACAAATTAGCAGCACCTTTAGCAGAGCGCTTAGCAGGTCGCAAGCGGCGGGCCGAGAAAATGGTAGCTAAGCTCGCCGAACTGGGCTACCCGATTCAGCTACCCCACCTCGGAGAAGGCATGGCTCCGGGCCGACCACATATTGCTGCGGCCTTAGTACAAGCTGGGCATGCTCCCTCTGTGCGGGAAGCGTTCGATCGATGGTTGGGAGATGACAAGCCCGCCTATGAACATTACGAGAAATTCTCCGCGATCGATGGCATTCGGTTATTACGCATGTGTGATGCCGTTCCGGTGTGGGCACATCCTTATCTATTCCGAGGCGGAGAGGTAGAAGAAACACTTCCAGGATTAGTTGCAGCGGGTCTAATGGGCATAGAAGTCTACCATCCGAACCACAGCCTGAAGCAGTCGCGGAAGCTAGAGAAGCTATGTATTCAGTATGGGTTACTCATGAGCGGTGGCAGTGACTTTCATGGCCCCCACCCCGACAGCAAGAATTCAAACAATACATCCTTGAATAGTTTGCGGATCTCCCTCTCTCTACTTCAACCCATCAAGCAAGCTGCATCAAACCTCCGTCAGCAAAAGAGCTGAAACGGGGTGGAGCGATCGCCCTCATCCAATCTCTTTATTGGGTTCGAGCTGCATTAGCGGCTAGGCGATCGACTAAGTTGGGTGCGACTAACTTCAACCATTGTCCCACTTTGCCTTTCAGCGTCATCACCTCTTCTCGCTGTCGTCGCTCCATCGCGCGGATAATCTGTTGTACACATTCCTCCACAGGCATCGTGTCTTTTCCTTCATCCCTAGGGCTATGTCCTAATGGTTTGCCATCTATCCCTAAAGCTCGCTCGCGGATATCTGTGGCCACAAATCCTGGAGACACGACCAAGACATCTACGCCCGTTCCTTGCAGTTCAATGCGGAGCGTGTCAAAGAATCCTTGCATGGCATGTTTACTCGCCACATATCCCGATCGCGTGGGTACTCCCTGCTTGCCACAGAGAGAAGAGATCGCCACTAATAATCCTTTGCTGGTCTTTAGGTAAGGAAGCGCGTGGTAAGTACAGTAGACTGCACCTAAATAATTAACTCGCATTACTTGCTCAAAAATAGAGAGGTCTGTAACCTCCTCGAACCGAGCGATCGCGCCGATACCAGCATTATTCACAAGGATGTCAATTCCGCCAAACTGCTGAACGGATTCATCAATTAAACGTTTGCAAGCATCCGGGTCAGTTACGTCTGTTGGAACTGCGATCGCGCGTCCTCCTTGTTGTTTGCAGGCTTCTACAGTTTCTGTCAGAGCTACCTCACTCCGAGCAGCTAAGACTAAGTTGGCTTGCTGTTGGGCCAGCGTAATTGCGAGTGCTCGGCCAATTCCATCTGAAGCACCTGTAAGGATAACTGTTTTATGATTAAAGCGCATAAGAAGGGTGCATTTCAAAAAGATCTAAAGGCATCCTACCGCGCAAAATCTAGCTCGGTTAAGTTTTGTATCCAGAGACAATGGCCCGAAAGGATTTTATTGAAATCAAAACAGTAGAATTACTGGCTTCGGATTTTGAAGATAGGGTCAGCAGCCTTCAAAGAGATGAAAACACTTAAAGCCGATTGTTTGTATAGCCTGCAAGTCAATAACAAATTAACAGTCATAGTAGCTTTGCTATTTATTTCTTAAGCTGTTGTATCTCGATTAAAAAATCCTTATTTACACTGATTTTGATTCATAAAACCTATGCAGTGAAGGAGCTTTAGCTACTTTAAGAGCTTTGCATATTGTGCTGAGAAGATATGCGCTATTCTGCTGAATCGTTTTTTTGATTTACAGCGAATACTAGTTTTTAAGGTTCCTAGAGCAGAAAATTTTAAGTTAATGATTCCACTTAATAGTTCAGGTTATCTCTTTGAAGTTGGTGCGAATTACTGATACTTAAATTCTAGTATTCTGGCTAATTGTTAATAACATCTCTGCTCAAGCTTGTAGTTAAGAGAATAAGAATTCTAGCTTTCAAAGGTTCCCGCAGTCTTCCACATCCTGGTCAAAAGGATTAGTCAAAGTAATACAAGAGGCATTATCCAGTGAAAAGAGTGAAGTCGAACAATAGAACTAGCGTCAAGCCTAAATTTAATTACCGCTCCCTAGTTGCAGGATTGTTCATTGCAGGTGGTGTGTTTCAACTGGTTACTCCGGTTCTAGCAGCTCCCGCAGCAAACACAACAATCAGCAACACAGCAACTGCGAGCTATACAGATCCAAGCACTGGCACAACTCTCAGCGCTACCTCCAACACTGTTACCGTGACAGTAGCCGAGGTTGCAGGTATTGACGTCAGCGCTTTAAATACTCCTGGTTCTGCTCAACCTGGTGGCACGCTTAACTACGACTTCAAAATCACCAACACTGGTAATGACCCCACTCGGCTCGTATTACCTAGTACTGCAAGCATCACTGGTACAGGTGCAGCAGGCGCATCTATCAGCCAGATCATCACCGCTGGCGCTGACGGTGTATTGGGCAACGCAGATGACCAAACTATCGCAGTTGGTGGTGCTCCATTACTGACTGGCTCAATCGCGGCTAACGGGATTATTAATGTCCGAGTTGTCCTTGCGATCGCCGCTAACGCTGCTCCTGGAACGGTTACGGTGGAATACGGTAAATCTGTCGATCCTACCAGCACCAACCAAGTGTATGCAGCTAATGGAGCTTTAGACATCTACACCAATGACAACACTGATCCGAGCACTGTGCCTGGTGAAGTAGCAGGTGCTCCGGTCAATGGCACTCGCGAAGATAGCGCCACTCTAGATGGTGTGATCGGTAACGTCGCTGGTGTCCTGAATGGAACTAATGGCAATGCGGCTGCTACAGGTGATGGCACCAATAACAACACTGACTTCACAAACAAAGCTGTGGCACCGACCGATAGCAAACCCGGTAGCACTGCTAACGATCCAGGTGTAGTCACCTTCACCAATACGCTCAGCAACACTGGTAATGCTCCTGCTACCTTCCTGTTACGCCCTAACGCACCAGGTAGCACTGTACCTGCCGGAACCACGGCAACTATTACTGCGGGAGGTACAACTGGAACCTTCACTTGGAATGGTACTGCTTGGACTGGTACACCAGTTACTGTAAGCGTCGCTCCTGGAACCCCTGTTAACTACACAGTTACTGTAGATTTACCTGCTGGCACGAAGCTCTCAACTGATCTCACAACTCCAGGTGATCTCACAAGCCCGACTGCTGCTGTGGTTGGTGGCTATGCAATGCCTATCCTCGCCTTTGTAGATAGCAACAATGATGGAATTGCTCAGGTAACAGAGCCTCAAAACCTCACGATTGAGCGCACTTATCTAGGTTATGTAGCAATGTACAAAGAAGCTCAAATCCTAGAGGCTGATGGCACCACCGTTGTTCAGGCTTTCACCACAGATGCTACTGCTTTAACAGGCAAACTCACGCCAGGACGTATTGTCGAGTATCGGATTTCCTACAAGAACATTTCCGAGACTGCTGCGGCCACCACGGGTAGTTCCATTCTCAATGCCACCAATCTCCAAATTGTAGAGGATGGCACCACAGGTAGTAACAACTGGGCGCTCGACCAAGATGGAAATACCATCATGGATACAGTTCACGTTTCTGGTATTGATGCTGGTGGAACAATTGTTACGACTGGTACTGATCCCAACATCACCAAGTATGTAGACACTATTTCTTCCCTAGCACCTGGTGCATCTGGCAAACTCGACATTCGTCGCAAGATGAGCAACTAAGCTCCGTTAGTCAAGATTGGGGCACTTTAAGTGGAGTGTCCCAATCACCTCTCCCTTCCCCCATCTCCCAACAAGTCCCTCACACTACTGCGAGAATTAATTATGAAACGCTCCTCTCTCATCGGTTTAAGTGCGATCGCCCTCGTTGCTTCCATTCCCTTCGTTAACGAACTACCTGTATCCGCTAGTTGGCTAAATCCTGGTACTAAGATTGCTCAAAACAATCAACGTCAAGCTCAGATGCAATTAGTTCTGAGCGCTGACAAAAAAATTGTGCAAAAAGATCAGCAAGGCAAAGAGAAAGTTACCTGGGAAGCGCTGAAAGGCAATGTAACCGTGCAGCCGGGAGACGTGCTTCGTTACACCTTGACTGGCGAAAACAAGAGCGATCGCCCCATCAAGGACCTCAAGCTAAATCAGCCTGTACCTCAAGGCATGGCTTATGTCATGAGTTCAGCAGCAATCAGCCCTAACGCTGGAACTCAAATCACCTATAGCATCGACCAAGGCAAGAGCTTTGTAGCTCAACCCCAAGTGTCAGTCAAGCAAGCTGATGGCAAAGTCGTCATGAAGCCCGCTCCCGCTGAAGCTTACACCAATATCCGTTGGACGATTGGCTCAGCCGTGGGTGCCAAGAGCACTCTGAAGGCAACTTACCAAGTCAAAGTTCGCTAAGCAAGCTTGAGGGCGATCGCTCTACACTTTCAGATTCGCCCTCAAATTCTCTTTTTATCTCTTTTATTTAAAGCTTTCAAGTTATTTTATATGTCCAATAAGCAGTCAGAGAAGTTTAGAACTGACTGCATAGGGATACTTGTGCCTTTGCGATCGCTACCCCTTCTGGGCTGACAAGGAGATCCGTTCCGTGATTCCACTTCCCACAAAACTTATATTTTCACTTAAAAATTGGAGCCAGTGGGCAGTTGCGATCGCGGTAGCAAGCAGCTTACAACATCCACTTCCAGGTTTAGCTAAAGGCATTACAACGACCCAACTCTCCAACCAAGCCACCTACACCTATAGCGATTCTGTTACTCAACAAATCTTTCAAGGAAGTTCTGCCTCAATTAGTAGCAGCGTTGAACGGTTAGTTGACCCGTTTGGACATATTCGTGGTTGTGCTGGAGAAGTTCTAAGTAGCTACGAGGGGTTTAGTATCGGAGTTTATGAAACCAATCCTAACGACCTGACGGGTGCCAGCTTGAGTGGTTTAGTATCGCTCACCAAAACTGAGCTACCTGATGTTGCCAATAACAGTATCCCTGCTGGGATTGCGCCTAATAGTGAAAATAGTAATCCCTTCTTTTTTACTAACAGTGATGAAGGCACCTACAACTTTCTCCTTGACCCGAAGCGCGGTCAGCTAGATGTAGGCAAAGCTTACATTCTCGTGATTAATCCACCCGAGAATGGCGGTTATAACCAACGCCGGATTCGCCTCACCATTACTGCTCGCACCAACGATACTGTTTCTTACACTGCTACATCACTAGATGGTAAACCCATCAGTAGCACTGATAATCGCTCCTCTGTGAGTGAGACTATTAATATTCAAAATGCGGAAGGTGCAGGTTTAGTCTTAGCGTTGCTCGATGTTGATGTTGACATATGTCAGTCTCAAGGCGTTCAAATTATTAAAACAGGCGATCGCGCGGCAGCAGAGCCAGGAGACACCGTTATCTATCGGCTCTCGATCAAGAATTTGGCGACTGCGGCAATTGACAATGTCGTGATTACAGATACTCTCCCAGTTGGGTTCAACTTCCGACCTGACTCAGTTCGCGCTGAAATTGCCAATCAACCAGTTGCAGTCACAACGAACCAGAATGGCTCGACTGTTACCTTTCAGCCCAATGTTTCCTTACTGCCTCAAGGTGACAATCAAAGTGCGGTTCTCAACATTGCCTACGCCGCTGTTCTCACGCCTGATGCGGTACGTGGCACAGGTCTCAACTCTGCGGTTGTCAGTGGCGATCGCGTTGATAACCGCCAAGGTGTGAAAGATGGACCTGCCACTCATCGCCTCCGGATTCGTTCTGGTATTTTGTCCGATTGTGGCACCATCATTGGTCGCGTCTTCGTAGACAAAAACTTTGATGGCGAACAACAACGAGGTGAACCAGGTGTTCCCAATGCTGTAGTGTTCATGGATGACGGCAATCGCATCACCACTGACCCCAACGGCTTGTTCTCCGTTTCTAATGTGATCTCTGGTTATCGTACTGGGGTACTAGACCTCACGAGCGTCTCCGGTTACACCTTTGCCCCCAATCTCTATGTCAAAGAACGCAATAGCCAATCTCGCCTAGTGCATCTACAACCAGGTGGCTTGGTCCGAATGAACTTCGCAGTGACCCCAGCTTCTAGCGAAACCAAAAACCAGTGAATATACTACTGCTCTCACAGGGATAAGTTAAAAGGCTGACAACAGTCCAGTAAAACAGCGCAAGTGTTTAGAAGGCTTAAATCTTATCTTAGGGATATCCAGTTTTTCCTACCGCACATAGCCGAGTTTCCTAGCCTGAAACACTCCTAGTTATCTGCCAGCTCTGTAGGAAATCTTTATTTCACAAACCTCTATCCGCTGTGAGCAAGAGATGACTACGAAGCCTACAGGTTCTAAAATTAACGCCCTAAAGCTTGGTTTGCTCGGAGCTATCACCGGAACTGTAGGTCTAATTGGGTCTCCCTTGGCTGCCCAGGCAAGCACAGAATTTGAGGTCTCCCTTCCAGAGACATCTATACAGCCAGTTACTATTTCTTCAGGCAATGAAGCATTTCACCCTCTAATCTTCTCACCTCAATTATCAAATAACTTAATTACGGCTCAAGCGATCGCTCCTGTTGCAACGACTCCTGATGCCAAGCCAGAGGCTACGGCTACTGAGACTGCTCCACCTTTGCCAGCGACCACGACTCCCAGCACTGAAGCATCACCAGTTCCAGAAAATACTACCGCTTCTACAGAGAGCAACAACCAAACTCAGCCAGCTATTGAGACTACTCCTGGAAGTGCTCCGGTTGATGCCGCTCCTGCGGTTACACCTACCCCTGCTGCAACGCCTGAGAATACCAGCCCTGTTGCTCCTACAGAAGTCAAGATTCTCACGCCTACTACCAACACAGTTCTAGATATCCCTGCGACGACAGTAATTCTACAATTTGTGGAAGGTACACAGGTACAACTACAAACAAATGGAGCTGCTGTTAGTACCACTTCAGTTGGTCGTACAGAAACAGATACCAAAACTCGGATCATTACTCAAACTTGGTATGGCGTGCCCTTGAAAGAGGGAGACAATATCATCACTGCTCAGCCTACCACCAATGGAGTTGCTGGCACTCCCGTAGCGATTCAGGTACAAGTTCGGGGTAGCGCCACCCAACTAAGTATACAAACGGTTGAAACTCGTATTCCTGCGGATAGCCGTTCTACCGCTACAGTACAAGGACAATTACTAGATGGCAAAGGCAACCGTTCCAATCGAGATGCGATCGTTACCTTAAGTACAAGCGCCGGAGAATTCGTTGGTGCCGATGCTAAAACCGATGAACCTGGGTTTCAGGTACAAGCTCGTCAAGGCCAATTCACAGCCAACTTGCGCTCCAGTTTGCAAGCTCAAACAGTGACAGTTCGCGCCAATATTGGTGAGTTAGAAGCTTTCACTCAACTTCAGTTTGAAACTAACCTCCGCCCCTCGATCGCAACTGGCGTAATTGATGTGCGGTTGGGCAGACGAGGCAGCGACTACTACGGCAGCTTCCGCGATTATCTCCCTCCCGATGGCGACAACTCTACAGAGCTAGATGTGCGTGGGTCTGTCTTCGCCACTGGCAAAGTAGGCGATTGGCTCTTTACGGGAGCCTACAACAGCGATCGCAACCTCAACCAAACCTGCGATGCCAACAGTCGCCTATACCGAGATACACAGTTTTGTGAGCAAAACTATCCTGTATATGGTGATAGTTCTCGTGTTGATAACCTCACACCTTCCAAAGATAGCCTGTACTTGCGGGTTGAGCGCTCCGCTAAAATTGCGGGTGCCGCTCCTGACTATGCCATGTGGGGCGACTACAACACCAATGAGTTTGCCACCAAATCTCAACAATTTACCGCGTTCACTCGCCAGTTGCATGGTTTCAAAGCCAACTACAACATCGGCGATTTGCAAGTAACTGGCTTCTACGGCAACAACGTTGAAGGTTTCCAAAGAGATACGATTGCACCCGATGGCACCAGTGGCTACTACTTCCTCTCTCGTCGCTTGTTGGTCCCAGGTAGTGAAAATGTCTTTATTGAGCTAGAAGAACTGAATCGTCCTGGCACAGTGCTCGATCGCCAGTCTCTCAACCGAGGCCCTGACTACGACATCGACTACGATCGCGGTTCTGTGATTTTCCGCAAACCCATCCTCCGGACTGATATTAGTGACGAAGGTGAGGTATTGGTTCGTCGGATTGTTGTCACTTATCAGTATGAAGGCCAAGGTACCAGTAACATCTATGGTGGCCGAGTTCAATATCATCTAGACCGTACCCTCAATCATGAAAGCTGGCTCGGTGCAACTTATCTCAAAGAGAACCAAGGAATCAGGGATTTTGAACTCTACGGAGCAGATGCCCTCATCAATCTAGGTTCTAAGGGACAACTGATTGCAGAATACGCTCATTCTAAAAACGACTCTGAAGTGATGGGCAAGGTGAGCGGTTCAGCTTACCGTTTAGAAGCTCAGGGAGAAATCGCTAAAGGCATTCAAGGCCGAGCTTATTACCGAGCAGCTGACCCAGGATTCGCCAATGATGTCACGATTAGCTTTGTCCCTGGTCAAACTCGCTACGGCGCTCAGGTTACAGGCAAGCTCTCCGATACCACCAACCTCCGGGCACAGTACGACCATGAAGATAACTATGGTGTTGCGCCCCGTCCCCTCGATACCTTAGAAGATTTGTTTGCGCCTCGCTCTACCGCAATTCCTGGTAGCCAGGTGGATAACTCTCTGACCACGATCTCGGCTGGTATTCAACAGAAAATTGGCAAATCTGATCTCACAGTAGATTGGATTCACCGCGATCGCAAAGATCGTCTCTATCCTGATCTCAGCGGCACTTCTGATCAGTTGCGTTCTCGCGTGACAGTTCCTATCGCCAGTAACCTCACCTTCCTAGCCCAAAACGAGATGACTCTTTCAGGCAAGGTAGATAGCGTCTACAACGATCGCACCCTTGTCGGTCTGGATTGGAAGCCGATGCCTGGAGTCGATGTGCGTCTGGCTCAGCAATTCTTTACTCGGGGTCAATATGCTGGAAATTCTATTACCAGCTTGGATGTCAACGGTTCCTATAAGCTCGGTTCTGACACCACCTTGACCGGACGTTATTCTTTGCTAGGTGGCGCTGACGGCATGAAGATGCAGGGCGCAGTGGGCCTCAACCAGCGCTGGAACATTGCTCCAGGTCTCCGCATGGATCTAGCTTATGAGCATGTGTTTGGTAACTACTCGCGTCGCACGGCTGCGGGTTCTCAGTTCCTTCAGCCCTTTGCATCAGGCCAGAGTGCTTCTTCTCTAGCATTGGCTTCTGGAGATAGCTACAGTGTTGGTTTAGAATACACTGACAATCCTAAGTTCCAAGCGAGTGCTCGTTACGAACACCGCTCCTCCTCTGAAGGCAGCAATACTGTAATCTCTGCGGCTGCCACAGGCAAGATCACTCCTTCTCTCACCGCTTTAGTTCGCTACCACCAAGCGAGTGCGGCCAACCAAAAGTTATCTGATTTGGGAGATACCAAAGATCTAAAAGTAGGATTGGCTTACCGTGATATTCATAGCGATAAATTCAATGCGCTGTTGCGCTATGAGTATCGCCAGAATCCTTCCATAATTCCAGATTCTCTCTTGCTAGGCAATGGCACTGGTTCTGAGGAGCATCTCTTCGCGGCAGAAGCGATCTACGCACCCAATTGGCGCTGGGAGTTCTATGGCAAATACGCGTTTCGTCATAGCTCCACCTATTTAGCTAAAGATTTAGTGGGTACTAGCAGTGTCTCCCTCGCCCAGCTCCGAGCCACCTACCGTTTAGGCTACAGCTGGGATGTGGTTGGAGAAGCTCGCTGGATCAATCAACCCAACACAGGTTATAGCGAAACTGGGTTCAACATTGAGGCAGGCTACTATATGACTCCCAACTTGCGCCTAGCAGCAGGATATGGATTTGGCCGTGCTAGCGATCGCGATTTTAGTGGTTCTCGCTCAGTGGATGGTCCTTACCTCGGCCTCACAGTGAAACTGAATGAATTGTTTGATGGTTTTGGTTTACAGAAAGCACCTCAGCCTCAGCAACAGCCCCAAACTAAGCCAGTTGCCTCACATTCTTCCAGTCATTTAGCGCATACAACTGCAACCCCGGAAACAACATCTACAACATCCGAATTAGTTCCGACTGCATCTGCAACTGTTAGTGGTAGTGGGGAATGATAACGCTATGAAACTTCAACGCTTTCCTAATCTCAAGCTCTTGGCTCCTGCTGCGCTGGCCCTAGCGGGTGCCACTTTAGGGATTGCTAATCCAGCGATCGCCGCTCCTCAACTCACTATCACTCCAATTACCTGGAACGTAATTGGTTTAGATAGCGTCGCCTCTCAAATGCTCGGTGGAGCAGGCCCTGATCAGTTTCTAGAAGGAGCGCGCGTTTGTAATGTCGGTGATGCTACTGCAACCAATGTCACAGCTTCCTTTGTAAAAACTGGGGGCAGTAGCCATATCAGCTTAGTAGGAGCTAGTACACTCTCTATCCCTTCGCTACCCGCAGGCCCTACGTCCCATCCTCCAGGGAATACAGGCCCCACCCCCAGTAATTGCTCTGACTTCTATTTCAATGTAAAAATTGCCCGCGATAGAGCATCCTACTCTACCCTTGCTAACGCTAGTACCAGGCAACAGTTTTATATCTCGGCTACTGCCACAGGGTTAGGGACTATCACGACACCCCAAAACCGAGAATTATATGTGGAAAAACTCGTTTCTCAATCACGAAACGCAGTTGATAGCATTTCTGGTCCTAGCACCGTTTTTGTAGGAGACATTGTTCAATATACAGTTAAGGGACACACAGCTCCTGGTGGTTACGAACAGCTGTCATTCCTACCTGTTTTACCTGGCTTTTTTCAGCTACTTTCCGTTTCTACAACCTACTCATCTCCGTCTGGCTCAACCAATAACGTTGTCTATGCCGATGCTTGCGGTTGGGAAAACAATCCCAGTAGTACTTACTATCACAACAACCTAACCTGTAATAACCCAGCCATTCCCAGTGGATATGTGGGTGAGAAAGTAGGTGATAACGTCACAACCGTTTATACAATTAAAATTTTATCAGCGGGTAGCGGCGCATTAACTAACATTATTTATGACTTCTCTGGAAGTAGTTACCACTACAATGCTGACGTTGGTACAGGCGCAAACTTATTTGCTGTGACTGCCTTTGCACCTTCGACTGGCATTGACTTGATGGTTCAGAAGACCCGTGTTGGCACTTTTGCCAATGGTATTAACGGGCAATACACACTGAACGTCTCAAACGCAGGGACACTCTCTACTACTGGAACCATCACCGTTATAGATGTACTGCCTGCATCTCTAGACTATGTCTCTGCGACTGGCAGTGGTTGGGCTTGTAACTATGTCTTAGCCAACCGAACATTAACTTGTACCAGCTCTGGTCCTTTAGCTCCTAAAACAAATAGCAACATCACGTTAACCGTTAAACCAAATACAACAGGCACAATTTCTAACACTGCTACAGTAGCCACAGCCAATGATACGGTTGCTAGTAACAACACATCTAATGACACAACAACCGTTAATGCGCCTGTTAACTTGGCTGTTACTAAAACGGTTGGGCTAGCGAGTAGCCCTGGCACCCCGATTACCAGTACTAGCCCTAATAGCAATATCACCTATACAGTTAAAGTTACCAATAATAGTAGTTTTGATGTTATAGGAGCAAAACTCAGCGACATTGTTGACCCAGCCATTACCGTTTCGACTACTTCGGCACCTGTTTGTAACCCCAGTGGAGGTAGTACTTGTACCTTAACTACAACAGGTAATGACGTTAGCGCGCTTCTCAACTTAAAGAGCGGTGGTACTGCCACTATTACTATTACTGGAACTGTGGCATCCTCAGCAACTGGCACTATTCCTAATACAACTCAGGTTGCTCCACCTGCTGGATACGTGGATCAAAATCTTACAGATAACGCAGCATCGGCAGATGTGAACGTCAACGCTTCGGATTTAACGATCACCAAAACTCACACTGACAAATTTCTGTTGAACCAAAACAGCAGCTTTCTAGTCACTGTTAAAAACATTGGCTTTGCAGCTACATCAGGCACCATCACGGTCACCGATCAGTTACCTACAGGTTTAACTTATCAATCAGCGGCAGGGGCAGGTTGGACTTGTTCTTTTAATGCCACGAACACTACAGTGACTTGTACCACTAGCAACGTTATTACTGCTAGCAGTTCTGCTAACCCCATTACCATTACAGTTCGGCGAGATTCATCCGCAGCTACTATCAACACAGCTACTGTTTCTGGAGGTGGAGATAAAAATAACACCAATGATTTTGGTAGTGATGCGATCGCTGGTGTTTCTCAACTACGCTTAGTCAAGCGAATTACCGCAATCAATACTACGAATAGAACAGGTTTCGTAGACGGCACGGGTACAACCGATGACAACGCTACGAACTGGCCTTCCCCAACCAGTACCTCTTTGGCTGGGGTGATTAATGGAGGTGCTGTACGGTCTGGAGATGTAGTAGAGTACACCATTTACTTCCTCTCTGATGGTGGAGCGGATGCCCAAAACGTAGTGTTATGTGATCTCGTGCCTCTGAATCAAACCTTGGTGGCAAATGCCTATAGCACTGTAGCGGCAGCCCCAGGCGGAACAGCGGGCGCAACTCGTAGTATTGCGACTTCTGTTAATGGTGCTCAAGTTTCTTACACCGATTTGGTTGATGGAGATGCAGGTGGTTTCTATGTAGTTGGTGCATCAGTCCCCGTTCCAGTAGGTGGGACCAGCCCTCAACCCTGTCCTGCTGCAAATACTAGTGCTAATGGTAACGGGGCAGTTGTGGTTAACCTTGGCACCCTCTTAAGAGCAAACGCTTCAGGCACACCTGCAAGCTCTTATGGCTTTGTGCGCTTTAAAGCGAAGGTGAACTAATCTTAGTTTGAGCGGCTTGAACAGTCACTGGCGGAAGAAAGTGACTAAATCTAGGTTTAAGTTTTCTTACCAGTTATTAGATAAGTCTGCATGGACCCTTTGCCTTTAACCTCAATGATGTCCCGCTTCTCAAAAGTATAGTGAGTTTTTAAGTGATGGTATGCGGCTTCAGTCACTTGCACTCTACCAGGTAGGCCGTGAGACTCCATGCGGCTCGCTATGTTGACGGTATCTCCCCACAGATCATAGGAGAACTTTTTGGTGCCGATCACACCTGCTATCACAGGACCAGTATTGATGCCAACACATAAGTTGAGCTTCGTTCCATGTTTAGTGTTGAATTGAGCGATCGCGCTCAACATATCCAGTCCCATCTCTGCGATCGCCTCTACATGATGATCAGAAGGGATAGGTAATCCTCCAGCCACCATGTAGGCATCCCCAATCGTTTTAATTTTTTCTAACCCATGTTTTTCAGTGAGTTGATCAAAAGCAGAAAAAATTTCATTTAAGTAACTAACCAATGCTGTTGGGGTGATTTCGCTAGCCCATTGGGTAAAGTTGACCAGATCGGCAAAGAGGATCGTAACTTCCTCGAAACTATCGGCGATTGTATCTTCTTGGAGTTTGAGGCGTTTGGCAATCGGGCCAGGTAGCGTGTTAGAGAGGAGACGGTCTGCTTGCTCTTGCTGATAGCGCAAAGCTTCTTCCATCACCCGCCGTATTGTGATGTCATGGATAAAAGCAGATAAACCTTCGTAGGATGGAAACGCCCGAACTTCAATCCAACGGCCTAGGGGGGCATAAAACTCTTCAAAATTAACGCTAACCTGCTGAGTTACCGCGTTGTGAAACTCCTCATCGAACTTCGAACCTGCTAAGTCACTTAAAACGTCCCAAATGACTTTTCCTAGCAACTCTTCGGGTGATTTCTGGAGAATTTGACCCGCTTTTTGGTTGACAAAGGTGAAACGCCACTGACGGTCTAAGGCCCAAAAACCATCCGTCATGCCTTCTAGGAGGTCTACAACTTGCTGATCTGAGGCTCTCAGTTGGGCTTCAGCCTGCTGATACCGATTAATTTGGCGCTCTAGCTTTTCAATCTGCAATCGCAGTTCCATTTGGGCAATCACCTGCCGACCTAGCACCTGCAACGCCTTTCGTTGCTCTGGGGTGAGATTGCGGGGAATGCGATCGAGCACACAAAGAGTCCCTAATGGAAAACCATCTGGCGTAACGAGAGGCGTTCCTGCGTAAAAGCGAATACTGGGGTCGTTGGTGACGAGTGGGTTCTCGGCAAAGCGCTCGTCTTCCAGCATGTTGGGGATCACGAACAAGTCATCGGGTTTAGCGATCGCATGAGCGCAGAAGGCTTGCTCTCTCGGAACTTCTACGGCATCTATGCCTACTTTGGACTTAAACCACTGCCGATGCGAGTCTGTTAAGCTAACCAACGAAATTGGGCTACCACAGATTTGGGCCGCCAACTCTGTTAGCTCATCGAATGCCTCCTCTGGCATGCTATCCAAGATGTTGTATTGCTTTAGAGCTTCTAGACGCTCGGCTTCATTGCTAGGGATGGGAGGAGCAGCCACAGCAGGCTTTGGGGAGATAGGTTGAGGCGATCGCTGTGGTTTTTTGTGTTTGCTCACTCTGAAGCGATGGATTATGCGTACCACCCATTTCACTAGCGCAGTGCCCCATTGATTCATGCGACTTAATCGAGCCATCTCAACTGAGGTTATCTCCTAGCCTAGTTTAAAGGTGAAATGAGAGCTGACTCTGACTGTAACGTGAAAGCCGTAATCCTACCATGACTCATTAATTCCCAAAATCTGCCATCTCAGAGTCACATCAAGGTTAAATTGTTAGATTAAGCTTAAGTAATTTGCGTTTACACCGAGTCCAAGCAAAATCCGGCGAAAGTGAGAGGGTTTTTAACGTACTGTTACACAAGCTAGTAAGAGTAAAACGATGTTCATGTGCAAACGTTATGGCTCCTACAGCATTAGTTACAGGTAGCTCTGAAGGAATTGGTAAAGCGACAGCTCTGCTTTTAGCCCGCCAAGGTTATGACTTAGTCCTAGCAGCACGTCATAGCGACCGACTCGAAGCGGCGGCCAGTGAGGTGCGATCGCTGGGGCGAGATGTATTACCTGTAGTAACGGATATGAGAGACCCAGCTCAGGTAACCACACTAGTTGAAAAGACTCTGGAGCACTATGGGCATCTCGATGTCCTCGTTAATAATGCTGGAATATATCTCTCTGGCCCGATCGAAGCCTTCTCTTTAGAAGACTGGCACCAAGCGATCGACCTCAACTTGTGGGGCTATATCTATACCATTCAGGCTCTACTCCCACACTTCCTTCAGCGCGGCACTGGCACCATCGTCAATGTTAGTTCCATTGGTGGTAAAGTATCAGTTCCTTATTTAACTCCTTACTGCACGACCAAATTTGCTGTAACTGGTTTGACGGAGTCTTTGCATTCGGAGCTATCTCCTAAAGGCATCCATGTTGCGGGTATTTATCCCAACGTGATCAACAGTGACTTTATGCAGCGGGCTATCTTCCGGGGGAAAGATGAGCCAGATCGGCAGGCTCGTCAAGAACAGCTCGAACAAGTCCTTAAGGTGCCTGTTGTCGAGAAGCCAGAAGATGTAGCTCAGGCAATTTGGGACGCGATCGCCCATAAAAAAGCTGAGGTAATTGTCGGTTCTGCAAATATGTCAATTGCAGCGAGCCGCCTCTTCCCCAGCTTAATGCAGTGGATTTTTAGAAAAACATTTCAGTTAAAAGACCAAACCTAAGCCATCGCTAGGGAGACCAAAAGTGAGATCCAAACTATAGGACAATCGTTTGGCCTGCTTGCCTGCATATTACTCAGGCTAGTTTCTGAGACTAGCTCTGTGTAGCTAATGCGAACGATTAAACATCTCACTTCTCTACGGTGGGATGTTTAATCAAACCCAAGTAATTTACCTAGGTAATATATGTTGGCGTGGACCGATCCCAGGGTTAATCATAGCTGCGAGTTCTGCTTCTGAAAGTTGCTCAATTGCCGTATTGAGATCCTCTAGAGTAAATTGATAACCACTTTGGGCCGCAATCTCAATAAAGGTTTGCGGATTAGAAGTTGCTTTCAGCTTGTTCTGTAGGGCTTGGTCTTGTGTAGCCGCTTTAAAGAATTGGGCAGCACCTTGTGTCATGATGTCAGATCCTCTTATAACAGAGTCGAGCGCTGTAGCTAAATGAACTAGCGCTGAGAAACAGCATCACGGTCAGCAGTTAGAAGATAATCTGGCAGTACTCTGCAAAAACAGTCTAAAGCAGTAGGAGCCTATATTTGGGGCTGGTAGAGCGCAGAGTATGGGGGCGTGAATAACAGAATAGAAACTGCTCACTCTGACACTGTCTGAGAAACTTCGACGTGGGAGTTTCTTATCTCTCAGCTTAGAAGAAGAAACAAAAACCGGATCAATTCGACAGCAAAGTTTACTTCATTGCAAACTGAAAACCACAACTTGCTCTTTTTCAGGGGGTTGCAGTGTTTTAGCAGGAATTTAGCTTCACTTGACTAAGATGATATGCTGATAATGTATAAACAATATTCGAGCTTGTAAATGCTTTTCATAGATTTTTCTCTATAAGAGCAACACCACCCGTCTAGGAGTAGTACCTGTGAGACAAATTACGCTGCACCAACTCCAAGTTTTTGAAGCGGCGGCTCGCCATTGTAGTTTCACTCGTGCTGCTGAGGAACTTTTTCTGACTCAGCCTACGATCTCCATGCAGGTCAAGCAGCTTTCTCAAGCGATCGGATTACCGTTATTTGAGCAGGTTGGCAAGCGGCTTTTCTTGACGGATGCTGGGCAAACCCTCCTCGTCACCTGCCGAGAAATTTTTGAACGTCTGTCTATGTTAGAAATGACTGTAGCAGACATGAAAGGGCTAAAGCAGGGCCAACTGCGGCTCGCAGTTATTACAACTGCTAAGTACGTTGTACCGCGATTGTTAGGCCCGTTTTGCCAACGATATCCCGGCATTGATGTTTCATTGAAGGTGACCAATCACGAACGGGTAATGGAGCGGATGGCAGCCAACTTGGATGATCTCTATATTGTGAGTCAGCCGCCAGAGCATCTTGACATTCAATCTCATGCCTTTGTAGAAAATCCTTTAGTGGTTTTGGCTCCTCCCAATCATCCCTTAGCTGACGCTAAACATATCTCCCTAGAACAGCTAGCCGGAGAACCGTTTATTATGCGGGAGCCGGGTTCTGGAACTAGAAAAGTGGTGCAGGAACTATTCGATCGCTATGAAATTCCGATTAAAGTTAAGCTCGAAATTGGTAGTAATGAAGCCATTAAGCAGGCGATCGCAGGAGGTTTAGGCATCTCTGTGCTTTCACTCCATAGCTTAAATTTAGAAGGAAATAACGGTCAATTCAGTATTTTAAACGTTGAGCATTTCCCGATCTTGCGACACTGGTATGTGGTTCATCCCAGCGGCAAGCAACTCTCTGTGGTAGCTCGAACTTTCTTTGACTATTTACAAGCGGAAGGTAGGCAAATTGCTGACCTCAAGAATGCTTTAGAATGGTCGGCTGAGCTGGCTCATTTCGCTCAGTAGATTACGGCAGTAGGCTATCTACTGTCCCACTATTGCTGACTGAAATATGCGATCGCTTTATTACTGGCTACGAGCTATAGCCCAGATCAGCAGTAAGTGAGCTGGGTAGAAAGTATAAAACCAACGCACCGTCGGTCCTTTTTGTTGGTTTGTGACCAGCAGCAACAACGGAGTCACAACAGCAGGCAGTTGAAACAAGCCAAAATTGCTCGATGCGATCGCCAAAAAGAGATGTAATCCCAGCCAAATCCCCCACCAGTAATAACTAGAGCGAAACTGGGATAACAGCCCAATGATCGCAAGCCCGTAAGCACCATATTCAAACTTCAGCAATTCTGCCGCCACCATGCTCGCCGCCCAAATCCAATAACGTTGCTCTGGATAGCGACGACCCAACCGCAACATAGCTACCCCCAACATCAACGTAAATAGAATATTGAGGAATTCACCCTGCAAAGCCACCACATACAATGGCTGACTAACAATGCCTAACAAAAGCAGCCTGATAAGGTAGCGCTCAATGTTGCGGGTATGCTGTTCTCCCTGGGTCAACAGCCACGCAAATAAAGGAAAACTGAGACGACCCACCACCCGGAATGCTAGGACATTGGGAAAGAAAACTACTCCTACATGATCGATCACCATGAAGATTGCAGCCAAAAGCTTGATATGGAAGTTATTGAGCTGCAACTGCATAGGTAGAGTTTTTTGCGAACACTATTTGCAGTCTAGCTGTTAGTTACCTGAGAGAGCGAGGTTGCCAACCGTACCAGTGGCGGAGGGTGAGCCAAACGACCGACAGTAGTCCTGCCAAACTTAGCGTCAGACCTGTAAAAGGAACCAGTAAGCCAAACACAGGGAGAATGGCTCCGCTAATGGTGGCGATCGCGGCAGCAATAGAGGCACGTTGGTTTCTGCCCAAGCCCCAAGCCAAAATCAGCATCACGGGAGCCAGAATCGCCCAAGCAAAAGGAGCAGGGATAATGCGGCTGAGGTAGGTTAAGGTCAAGAGACTGGCAAAGAAAATTCCAGAGGCGATCGCCACATCTCGCAATCTCAATGGCACCGAGAGATAGAGCACTAAGAGCCACCAGAGGAGTAAAGCAGGAGCCAGGAGCAGCAGGCGAGGCAACACACCTGTATTGCGGACTGGAGCGGTGGCGGTAAAGACACCAAAGGGATTCAACACCGAAACATTATCGGCAAACTCCCAGGTGAAGCGAGTCCCACGCCCTTCCGGTTGCATTTTGGTAGGCACAATACCGCTGGCAAATTGTGCGCCAGGGAAATTGGCTAACGCCGTTAACCGGAAATTGGAGAGCAACTGTGAGCCTGCGTTGTAAACCCAGCGTGGACCACCTGATGCTTGGTAAGTAATACGAAACTGAGCCGTCTCACCCGCACCCAAGCGTAAGGGGAAGCTATAGTTACTTTGCTGAGAAGGCTGTAGACGCTGACCATTTCGCTCTACCCGGTAGTCTTGCAGGAGGGTATAACCCGCAGGTGGCGAAGTTTCAAAGAAAAACTCATCAGCAGTCTCTAAAGTATTGACCACTTCATAGTTGCCATCAAAGCCAACCTGATAAAGGAGACGGTTGTTGGCAGGGTCAGTAGTTTGCTTTAGCGTGACATCTACCTGAGTGCGCTTGGGCGTGAGAAAGCGGCTGACTTCTTGGGTGCGTTTCTCCTCCACCACTTGCCCGTTGATCACCGTGGTGGTTGTATAAGGTTCCGCCACGGTATATCGCAATTGCGGAGCCGTATGCTCCAGGCGTTCTCCTGCGACATTGCTGGCGATCGCGGCGATTCGTGCTTGCTCCCAGTGGTGATAACGGTTAGCCAGGGTTGAACAGAGAAAAAAGCCACTCACCGTGATTAACAAGATTAAGGTGGCATGTTGTACGGTTCGCAGTAGGAGGCCGTACTGAGTCACCCAAGTTTCTGTCCAGAGAATTTTGGTGCGGCGACCCAAGGAGAAATTGAGCAGCGCGATCGCCACTCCCAAAAGACCTGTGAGGACAACAAATAGCAGAAACAACTTCATTCCCTGCTCCCCGAATTGGATCAACTCCTGGGGATGGGTGAGGTCAGGGAGAGAGGGGATTCCCTGAGAGGTTGGATTCATAGTGGTTAAAACTGAAGAGAGAGATGGCTCCCTAGACTACAAATTTCTGCATTTAGATTCCGCGATCAGCAAACTCTTCAAATAATGAAACCTAACGCGGTTTGGTTCGAGCCCAACCAGACCTTAGACTTGAGAGTATGCCTTGCTTGATGCGCTGAATAACTTTAGAACCGACAATGACATTAACACTTTCCATCAACGACGCTCAGCGATTGCCACTCGCTCCTCTGGCCGCTCCTACCCGCTTGCTGTTGGGTCCTGGTCCCTCCAATGCTCACCCGGATGTGCTGGCCGCGATGAGCCAAACGCCAGTGGGCCACCTCGATCCAGCTTTTCTGCAATTGATGGACGAGATTCAAGCGCAGTTGCGCTACGTCTGGCAAACGGAAAACCAACTAACGATCGCGGTTAGTGGCACAGGAACAGCGGCAATGGAAGCCACCCTCGCCAATACGGTCGAGCCAGGGGATGTGGTGCTGGTGGGTGTTGCAGGTTACTTTGGCAACCGCTTGGTCGATATGGCTGGACGCTACGGTGCTGATGTTCGCAGCATCACCAAGCCTTGGGGCCAAGTTTTTTCCTTAGAAGAACTCCGCACCGCTCTAGAAACTCACCGCCCTGCAATTCTGGCATTGGTGCATGCTGAAACTTCCACCGGAGCACGGCAACCGTTAGAAGGTGTGGGTGATCTGTGCCGTGAGTTTGACTGCCTGTTGCTGCTTGACACCGTCACCAGTTTGGGTGGTGTGCCCATCTTCTTAGATGAGTGGAAAGTGGACTTGGCGTATAGTTGCAGCCAGAAAGGTCTGGGTTGTTCTCCGGGGGCTTCTCCTTTCACAATGGGACCACGGGCGATCGCGAAGATGCAGCAGCGTAAGACCAAGGTAGCGAACTGGTATCTGGATATGAACCTGCTGGGCAAATATTGGGGTAGCGATCGCGTGTATCACCACACCGCACCGATCAACCTCTACTATGGTCTGCGGGAAGCGCTGCGCTTGATTGGTGAGGAGGGGTTGGTGAACTGCTGGCAGCGCCACCAAAAGAACGTGGAATACCTCTGGCAAAGCTTAGAAGAAATCGGCCTGACTCCCCACGTCGAGCGCGAGTTCCGTCTTCCTACTCTAACTACGGTACGGATTCCAGAAGGCGTAGACGGCAAAGCGATCGCCCGTCAACTCCTCAACGAGCACAATATTGAAGTCGGCGGTGGCTTGGGTGAACTGGCAGGCAAGGTTTGGCGGGTGGGTCTGATGGGCTACAATAGCCGTCCTGAAAGCGTCGATCGCCTCGTCGCAGCGCTGAAACAGGTGCTACCTAAACAGTAAACTCCTGTTGGCTATAACTTCTCAATAAGTAGCTGTAGGGCATCTCTTGTGGGTGCCCTAATTCTTAGGGAGCGTATATCCGTCATTTCCAGGAAATAAGTTGGATCTGGTAGACCTCCCTAAATCTCATTTCTATCTCAGACAAGAATCTGTAATGGATGCAACTTCAGTAGGAATCAGGTTTAGTCATCACTGCCACCTGCCCTAAGCTAGGACAAACTCTACGAGCAGGAGTTACAGCCATGACTGAACCAATTGTCCCCTCCAGAATCAGCAAAAAATCTTTAAGCTTTGCAGACTATTGTTCCTTAACTTTTTCAGGAATCATCTGTTTAATCAACATATTTTTTGTATATAAGGTTTTTCCTTTTTGGGGAATCTATGAACCCGTTGTTGGTGTCAGTTTTGCATTTACGCTTCTTTTTCTACTGGCACCCCTAATCCTGATCGATATTCTGACAATAGCAAGACTACGTTGGAGAGTTAAAACCAGAAAAAACCAAGAGACCAAGAAGCCTTATAAAATAATGGTTTTTGTACTGTCAGCTTGCACAGCATTTGTGTTCATAGGAAATTTCCATAATATGAGCATGTCTTATCCCAAAAACAACTTCAACCAGTTTTTTAGGCAAAGGGAATATATTGTTAAATTAGTAAAATCTGGAAAACTAAAAGGCAATGGAAACTGTTTTCAGCTTGAATCTCAATCTCCTACAGAACCGATTAGATGTATGGAGATAATAGAGCTACCCAATGCTTATTCAGGATTGTCGAGAAGTGGCAAGATTGAGCTTTTGAAGGAAGCAAACTCAATAAAGATTATTTTTACCCATAGTACATACGGTTTTGGAGACGGAAGAGCAACTTTTGTTTATTTTGAATCTGAAAAGGGTCAATCAAGTTTTCCTAATTCACGGGCTACACAACTGCGATCCAACTGGTTTTTGGCATCTTGAAACTTCAGTTAATAGGGCTGCTCAAGCAAGTGATAAACGAGAGCTACAATCGCTGATGTTACATCCCTCGGTTCAACTTCCTCTTCAAGGCAAACGCATTTTGCTCACGGCTCCGCGTGGTTATGCGGCTCGGTTATCGCAAGCTTTAATTGCTGAAGGGACATTGCCGATTTTGATGCCTGCGATCGAGACTTGCCATCTAGAGAACTTCACAGAGCTATATGTAGCCTTTGAGTACATAGAACAGTATGACTGGATTGCCTTCACTAGTAGGAACGGCATCGAAGCATTTTTTGAGCAGATGCGATCGCTAGAGCTATCCTTTTCGCTGATTGAACATTGCAAAATTTGTGCGATCGGTAAGGATGCCGAAAAACTAACTGAATTTGGCCTCAAAGCTGATTTAATCCCTGACGAACCCAGCCCGCAAGGCGTTATTGCAGCGCTAGCCAAAATATCTGATATTGCAGGCCAAGCTATTCTAGTGCCAGTGCCAGAAGTTGTGGGTGTGCCAGAGCCTGATGTAGTCCCCAACTTCGTTGCCAACTTGCAACAGTTAGGGATGATTGTGCATCGTATCCCCACCTACCAAAGCCCTGTATACAGTCGAGTTAGCGCTACTCAAGCAGGGCCAAATTGACGCGATCGCCTTTAGCAGCACCGCTGAAGTTAGCAGTTTTTTACAAATGGTGGAGTCCGAGGCAGATTGCCAAAATTGTGCGATCGCTTGCTTTGGACCTTACACCGCCGCTAATGCCGAGAAGCTGGGACTGTCGGTGCAGATTGTGGCAGCAGATTTTAGTTCCTTTGCTGGGTTTGCCGAAGCGATCGCTAGATTTTTTGTTGATCAAGCCCCAGAGAAGTTCAGTAAGAGCTAGGTTAAGCCAGCACTACTGCTTGCCATAAGCTAATAAAAGCTATGTAGCAGGAGTCGCGTTGATGGCTGGACCCATTATTCCACCCAGGCAGTACCACAAAAACCTCGGTCGCTGGTTACTGAACGACAATCGATCGGGGAAGGAAGGCCGACATTCTAGACACCCTTGGTGGCAAGTCATGTGCCTGACTGGGGTTGATTACTTCTCCACCTTGGGATATCAACCCGGTATTGCTGCTCTAGCAGCAGGGGCGCTTTCTCCGTTAGCCACCTTAATTTTGGTGTTGCTGACTCTATTTGGCGCACTGCCCATTTATCGTCGGGTCGCAGCCACTAGTCCTCACGGAGAGGGGTCGATTGCCATGCTAGAGCATTTGCTTTCTTGGTGGCAGGGGAAGCTGTTTGTGCTATGCCTTCTGGGGTTTGTGGCCACTGATTTCATTATTACGATGACGCTTTCGGCAGCGGATGCCACGGCTCATATTGTCGAAAATCCTCTGGTCCCACACTTTTTGCATGGGCAAGTAGTTGGGATTACTCTAGTCTTGATCGCTTTGTTAGGCGCTGTATTCCTCAAAGGATTTCAAGAAGCGATCGGACTGGCTGTTTTCTTGGTCGCTACCTATCTACTGCTGAATTTAGTCACCATTGGCGTTGGGGCATACCAAATTCTGCAAAACCCAGTGGTCATTACCAACTGGCAAACAGGTTTACTCGCCAACCACGGCAACCCTCTCGCCATGCTGGCAATCTCTGCACTACTGTTTCCCAAGTTAGCCCTAGGATTATCAGGGTTTGAGACGGGTGTAGCCGTTATGCCCCTAGTAAAAGGTAGCGGCAGTGACGCTGAGAATCATCCTAGAGGGCGGATTCGTAACACCCATAAACTGCTGACGACTGCTGCGGTGATTATGAGCTTCTTTTTGATTACGAGTAGCTTAGTGACCACGCTCTTAATCCCTGCGGCAGAATTTCAAGCGGGGGGCAAAGCGAATGGCCGAGCCCTAGCTTATCTCGCCCACTTCTACCTCGGCGACATCTTTGGTACTGTTTACGACCTCAGCACGATCGCAATTCTCTGGTTTGCTGGGTCATCGGCAATGGCAGGACTACTCAATATTGTGCCGCGCTACTTGCCGCGCTATGGCATGGCTCCCGACTGGGCTAGGGCATCTCGACCCTTGGTACTGGTTTACACAGCGATCGCCTTTGTCGTCACCATTTTGTTTAAGGCAAATGTGGAGGCTCAGGGAGGCGCTTATGCGACGGGTGTATTGGTGTTGATGAGTTCGGCGGCTTTTGCCGTGACTTTAGCGGCTCATCGGCGGCGATCGCAACGAGGCAGAATCATCTTTGGCACTATCACATTTGTCTTTCTCTATACGACAATCGTTAACATCATTGAGCGACCTGAAGGGATTCGGATTGCTGGCTTCTTTATTGGCACCATCATTGCCACTTCTTTGATCTCACGAGTTTGGCGCTCTACCGAGTTACGGGTCGAGAAGATTGTCATGGATGACGTCGCTCAGAGCTTTATTGCTCAGGAGAGCCAAGGAACGGTGAGGTTAATTGCCAATCGCCCGAATGAGAGCGATGTGCGTGAGTACTGCTTAAAAGAGCAGGAAGTGAGAGATGACAACCATATTCCGCCCACTGACTCAATTCTGTTTCTCGAAATTCAAGTCTCAGATGCCTCGGAATTTACAGAAACTATTTGGGTACGAGGTGTGCAAGTAGGCGATTATCGCATTCTGCAAGCGAAGGGAGCAGCAGTACCAAATACTATTGCCGCTATCCTTTTATATATCCGTGACCAAACTGGCAAGCTACCTCATGCCTACTTTGGCTGGGCGGAGGGCAATCCGATTCAATACTTGCTACGCTTCATTTTGTTTGGCGAAGGAGATATTGCCGTCGTGACTCGTGAAGTGCTGCGTAAGGCCGAAAAAGATCCAGAGCAGCGTCCTGGAATTCATGTGGGTGGTTAAGGATTAGTTGGGAGGTTCTATGAGACAACCCAATGACTTGGCATTTTATGACCTGAGCGCAGACCAGTGGTGGAGCGAAACAGCTAAGATTTATGCGCTCCACCATCTGAACGCTCCTCGCTTTGCATATTTCGATCGCCATATTTCCCATTGGCAAGGCTTAAGCGTCTTAGATGTCGGATGTGGCGGTGGGTTTTCTTGCGAATTTCTGGCTCATTGGGGCGCGATCGTGTCAGGCATTGACCAATCTCGTAACTGTATTGCCAAAGCTCAGGAACATGCTCTCAGCAACCAATTAGCGATCGCCTACCAACACGGCTATGCCGAAGCGCTCCCCTATGCTGATCATGCTTTTGATGTGGTCATCTGTGTGGATGTGTTGGAACATGTTGATAATCTCAACCAGACGATCGCAGAAATTCATCGCGTGCTGAAACCCGGAGGTACCTTCTGTTTCGACACCATCAATCGCACCCTGAAGTCAAAGCTGATCATGATTTGGCTGCTAGAAAACATCTTGCGAGAGATTCCAGCAGGCATTCATGATTGGCAAAAATTTATCCCACCTCAAGAGCTAACTGCTTTGCTGCGATCGCACCATTTTGAGGAGATCGAGATCAAAGGTTTCAATATCTTCGGAGAGACGGTGCTGGATAATCTGACTGCCTATTGGCAATATCGCAAAACCCAGGGTTTCCAGATCAGCATCAATGAAGATACGTCGGTTATGTATATTGGCAAAGCGAAAAAGGCGATCGCTACTTCATTCAACTCCTGAGTTGCGATCGCCTTTTAGCGCAAATATCTATATTTATTTGTCAATTCCAGACGAGCTTGAGTTAAGGCGCGAAGATGGACTGTATGTGGAGTTAAATGATGTCCCAGTTTAAAGTCCTGATTACGCGCCGTTTACCTACCACTTTAGAGAAGCTGGAAGCGATCGCTGAAATTGAAGTTTGGCCAGAGCGACAACCACCCGCTTATGACGTGTTGCGAGAGAAGGTACAGGCGATTGATGGGTTGCTTTGTCTCCTGACCGATCAAATTGATCAAGCTTTGATCGCAGCCAATCCCGCTTTAAAAGTAATTAGCCAAATGGCGGTAGGTTTCGACAACATTGATATTGCTGCCGCCACCGTCCACAAAATTCCGGTAGGCCATACCCCAGGAGTACTAACTGATGCTACGGCAGATCTCACTTGGGCCTTGTTGATGGCAGCGGCGCGACGAGTGGTAGAGGGCGATCGCTTTACCCGCCAAGGAAAGTGGCAAACTTGGGAACCTGATTTGCTATTAGGGCCAAATGTTTCTGGCGCGACTTTGGGGATTGTGGGGTTTGGGCGGATTGGTCAAGCCATGGCCCGCCGAGCCAAAGGTTTCGAGATGCGGATTCTTTACACAGATCCTCATCGAGCTGCACCTGAGCTAGAGCAAGATTTAGGAGCAGAATTCGTCTCCTTTGATCAACTTCTACAAGAAGCAGACTTTGTCACGATTCATACGGTGCTCTCGGCAGAGACGCATCATTTATTTAGCGATCGCCAATTTGAGCAAATGCAGCGATCGGCAATTCTAATTAATACTGCCCGTGGGCCGATTGTCGATCCAGCAGCATTGTACCGAGCGCTGAGTGCAGAGCAGATTGCTGGGGCGGCTCTAGATGTCACCGACCCAGAACCAATTCCCACCGATAGTCCTTTGTTGACGCTGGAGAACCTGATTATCACGCCGCATATTGGCAGTGCTAGTCGGCAAACTCGCAAACAAATGGCAGATATTGCGATCGCCAACTTAATAGCAGGACTCAAGGGCGATCGCTTACTTCATTGCGTTAATCCTGAAGTGTATGGATAGCAGTTACTTAGGAGCACTCCAAGGAATCGCGGGTATCTATTCCAGTGACAGGGTTGGTGCCACTAGCAGATTTGCACATTTCTAGCAGTTGATTGCGATCGAGCACCGCGAAGCTAAAATCAGCGCCTGTGATTTTGGCCCCCCGGAAATTGGTCTTCAGCAGCATGGCAGAGGTGAGCACTGCATCACTCAGGTCAACGCCCGAAAAGTCGCTGAGATAAGCAATCCCATTGCTAAAATCCGCCCCGTGAAAGTTAGCTTTCTTAGCGATAGAACCGTTAAAAACGGCTCCTTGCAAGTTAGCGTTGCTAAAATTGGCTTCTATCAGCTTGGCATTACTAAATTCTGCCTTTGCTAAATCTTGGCCAGAAAAGTCTTTAACGACAGATTTCACATCATCGTAAGCTCGAATGGCTGCTGAGCTAGCGGCTTGAGTCGGTAGCGGCACCGTTACCAGAGCCAGCAGACATATCAAAATTCCTAGAAGAGGCCGAATTACACGCATGAGGAATCAAAGAATTTAGTTGCTTACCGTCACTAAACTTAACATTTGATATACTACGCGCGATCGCTTTGATCAGTTTTTCGGGCAGAAACAGAGCTAACTGGCATGATTAAGGTTTACGGAATTCCCAACTGCACCACTTGCAAAAAAGCTTTCAAGTGGCTGGATGAGCACAGCATCGACTACGAGTTCATCAATACAAAAGAGCATCCGCCAGATCAGGCCAGCATTCAGGCGTGGGTGAACCAACTAGGCGCGAAGCCAATGCGTAACACCTCCGGTCAGTCCTACCGAGCCTTGGGTGAGGAGAAAAGCACTTGGACCGAGGAGCAATGGATTGAGGCTTTTAGCCAAGATGCCATGCTGCTAAAGCGACCTTTGTTTGTCAAAGATGAGGCAGCCGTATTAATCGGTTTCAAAGATAAGGAGGAGGTGATTCGAGAAAAATTAGGGGTATAAAGCGATCGCTGGTTCTCTCTGATCGCTACTGAAAACGACAGGGGCAAGCATTTAAGCCATAGTCTAGGGTCTTGTTTTAGACCCAACGGCTGAATGCTCCGCCCCTACCTAGCTGGCGTTGATTGACGGTTTACGCAGAAGCGGTTTGGTCAGAATGCCCAGCAGCACCAGAATTTATGGAGAGCATGATGCGGGAAATACCAGTGAAGAGCACGCTAACTCCCACTAAGGTACCGATCAGCCAAGGTGCATTGAAGGGCCACTGGAACCAAATCATGACGCCGAGTAGTAGAGTCACGATACCGTTGGTCAATACCCAAGTCCAGTTTTCTTGGGGGCGGAGGCGGAACGCCAAAATCAGCTCAAATGTACCTTCAGTCAACAAGAAGCCACCTAACAACAGGGTCAGAGTCAAAACACCTGTCAGAGGGTTAGAGAACAGCATGACACCTGTAGCAACATAGAGCGCACTCAACAGCAGTTTCCAAATAAAACCACCTTGGTTGCGGGTTTGAAAGGCGTAAGCCAATTTAGTTGCGCCAGCAGAAACCAGGATCAGCGAAACCCAACTCTCAGTCACAATGGTAGAGATTTGAGGCAAGGCGATCGCGGCAATGCCTAAAACAACAAGCAGGATACCAATCCAGAGCGATCGATTCGTTTCTTTTTTAATTTCAGGAGAAACATTGGTGGTCATATAGGTTTTTTCCTTAAGCTTCAGCAGGATCTATGCTTAGGCTAGGGAATTTATGCAGAACTTTACACAGCCCTAGGATAGACCCTGCTGTATAAAAGATCAGGCAAGCGGAGAGCTACCAGCTAAACAAGTTAAGCAATTGAAGCACTCCTTAGGCTCACTTCCTCTCTAGCTAATACTTTAGGCTGTAGCGAATCTACGCTCAGAGCCTGAGGAATTTCAATCCAGAATTCTGTCCCTTTTCCAGGCTCTGAAAGACACTTCAGCTGACCACCATGCTTGTCCACCACAACGTGGTAACTAATAGACAAACCCAAACCAACTCCTTGACCTGTGGGTTTAGTCGTGAAAAACGGATCAAAGATTTGGTGAATTACATCTTGAGGGATACCCATGCCATTATCAGCAATGCGGATCAGAAGGGTACTTTCTCCCTTTGTGGTTGCGGCTGTAAGGGCGGTGCGGATAGTAATGGTAGGAGGTTGCTTGGCTAACTCGGCGGCTGAGCGGTCCTGACTTGCCTGCTCTAAGGCATGAATGGCATTAGTTAACACATTCATAAAAACTTGGTTCAAGGGGCCGCTGTAGCATTCTGCAATCGGTAAATCGCCGTATTCTTTCACAACTCTAATCGGGGCTGCAGGAGCCTGGAGACGATGTTGCAGAATCAACAGGGTATCGTCTAGCCCGCGATGAATGTCGGTGAGTTCCTTTTGACTTCGATCCTTACCCGAAAAGTTTTGCAGCGATCGCACAATCTGATGAATCCGCCCTGTGCCCACTTCGATTGAAGCCAGGACTTTCTTCAAATCTTTCACGATAAAGTCAGCATCTAGTGCTTCGGCTCGACTTTGGGCTTCGGGGTCGAGTTGAGGGCAACGCTCTTGATAAATAGAGATTAGCTCTAGCAAATCTTCCGCGTAGCGATGGATATGCGGCAAATTGCAGTGAATGAAAGTAACCGGATTATTAATTTCGTGGGCCACTCCCGCCACAAGTTGCCCTAACCCAGACATTTTTTCTGCCTGAACGAGTTGAGTTTGGGCGTGGCGCAACTCACGTAAGGTTTGGTTCAAATGCTGATTGCTACGATGCAAAGCTTCGACTGTGTTCTCTAGCTTCGTAGAAGTCTGCTGTACTTTAGCTAAATTAATTCGTAGCTCCAGTTGAGTAATGACTTGCCGTCCTAGAGCTTGTAAGGCCTTGGCTTGCTCCTCGGTAAGTTGACGAGGTTCGCGATCGATTACACACAAAGTGCCCAGTGCATGGCCATCGGGTGTGACTAAGGGAGCTCCAGCATAAAACCGAATTTGCGGATCGGAGGTGACGAGCGGATTACTAGCAAAGCGATCGTCTTCTAGAGCGTTAGGCACTACAAACAACTCGTCCGGTTGCATAATAGTGTGACTGCAAAACGCAATTTCCCTAGGAGTCTCGGTAGCAGTTACGCCCACCTTAGACTTAAACCACTGTCGATGCGCGTCTACCAAGCTCACTAGAGCCATAGGAGTGCCACAAATATGAGCAGCCAGAGCTGTCAAATCATCAAACGCCTCTTCTGGAGCGGTATCAAGAATCTGGTAGCGGTGAAGCGCGTCCAGCCGATCATTTTCGTTAATCGGTGAGGGGAAGGACTCCGAGTTCAGCTCTGACATGCGTCATATCACGTAGTTATTCAGTAGTCAATGTATCTTAAAGAACATACAAATGTCATCTGCCTTTAGATAGGCCACTAGTACAAGTTCAAGCCCCTGAAGAGCGATCGCTGTACAAATTTAGCCTGCTGAGAGCGAATAACCCTTAAGAAGTTTTGCAAGCAGCTCATGCCTTTCCCCCTGAGCTTAGGTCATCATGGATGCTAGTACGGCTGCGGGTACGACCAACCATGACTATTGCTGGCTACAAACTCCTAGAAGTGATTTATGAGGGCACTAATACTGTCATCTATCGGGCTTCTAAGCAGCCGAAGCATCGCTCTGTCATCATCAAAACCCTGAAAGCTGAGCATCCTTCAGTCGAGGAGCTGGCGACGCTGAGACATGAGTTCAAAATTTTACAGTCCTTAGAGATCGATGGCGTTCTGAAGCCCATCGCTCTGGAGAATTACCACAACGGGCTAGCCTTGATCCTGCCGGATTTTTCTGGGCAATCCCTCAGTGAATATTTCAATGAATATTGCGATCGCCAAGCATTGGACTTGACCCAGTTTTTGCAGATTGCGGTGCAACTGGCAGAAATTTTGGCTCAACTACATCAACAACACATTCTGCACAAGGATATTAAACCCCAAAATATCCTGATTCATCCTGAGACTAAGCAAGTCAAAATCATTGACTTCAGTATTGCTTCTCGTCTATCTAGAATTGCTTCTCGTCTATCTAGAGAAAACCAAGTCGCAAACCAGCTCAATTTGCTCGAAGGCAGTCTCGCTTATATGTCTCCAGAGCAAACGGGAAGGATGAATCGCGCCATTGACTACCGAGCCGATTTTTACTCTTTAGGTGTTACCTTCTACGAACTGCTCACAGGCCAGCTACCTTACCAAGGTACAGATCCCCTAGAGCTAATTCATTGCCACATTGCTAAAGCTCCCATCTCTCCAAGGGAGATCAATCCAGCAATTCCTCCAGCGATCGCTGACATTGTGATGAAGTTGCTTGCCAAGACGGCTGAGGAGCGTTATCAAAGTGGCTTGGGGCTGAAGGCCGATCTAGAAACTTGTCTGCAACAGTTACAAACCTCTGGTGAGATTGCCCCCTTTAAAGTTGGAGAATTGGATTCATTTAGTCAATTTTCGATTCCCCAAAAGCTATATGGGCGCGATCGGGAAGTTGGTTTACTAATGAATGCTTTCGCTCGCATCGCTTGCCCGAAAGATAACCAACCTAGAGCCGAAATGATGTTGGTCAGCGGTTACTCCGGGATTGGCAAATCTTCTTTGGTAAACGAAGTCCATAAACCGATCGCGGAACAGCGGGGATACTTTATCTCCGGGAAGTTTGATCAATTCAAGCGCAATATCCCCTATGCTTCTCTAATTCGAGCTTTTCAAGAGTTGGTCCAGCAAATTCTCACGGAGAGTGATGAGAAGATCCGAGTGTGGCGGACCAAGTTATCTGAAGCTTTGGGAGGCAATGCTCAAGTCATTATTGATGTAATTCCAGAAGTAGTCCGCATTATGGGGCCACAGCCTCCGGTTCCTGAACTAGGTCCGGCGGAATTACAGAATCGCTTCCACCGAGTATTCAAACAGTTTATCCGGGTATTCAGCCAAGCCGAGCATCCTCTAGTTGTGTTTCTCGATGATCTGCAATGGGCGGATTTGCCTTCCTTAAACCTACTGGAGTCCGTTATCAGCGACCCCAGCACTCAGTATTTGTTGCTAATTGGAGCCTATCGCGACAATGAGGTTAGTGCCACTCATCCCTTGATGCATACCCTTAAGCAAATTCAACAGGCTGGAGCCAGCATTAATCAAATCATTCTCCAACCTTTGACTGTGAGCCATGTGAATCAATTAGTGGCGGATACTTTACGCACCACCCCGGATGAGATTGCAGCTTTAGCCGCATTGATTTTTGAAAAAACCCAAGGCAATCCCTTCTTTTCGACTCAGCTCTTAAAATCGCTTTATCAAGAAAACTTAGTCTGCTTTAACTTCGAGCAAAACTGCTGGAAATGGGATATTGCTGCTCTGCAAAACATTGAGATTACTGAAAATGTTGTAGAGCTGATGATTGGTCAAATTCAAAGACTGGCGGAGCCGACCCAAGATGCTTTAAAGCTAGCTGCTTGTATTGGCAATGAATTTACCCTGGATGTTTTAGCGATCGCTCATCAAAAGTCCGAGATAGAAACAGCGGCAGATTTGTGGCCAGCCCTAGAAGTAAGCTTAGTTTCTCCGCTCAACAGCTTCTACAAAATCCCTCTAGCTTATAGCTCTGACGCAATAGATGGGGTGTTCAAGGAAACTAATAGTTCCAATCCTGCAACTGCTTTAACTACTTCAGATTCAACTGTATATAAGTTTCTGCATGACCGAGTGCAGCAAGCGGCTTATTCTCTCATCCCAGAGTCTCAAAAACAAAGAACTCACTTAAAAATTGGTCAGTTACTACTACAGAATTCAACTCCTGAAGAGCAAAAAGAAAATATTTTTGCTTTAGTTAATCAGCTCAACTATGGCATCAATTTGCTTAGTGCAGAGACAGAAAAATATGAGTTGGCTGCCCTTAATTTAACTGCTGGACAGAAGGCAAAAGCATCGGCTGCCTATGAGTCTGCCATTCGTTATTTAAGCGCAGGTTTGGGATTGTTAGCAACAAATAGCTGGCAAAATCAGTACGAATTATCTTTAGCTCTTTACGAAGCAGCTACAGAGACTGCTTACCTCAACGGCAACTTTGCACAGATGCAGGAATGGGCCACTACTGTCCTGCAAAAAGCTAAAGTTCCCACTGACAAAATGAAGGTTTATGAAGTTAGAATTCAAGCTTGCATGGCCCAAGTTCAACCGCTTGAAGCCGTCAAAATAGGATTGCAAGCCTTGGAACTATTAGGGGTAAAGTTACCTGAATCACCTACCCCCTCTAACATTGAGCAGATGCTGTCTAAAACTACTACTAGTTTGACTGGTAGAAATATTGAAGATTTGATCAATCTGCCTTTAATGACAGAAGTAGATAAGCTAGCTGCTATACGCATGCTTACAAGTATGGGTTCTCCTACTTATCAAGCAGCACCCGCCCTCTTTCCATTAGTTACCTGCGAACAGGTTATTCTATCGATTCAATATGGTAATGCACCTTTTTCCAGTTATGGATATGTTTGTTATAGCGTCCTCCTCAATGGAGTATTTTCAGATATTGAATTGGCTTATAAATTCGGTAGATTAGCTTTAAGTTTGGTAGAGCGTTTCAACACTTTAGAACTAAAAACAAGCATATTTTTTATTGCGGGAGCTTGCACAATGCATGGCAAGGTTCATGTTAAAGAAACTCTACAGCTACTCCAAGATGCATACTTGCACGGGTTAGAGAACGGACAGTTTGAGTATGGTTGCTATGCTGCCATGCAGAGATGCCAACATTTATACTTCGTTGGTCAAGAATTGCCGAAGCTAGAACAGGAAATGGTAACTCTTAGTGCTGCTTTTGCCCAGCTCAACCAAGAAAATACCCTCGCCTGGAATCAAATATTTCAACAGTCAGTTTTCAACTTACTGCAACCTACAACAAATTCCTATCGTTTAGTCGGTGAAGTGTATGACGAAGATTACTCATTGTCCCTGCTTCAGAAGGCCAATTCTAGGACTACTCTCCACTACTTTTATCTCAATAAGCTGATTCTTTGTTATTTATTTGGAGAATACCAAAAAGCTCTGGAGAATGCCGATTTAGCCGAACAGTATTTAGATGGAGTACGAGCATTTCTAGTAGTACCAGTCTGTCATTTCTATGATTCTTTGGCACAACTCAGCATTTATCCATCGGCATCGCAGGCTCAACAATCTCACCTTTTGAGCAAAGTAGATAGTAATCAGGAGAAGATGCGTAACTGGGCCGCTCATGCCCCAATGAACTTTCAGCATAAATATGAGCTAGTAGAAGCAGAAAAAGCGCGAGTTTTAGGGCAAATTGCTGAGGCTAGAGAGTTATATGATCAGGCGATCGCTGGAGCTAAAGAACATGGATATCTGCAAGAAGAAGCGCTGGCAAATGAGCGAGCCGCAGAATTTTATTTCGCTCTGGGTCGGAATAAGTTTGCTCAGGAATACTTAAGCGAAGCCTACTATGGCTATGTGCGCTGGGGGGCGATCGCTAAAGTTAAACACCTAGAAGCAAAATATATAGATGTTTTTGCTCGTACCCAGCAGCGAGGTAGCTCCCAACTTACTAAACAGCAAACTCATCGCTCTACCAGTGGTGATCATACTCAAACACTGGATTTAGCCACCATCCTCAAGGCATCTCAAGTACTTTCCAGTGAGATTGTTTTGACGAGGCTGCTAGAGAAACTCATGCAGATTGTGATGGAAAATGCGGGTGCAGAACTAGGATTATTACTGCTAGAGCAAGCAGGAGAGTTAGAGGTTGCAGCCTTTGGCAGCACTAGCAGAGATGTTTTGGCATGGCAGTCTCAGATCACAACCGCCATTGAAGATCCAGTTGCCCAGTATCCCTATCCCACGTCAATCATCAACTATGTTGCTAGAACCCATGAGCCTGTTGTGCTCAATGATGCGGGCTGCGAAGGAGCTTTCACCTCAGATGCATATATTAGAAAATATCAACCTAAGTCAGTTTTATGTGCACCGATTCTGCATCAAGGCAAGCTAACTGGGACTCTTTATTTAGAAAACAATCTAACGACTGGAGCCTTTACTTCAGAACGCTTAGAAGTTTTACAGTTACTTGCTTCTCAAGCCGCCATTTCGATTGAGAATGCTCGTCTTTACGCTGACTTGGAAGAAGCGAATCGGACTTTAGAAGCCAAAGTTGAGGAACGAACTTTAGACTTGCAGCAGGAAATTCGCGATCGCCAACGGGCAGAAGAAGTAGCTGAGGCTGCTAGTCGGGCCAAAAGCGAGTTTCTCGCAAACATGAGCCATGAACTGAGAACTCCGCTCAATGGCATTTTAGGATATGCTCAGATTCTCAAGAAGAATAAAGCTTTAACAGAGTCGCAAAAGAATGGTTTGAGCGTGATTCATCAATGTGGAGAGCATCTACTGATGTTGATCAACGACGTCTTAGACCTTTCCAAAATTGAAGCTCGCAAGATGGAACTCTACTTCAGTGATGTCTTGTTCTCAGAGTTTTTGGCAGGAGTTGTAGAGATTTGCCGCATTCGAGCTGAGCAAAAGGGAATATTATTCACCTACAAACCGCTTCCCCCCCTCCCCCGCTTGGTGCGAATGGATGAGAAGCGTTTGCGCCAAGTTCTGATTAACTTATTAGGAAATGCGATTAAGTTTACGGAAAACGGTGGCGTAACTTTCAAAGTTGGCTATGTCAGCAGTTTTTCATCTTCAGCTTTAGGTAACGAATTACTCCCTCCAATCGCAAATATTTCATCCAACACTCCACTGGCTGCGGCTAAGTTGGAAAGTTCTCAGGTGCCAAATGCCACCACACTCCGCTTTCTGATCGAAGACACGGGCATTGGGATTACCCCCGCCCACCTCCAGGAGATTTTTCTGCCATTTCGCCAAGTTAGCGAACACTATCGCCAAACCGAGGGAACAGGCTTGGGCCTCTCAATTAGCCGTCAACTGGTACAGCTCATGGGGAGTGACATTCAAGTACAAAGTGCGCCTGGGCAGGGAAGCAGTTTTTGGATTGATTTGGATCTCACTGAAGCTTCTCACTTATCTGATACTACTCGCTGCGATCGCAGTATTTGTGGATATAAAGGCGATCGGCGAAAAATTATGGTGATAGATGACAAAGAGGACAATCGTTTAGTGCTAATCAACCTGCTACGGCCATTAGGATTTCAGGTATTGGAAGAGACCAATGGCCGGGAGGGGTTGCGTAAAGCGTATGAGTTTGAGCCAGATGTCATTTTGATGGATTTGGTCATGCCTGGCATGGATGGGTTTGAAGCGACTCGCCAAATTCGTCTGTCTCCAGTTCTCCAGCACATTGTGGTCATTGCCACTTCAGCCAGCATCTTTGCGATGGATCGACAGCAGAGCCAGGAAGTAGGTTGCAATGATTTTCTGCCCAAGCCGATTCGTGAAGCAGAGCTACTGGAGCGTCTAAGCCATCACCTAAAACTAGAATGGATTTACGAGGAAGCTGAGGGCGAGAGCTTAGCATCGGGTCTTGAAACTAGAGATATTCTTCAGGAAACAAAACAGAACCCATCGACAAATATTTCTGATATTGCTGATCCTAGTCGGCAGGCGATCGCAGCAGGATCTCTTTCTTACTCTTCCGTAGAAGCAAGCGACAGCCCTTCTGCATCCTTAGTGGCTCCCTCTGCTGAAGAAATTTCAGCTTTATTGCACTTAGCGATGATGGGCGACCTGAAAGCCCTAACGGAGAGAGCAGCTAGATTAGAACTGCTTGATCCGCAATTTTTACCTTTTGCAACCCATCTTCGCCAGTTGGCTAAGGGTTTCAAAATGCGACAAATCATAGAATTTATTAAGCAATTTCAACAACCTCAATAACACTCCACCTCAAATCCACCTAAACTGGTAACCTAAGCAATCAGAAATTTTAGAGAGCAGGAGTAGCATGACAGAAGCACGCAACGTACTAGGTGGAACCCTCGAAACTTGCTGCACCTCACCCATGACCGGATACTACCGAGATGGCAAGTGCAATACAGGTGGTGGTGATTTTGGAGCCCATGTAGTTTGTGCCCAAATGACTGAAGAGTTTTTAGCCTTTACCAAGGAGCAAGGTAACGATCTGAGCACGCCAGTTCCAGCTTTTGAGTTTCCAGGTTTGCAGCCTGGCGATCGCTGGTGTTTGTGTGCCTCCCGCTGGAAGGAAGCTTTAGATGCAGGCATGGCTCCTCCTGTTGTTTTAGCTGCCACCCATGCCTCAGCCTTGGAATATGCTTCTCTAAACGAACTAAAGCAACATGCCAGCGATCGCTAGCTGCACTGTTTAGCTAGCTGTACTGTTTTAGGCTACGACAAAAGCTTACCAATCGCAGAGCGCAACCAAGACTCGTAGTGAAAAAGTAAAAAGGCGAGAATAGGAGCCGTGATACAGCCTGCTACTAGGCATCCCACGATAGTTGCGAGATCCGCGTTAAAGTACTCACTGGCTAGGATTACCAAATCGTTGTCAATGATTCCGCCCTTACCTTCGTCGTACCAAGACTGAAAATCTAAATCGTAAAGCAACTGCCATGAGAACTGGAGATCGCTAAACAAGGTAAAGAAACCCATCATGGCATAGATAGTGCGATCGCCATCCATATGACGAAAGTAACCACTTATTGATAAATAAAGACAAATAAAAATAGCCAAAATCTCCATGCCATGCCCCATAAAGGTTGACAAAATGAGATTCCAATCGGTAAGTAGGCAGAAGCTATAAAGCCCTGCCAACCCAACCAGAACACCTTGTAGGCGAGGATAAACCCGACAGAGCCAAATTGAATAGGCGATCGCCAAATAAATCAGCCCTAGAATTAGCCAAGATTGCTCAAAGCTCATGGTGATTCCACCTCCGAAGGCGAAATCAATCATCGGAATGGCAGGACGACCAAATAACCAGTGAGTCAAAGCATGCCCTACCTCATGCACCATGACCAAAAATCCCCGAAATAGTAGTTTCAGCGGACTGAGGATAAACAAGATCACTGCCAATCCCAACCCTGTTAAGACTGCACCCCAACCTTCAGCTGTTACAGCTTGAGGTTGATGCTGAGTTGATGAGCGAGAAGGGCTTTGTCTACGGGTACTGTAGAAAACTAGCTTTCCTTTTTTAGTGGCAGATGGCTGCTGTAAACAGGGTGAGGTCTGGCTTTCATTTTGTTCAAAATCTCCCTGCTTAGTGAGTTCTCGGTCTTGCAGTGTTGGTTGAATCCTAGATGGCTGCTGGGGCTGCTGAAGTCGTATTTCTTTTTGCCAGCTAAACATTTTTGCCCCTGTTTCTCGACCATACACTTCAACTCTTTCTAGCGATTCTGGTTGGATATGTGACATCACCTGTTGCATTAAGGTCATGGCAGCTAGTGGTTCTGGCGGTGGAGTCGCCTCTAGTAGCACTTGTAAGCAGTTACCCCTGAGATTCACCTTGACAGCAGTTGCCTGTTTCTCAAAAGCTCGATTTAATAAAGTGGCGATCGCCCTACCATCACCTTGCTTGGCTAATTGCACGAGTTCCAAGGCTGACTCCTAGTCTGACTAGTAAAATCAATAACTGAGCGTGTCAAGCACACTACCAGTATTGGCTATGAGATGTAGAGTTCCCAATTTGCGACTACTCTTTGCCAGTCCTACTGTAGCGACAAATTCAATTGGGTTAAGACGATTTCTACTGGAATGAGTCACAATTGAAAGCGATCGCAAAATCAGCATGAAGGAAGTTCTGTGTCTACACAAATTTCGGCTTCCCCTCTTTCCACCTTGACAGAAATCAGATCAGGTCTGCCCAACCTCTGTGGTTGGGAGACAGAGATCAATACAGTGGTGAACCACAATCAACCTATTTTCTCACCTCAGACCAATCTCCAACTAACAGACATTACAGCAGGATTTGCTTGTGCGCTGCATATGCACCAACCCACAATTCCGGCAGGAGCCAATGGTACCCTGATCAGCAACCTGCAATATATGTTTGAGCATCCTGGGGAAGGAGATAACCATAATGCTGATCCTTTTACTTGGTGTTACAGCCGCATGGGAGAGTTTATCCCTCAACTCGTAGCCGAAGGATGCCATCCTCGGATGATGCTCGATTATTCGGGTAATCTATTGTGGGGGCTGCGCCAGCTGGGGCGTGAAGATGTCTTAGATAATCTGAGACGGCTTGCTTGTGACCCCCAGTATCAGCCTTATGTGGAGTGGTTAGGCACCATGTGGAGTCACGCTGTGATTCCTTCTACTCCTATCCCAGATATCAAACTGCATATCCAAGCTTGGCAACAGCACTTTGCAGCTATCTTTGGCTATGACGCTCTAAAGCGGGTAAAGGGTTTCTCACCACCAGAAATGCATCTACCCAATCATCCGGATACGCTATATGAATACATCAAAGCGCTCAAAGAATGTGGCTATCGTTGGCTGATGGTGCAAGAACATTCTGTCGAAAACATAGATGGTTCTGGGTTACAACACGATCAGAAATATATCCCTAACCGATTGGTTGCTCGGAATTGTCATGGAGAAACGATTAGCATTACTGCCCTAATTAAAACTCAAGGCTCAGATACCAAGCTAGTCGGCCAAATGCAGCCTTATTACGAAGCCAAAGGACGCAGCCACCAGCAAATTGGCGATGTTACGGTGCCCTCCCTCGTTACCCAAATTGCTGACGGGGAAAATGGTGGTGTGATGATGAATGAGTTTCCTCAAGCTTTCTTTAAAGCTTGTCATGAAGTGCGGGAGCAAGGTGGAGGGAGAGTTGGCACAGTTGCTCTAAATGGTACTGAGTACTTAGAACTAATTGAAGCAGCGGGTGCTAGTCCGGAAGACTATCCTATTTGCCAAGCTGTCAATCAACACAAAATTTGGCAACGAGTTGATCCAGACAAAGCCACACCTGAAGCAGTGGAGAAAGCGATCGCCGAGCTCAAAGCTACCGACCACCAATTCCATATGGACGGAGCTTCCTGGACCAATCATTTAAGTTGGGTCAATGGCTACGAAAATGTTTTAGACCCCATGAGAAAACTCAGCGCACTGTTTCACGAGAAATATGATCGCCTAGTAGAGCAGGATAGTTCAGTGACGCAGCGATCGGACTATCAAGAAGCGTTACTCTACAATTTGCTCTTACAAACTAGCTGTTTCCGTTACTGGGGTCAAGGCACTTGGACAGATTACGCTCGTGAGTTATATCGACGAGGTGAGGCATCGCTGCTAGCTCGTACTTCATAGCTGATACAACCCAACGTTGACACTTGTTAAACCGATACAACAAACTGGACGAGTGAATCTTCCAAGAGTGAGTATTCTTGGCAAGTAATGAAGTTGTCACTACTCCAATCGTCAATAACTTGTAGCAGCCCTCGAACTGCAAGATCCCGCTGAATTAGCTCTATAGCAGCATCCCAAGCAGCATTGGCGGTTGGAAAAGTTCCAATTTGAATCGTACAAATATGGTGATACCAAACGCTAATCCATCCGCCATCTTTTTGTATTAGCTCAATGGTTTGTCCTAAGTATTCCATAATACAAAACCAAGTTACAGCAGAGGTTAGAGGGTACTTAATACTTTCTTAAGTGTAACGATCGCTCCTATCTCTCCTCTTCTGCCAAAAGAAAAATCAAGCGCCTGCAAGCATCCCTCTTAAGGAACGACTCAAACTCCAGCAAGCAAAATTTTTTATCTCGCTCCAGTTTTTTGTACCTTCTTACTTAGTCCTGCGGCAGGATGTAGTTTTTTCAGGACACAGACACCATGACTAAATAAATTAGTTTAAGCGGTGTAAATTATGAGCGCTGGAAAAAAACCTGCTTTTCAATTCGGTCTCAGCATCATTCTGGGAGTTCTGACTATTATTGCCATTTCCTCAGCCTCCTATCTAGGACTCATGAACTTCTAAATTCTGACCACTAATAAACCTAAACGGCGATCGCAGCGATGTTTTTAGCTCTGATCGCTGTTTTTGTTTCGAAGCGCTACCGTGGAGGACTTCATGACACGGCCTCGACTCTGCCATGATCAGCAAGAAGTAGGTTCGAGTGTCCCATCCATGAATAGCGATCTAATTATTTTCCTCGCTAGTGTTGGTATTTTAGCGTTGTACTTGGTTTTTTCCGCCTTCACCGAAATGGGCACTAAGCTGCCTTGGAAAAAGTAACTTGTAAAGTACTACTTCCTAACTAACGAGCGTTAGCCCCAGAGTTGAGTGACTTCTGTAGCAGTTGAAATATAGGCAAAAACATCACTCATACAGAGTAAGGCTGCTGTGTAGTGGTCTACCGTAACCCCTGCGATCGCATCCCGTGGCACAATTACTCGATAGTCTAGGTTTCGTGCCGTGAAGACTGTGCTCATGACACAAACATGAGCCGTAACTCCACAACAAACTAAATTTTCAATCTTTTGCGATCGTAGTAATAGATCTAGCTCAGTGCCCATAAAGCAGTCGTATCGGCGCTTATTTAAGATACGGTAATCTTGCGGCTGTACATCTAAGCCATCTGTAAGCTCACAACCTGGCGTTCCTTCTAGGCAATGTACTGGGTCATATTCCAGTTCAATCCCATAGTCACTTTTGTCAGGCCGATGCATCTCATGGGTAAAAATAATGGGCACAGTATGTTGCCTAGCCCAATCGATTAAGCGATTAATCACTGGAACTAGTTCTCGCCCTCCTGGTGTTTCCTGCACAGCCCCCGCATCTACAAAATCCCGCTCCATATCAATGACGAGTAGCGCCGTATTGTTAGGCTGAATCTTCTGAGTTGGAAACGAGCGAACAAGGGGTTCCATCTACTGCAACTAAAAATCCTAAATTTCTACCTAATGCTAACTTTCCAATTTCACAC
This sequence comes from Trichocoleus sp. FACHB-262, assembly GCF_014696035.1. Classification (NCBI taxonomy): domain Bacteria; kingdom Bacillati; phylum Cyanobacteriota; class Cyanophyceae; order Leptolyngbyales; family Trichocoleusaceae; genus Trichocoleus; species Trichocoleus sp. FACHB-262. The sequence goes on along the minus strand of NZ_JACJPK010000027.1, from coordinate 1,286 downwards.
TCGTCAGTTACACAGCTAAAATTGAAGTTTGAAAAAAGCTGAGCTAGTGTAATGGGAGCTAAGAGGGCGATCGCATCCTTGTCGGACCTAAGTTCACAAACCTCAACGTTAGCCAATGCCATCTTGACGGGAAAATCTAAACTTTGTAGAACATTCGGTAAAAATACGAAGATTACGTTGCCTAGATGTTCTCAACTCCGTGTCTTATCGATGGTCAGAACCAACATTTTGCGTCACGCTTACCAATATTATTGACGCAAGATGAAACTATAACTATGGCTAACGTACCTGACACTATCAGCCCCAGAACTCTGTTTTGGTTGTGGTATGACCGGGTACCTCTAGAGCAAAAAACCAAAGCTGCTAGTGACTTCAATCGTTTCGTGAAGCGCGCAGAGTTGGAGGCCAGCCTGCATTTGCCCTCCTTTCAAATGCTAAAATCTCATGCTCACGAGGAACAGCGTTAATTTAACCAGCATCCAATTTTCCCTAGTCATTTCGCGATCGGAGTGACCTAAAATCTCAGCCCGACTTGTCCGTTCACCCCTCGAACCGAGTTATAACCTACTCCAACAAACAAATTGTCAGAAGCATCAACTTGTACACCGCCGGAATAAGCAACACCTTTGTCTTCAGAGTACAGCCCCAAACCCACATAAGGCGAGACGACAGGCAAGTTTACAAACTTAAGCACATCTACTCCAGTGGCACCACCTGGTCCAGTTCCTAGTTCCACACCTAGCCCAACCGCTTTAGCACCTATGGAGAAAGTTGGGTCATCGTCTTTAACTCCCACCGAAACCCAAGGTCGAGGTACTAGTTGGCTGGCTGCTGGCTGAGGTACATATAGCATCACCAGTATCAGAGATGTTATTAAAGTTTTCTTCATCAGCCTAAATTTCACAAAAGACACTCCTAGGCAATTCCATCTCAGCTCAGCACTCGTAAAGCATGCAAGTCAGTTACCTCTATGCGTGCCACAATCCAAAACTAACAGTTAATTGACAAGGTCGCTATCACTGCAGTTCAGTACACAGAAGCCCATGAGGCAGTGGCAGAACGCTAAAAGTAAATTCTCGATTTTGCTGTTTAGTGAGTGCCGTAGGTAAAACAAGGGCTTATGTTGAAGGCATTTCCAGCCCTTCGAAAAACTTTTTCCCACCCCTTGACAATCCCGTGTGGACTTCGTTATATTGGCTAAGCGGTCGAGGGAGAAGGGGCGCGAAAGCGCACCGAATCAGTCGGCCCCCGCACCTAGAAAAGAGAATAGTTTGAAAGCCAAGATA